>NZ_CP111044.1:0-320538 GCF_026250525.1 Chondrinema litorale
TAATGAAAGAATTTTTTAGAATGGAAAAATTGGTCAACAATGAGCCAGACTAGGCTTCGACTTTGTTAAAGATATTGAATGTACTTTTTAATTCCGAGAATTAGCACCACTTAATTTTTGGTATTATTTAAGTTGCCAAAATATAAATTCTGTAATATATTAAAATTATCAATAAGCATAGTTTAATAAATAAACTTATTGAAAACCTTAGATTATTGGTATTTTATCTAGAATTTATTTGATAAATTTTATTTAAAACAAAGTGTAAGAGGAGAATTAAATTTAAATTAATTTTATAAAATTAAGATAGTGCAATTCTGCGGTGTATAAATTTCTATAATATTTATTAAAAAAAGTTGATTTTTTCTAAAATAAGGCTTTATATTAGGTGCAGGAATACTTTTATAATAACTAATATTTTTACTATCTTTATCTTATAGTCCTAAAAACAGGATATCTTCACAACCAGAGTTTCAATAAATACTATCACAACCTTACAATAAGAGGCATTAAAATTACCATCAAATATTATTAAATATGAAAATGATTATTGATTCATTACTCTGTCATACCCTTCTTAATACATATATTTTTAACCTTTTTAATCAAACTTAAGTGAGTAAGAGTAGCTAAGCTATACTCTTAATACATGATGCTTTATTAAAAATTCTATGCTAAAAAAGTATAGGGCTAAACGACCTATACCATTATTTTAAAATTCCCTTAATATAACTCTTAATTAAATATGATGATGAAAAATTACTTCGATTATGGGAGGGGTGTATTTATTCTAGTCTTTTTGGCTAGTTGTTTCTCTTTGAATGCACAAAGCAAAGAGAAATTGGTATTTTCTTCTACCAAAACACCAACCTTCAGCAACGTACAAACACCTCTTCAGCGCAGCATAAGCGGTGTTGTGACTTCTTCGGAAGACGGACAACCTCTACCTGGTGTAAGTGTATTGATTGTCGGCACTTCTACAGGTACAATTACTAACATCGATGGCAAATACCAAATTGAAGCAAACTCTGACCAAGTTTTACGCTACAGTTTTATTGGTTTCGTAGGTCAAGAAGTACAAGTTGGCAACAGCTCTGTATTAGATATTGCCTTAGAACCCGATGTTGAACAGCTTGAAGAGGTTATCGTAACAGGGTATACATCTGAAAGAAAAGCTGATATTATTGGATCTGTTGGCGTTGTGGATGCAAAAAATGCACTTTCTACACCGTCTGCTAACATTGCACAACAACTTCAAGGACGCGCAGCAGGTGTTACAATATCTGGTGACGGAGCTCCTGGTGAAGGTGCAAAAGTAAGGATTAGAGGTTTTACTTCATTTGGTCAAAGTAATCCTCTTTATGTAATCGACGGTGTACCAACACAAGATCCCGCTACTATTAACCCGAATGATATTGAGTCCATCCAAGTATTGAAAGATGCAACTGCTGCTTCTATCTATGGAGCTCGTGCAGCACAGGGTGTAATCATTATCACAACTAAAAGAGGTTCAGAAGGCAAGATTGACATCTCTTACAATGGTTATGTAGGTACTACTAAAGTGCCCGAGAGAAGCTATTTAGATGTGATAAACACAGAGCAGTATCTCGATTATTTACAGAGGTCTCAACCTTCAACTTTTGTGCATCCAGTTTTTGGACAAATGAGTTCAGCTTCAATTCCAGAATACATCGTTTCTAGCCCTGGTTTCAAAGGTGGTGTATCGGCAAATGACTCAAGAGCTGATCCAAGCTTGTACGATATTTCAGATTATGGTGCACCTTATCAAATCTTAAAAACTAGTGATGGTACAAACTGGTTCGATGAAATATTGCAAAGTGGCTTAATCCAAAGTCATCAAATTTCTGCTACTGGTGGTAATGCATCTGCCAATTATGCAGTTAGTTTTAACTACTTCAATCAAGAAGGAACACACAAATACACAGATTACACAAGATATTCAGCAAGGGTAAACTCTTCATTTAAACCAAACAAATGGTTTAGCTTAGGTGAAAACTTACAGATTATTAATGAAGAAAGTAATGGTAGCAGAACGAGAGGTGAAGGCGGTCCTTGGGGCTGGGCTTACCGTTATGTGCCTTACATTCCTGTATATGATATTGGAGGCGGTTTTGCAGGTAACTCAGTGGGTGAATCTGGTAACGCATCTAACCCTGTAGCAGTACTCACTAGAGAACAATACGATACAAGGCAAACTTGGAGAATATTCGGTAATATGTTTGCTGAAATTTCGCCAATAAAAAATTTAAAAGTTAGGTCTTCATTCGGTATCGATTTTAACAATGCCTATAATGAAGATTACGCCTTTAAATCTTATGAAAACTCTGAAAACCGTGGTTTAACTGCTTATGGCGTTAATAATAATAGTAACCTCACTTGGACTTGGACCAATACAGCCAATTACACTAAAAACTTTGGCGCAAAACACCAGGTAAAACTATTAGCAGGTACCGAAGCGATTAACAGAAATGCTAGAGGTATTGGAGTCTCAACAAATACTTACGATTTTGAAGACCCTAATTTTATCAACTTAAATACAGATCAATTCTCTACACCAAATGCTTATGATAATCAAGCCATTAGAGAATCTTTGTATTCCGTATTTGGTCGTGTTGATTATATCTTTGCTGATAAATACCTTTTCAATGCTACAATTCGTAGAGATGAAACTTCTAAATTATACGAAGATGTAAGATATGGTACTTTCCCTGCATTTGGTGTTGGTTGGAGAATCTCAGAAGAAAGTTTTATGCAAACTATTTCTTGGATTGAAGACTTAAAAATCCGTGGTGGTTGGGGACAAATGGGTAGTATAAACAACGTTGACCCGAACAATCAGTTTACCCTCTATAATGCTAATGTTGGTAGTTCATTTTATGATATCAACAGAACAAACAATTCTGCAACAGTTGGTTATAGACCTTCTCGTACAGGAAGTTTAACAACTCAGTGGGAATATTCTGAAACAACCAATATTGGTTTTGATGCGACACTATTTGATGGTGTAATTGACTTAACTGTCGATTGGTATCAAAATAACACGAATGACTTGTTAGTACAAAAAGTAGCAGCACCAACAGAACCTCAGGTTGCACAACCATATATCAACCTAGGACAAATGGTAAATAAAGGTTTTGATATTTCATTAACCAACAGAAACCAAATTGGAAACTTTTCTTATGATGCAACTTTAATTTTCTCTCGCTATGTAAATGAGGTTACCAATATTGATGGCAACCCTGAAACATTCATTTCAAGAGGTGGAGATAGAATCTCAGACATCGTGAGAACTAAAGCGGGTAACCCTATCGCTTCTTTCTGGGGTTGGGAAATTGATCCTAACGATCGTTTCTTTGATACTCAAGAAGAGATTGATGCTTTAGAACAAGATGGTGCTGTAGTTGGTAGCTGGAAATATGTAGATCAAAATGGTGATGGTAAGATTAATAATGATGATCAAACATTCTTAGGTAACCCTCACCCAGATTTCGTAACTAGTTTAAACTTGGATTTGAAATATAAAAACTTCGATTTCAATATATTCTTAGTGTGGAACCAAGGTAATGACCTATTCAACAATGTGAGTTACTTTACCGATATGAGAGTTTTCGTAGGTGCAGTATCTGAGCGAGTTGTTAATCAAGATTGGAGACCTGGTCAAGACAATAGTGGAGCTACTCACCCTCGTTTAGCACCAGGTGCTGAAAGTGGTTATACTCCTTTTACTCGTACTACTTCTAACACTTTCTATGTTGAAGATGGTTCGTTCTTAAGAGGTAGAACTGCTCAGTTAGGTTATACATTCAATCCTGCTTTATTATCTAAACTTGGTCTTGGTAGTGCAAGAGTTTATGTGCAAGCACAAAACTTCTTTACCATAACCAATTACTCAGGTTCTGATCCTGATATCAATATCCAAGGTGGAGATGACTTAACTATGGGAGTTGACCGAGGTGCATTTCCATCTATCGCACAATACTTAATCGGTTTAAATTTCTCATTATAAAATCTATTAAATCGTAACTATAATATGAAGAATTATATAAAAATATTGATTGGCTTATCAGTAATATTGCTATTGCCATTCTCTTGTAGTGATGAATTTTTAGAAGTATCACCTCCGGGTTCTTACTCTGAGCCTGCGCTACAAAATGCAGCAGGTGTAGAGGGTATGTTAATTGCAACCTATTCAGCGTTAGATGGCACTTGGTTCGAGAGTTGGGATAATAACCAATTTAACCAACAAGGAGGTGCATCAAACTGGGTTTGGGGTGGCGTTCGTTCTGAAATCGCCTACAAAGGTTCTGAACCTAGTGATGGTGTATTACTAAATGATATGGAAAGATCTGAAGTTTTACCAAGTAACGGCGAACTTAACAACAAATGGGGCGCTATTTATGATGGTATCGGCAAAGCAAATGCTACAATTAGAAATATTCCTCTTGCTGCTGATTTAACAGATGAACAAGCTGTTAGAATTTTAGCAGAAGCACGTGCATTAAGAGGACATTATCACTTCGAAGGAGTAAAAGTTTTTGGAAGAGTGCCATATGTTGATGAAACAGTTGGGATAGAAACTCCTTTTGCAGAAGTAAAAAATCCTGCCATTGGAGAAGCATTAATCTGGGATCAAATTGAAGCAGATTTCCAATATGCTTACGATAACCTTTCAGGTACAATGCCAAACCCAGGTAGAATTAATAAATATGCCGCTGGTGCTTTCTTAGCTAAAGTTCATATTTTCCAAGCAGATTGGTCTGCTGCAGAAGCTATTTTAGATGATGTGATTAATAATGGTACTACTGCTTCAGGTGATGCTCTAGCATTGATGGATAACTTCCACCATAACTTTAGAGCAGATTTTGAAAATGAAAACAATGAATCATTATTTGGTTACGAAGCATCTTTTGGTGATGGTTCTATTAGTAATGGTAACTATGGATGGACATTGAACCAACCTCACGGACCAGTTCCAACTAACTGCTGTGGTTTCTTCCAACCATCTCAAAACTTAGCAAATAGTTATAAAGTTGATGCCGACGGCCTACCTTTAATAGATACTTTTAATGATACAGACCTAATTACAGATGAAGGTTTAACAGCTGCTGATGCTTTCACACCAGATGAAAGCTTACTAGACCCTAGAATAGACTGGACAATTGGTAGAAGAGGTATTCCTTATTTGGATTGGGGTGTTAACCCAGGTGTAGGTTCAGATGTTAGCTGGGTAAGACAAGTAACCAATGGAGGTCCTTATAACCCTGTAAAAACAGTGCCTACAATTGCAGAGTTTGATGCTCAATTAGCAGGTGTAATTGACTGGGGTTTTACTTCTCAGGCTAAAAACGTACACATAATCAGATTTTCTGATGTAATACTAATGGCTGCTGAGGTTAAAGCTGAATTGGGCAAACTAGCAGACGCAACCACATTAGTAAATAGAGTTAGAGAAAGAATGTCAGATTCTGCTGGTTGGGTTACAGATGAAAATGGTGACCTAGCTGCTAATTATTCTATAGGTATGTATCCAACTTTTGCATCTCAAACCGCAGCTTTACAAGCTATACGTTTCGAGCGTAAGATTGAATTGGCAATGGAAGGTCACAGATTCTTCGACCTTGTAAGATGGCATTTAAATTCTGGTAGCAGTGCATTAGCCTTCGATATGATCGCATATATGAATACTTATTACGAAACTGAATCGGTAAAAAGACCTCACTTAGCAGGTGCAGTTTTCAACGAAAGAGACTTATATGCGCCAATACCACAAACAGTAATTGCAAATGGTACAGTAGATGGGGTGCAAAATATTACCCAAAACGCTGGATTCTAAAAAACTAATATTATAAAAGCTAAAGACTGCCTTTAATGGCAGTCTTTGCTTTTATCTATCAAAATATTGACTAACAAAACTTATATGAATAAAAACTTTACAGTAATTTTAAGTCTAATTGTTCTTTTGAGTTGCCAGAAAAAAGACGAAAAACTGCTAGAACTATTAGATCCATCATATACTGGTGTCACTTTTCAAAATAAAATTGTAGAAAACAAACAGTTCAACATTCTAGATATTTATTATCTCTACAATGGTGGTGGAGTCTCTGTTGCAGATTTTAATAACGATGGTCTCACCGATATTTTCTTTACAGGAAATATGGTGGAAAATAGACTATATCTCAACAAAGGAGATTTACAATTTAAAGATGTTACTGATGAAACCGGTATTGGAGCACTTGGTAAGTGGAGTTATGGTTCTTCAGTTGTCGATATCAATTCAGATGGATTAATGGATATTTATGTATGCGCTTCTATTTCAGCCGATCCGGAAGAACGTACAAACATGTTATTTATAAACCAAGGGATTAACGAAGACGGAATCCCCACTTTCGAAGATAAAGCAAAAGATTTTGGCTTAGCCATAGATAGCTATAGTACACACGCTGCATTTTTTGATTATGATCAAGACGGTGATTTAGATGTACTAGTACTCACTAACGCAAAAATAGAAGGCATTCCATCAGTATATAAATCGAAAGTAAATGATGGCTCCTCTCCCATTACCGATCAATTATATAGAAATAATGGCGATGGCACATTTACAGAAGTTTCTACAGAAGCAGGTATCGTAAGTGAAGGTTTTGGTTTGGGAATCGCCACCTCAGATTTTGACCAAGACGGCAATGTAGACTTATACATTGGTAATGATTTTATTACTAATGATTTGATGTACCTCAACAACAATGGTAAATTCTCTGAGAAAATTGACAGTGCCATTAAACATCAGTCTCGCTTCTCTATGGGGAATGATGTAGCCGACATCAACAACGATGGCAATGTGGATATTATCACGCTCGATATGCTTCCTGAGAAAAACCTAAGGAAAAAAACAGTGATGATTCCCAATGGTTATATCGTGTATATAAACGACTATAAGTATGGTTATACGCATCAATATGTGCGCAATATGTTGCAACTGAACAACGGGAACATGAAGTTTAGTGAGATCGGACAAGTTGCTGGCATACACCAAACTGAATGGAGCTGGTCTCCACTTTTTGTAGATTTTGACAATGATGGATACAAAGATTTAGCTATTACTAACGGCTATCCTAAAGATATTACAGACTTGGATTTTATCAACTTTAGAATGGAAACTTCAGGCTTTGTTTCTACCGAAGACTTATTGAAGCAAATTCCTTCTGTTAAAATTCCAAACTACGTATTCCGTAATAATGGCGATTTAACATTCGAAGACAATTCTAGTAATTGGGGCTTTACACAACCATCTTTCTCAAATGGAGCCGCTTATGCCGACCTTGATAATGATGGCGACTTAGATTACATCGTAAACAACATCAACGATCCTGCTTTTATCTATGAAAACACCCTTTATAAAGGCGAAAAAAGAGATTCTCACTATCTCCGAATCAAGTTAAAGGGAAATAGAAATAATGCTTCTGCTCTAGGCACCAAAGTAATTATCCAATATGACGGTGGTAAAAAGCAGTATCATGAGCAGAATATTTACAGAGGTTATGTATCTACAGTGGAAGATATTATCCACTTTGGTTTAGGCCAATCTGCAAAAATAGAAGAAGTAAAAGTTATTTGGCCAGATAAAAAAGTAACGATACTAAAAGATGTAAATGCAGATCAGGTTTTGAATCTTTCTCAAGCAGAAGCAAAAGCGGTAAATGAACAGAAAGCAACTGAAAAATCAACTTTGTTCAAACACATAAATAATGAAGTCGCTGTAAACTTTGTACATCAAGAAGAAGATTTCATAGACTATAACATGCAGCAAAGCATACCACATAAATTTTCGCAATATGGACCTTCTTTGGCGGTAGGCGATTTAAACGGAGATGGCATGGACGATTTTTATGTAGGTGGCTCTAAAGGTGTAGAAGGAAGTATCTTTTTCCAACAAAAAAACGGAAAGTTTACGCAAAGAAAAGGTGAGAAAAATACAGAGAAACAAGAAGAAGATATGGGTGTTCTCATATTCGATGCAGATGCAGATGGTGATAACGATTTGTATGTTTCTAGTGGCGGATTCGAAAACATGGAAGGTAGTGCTTCTATGAAAGACCGCTTATATTTTAACGATGGCAGCGGTAATTTAAAATTGAATGAAATTGCTTTACCTGCGCTTGCAAATAGCTCAAGTTGTGTACGTGGTGCAGATTATGATGGCGATGGAGATATTGACCTTTTCGTGGGTGGAAGAGTAAAAGTAAAAGCTTATCCACTTGCACCAAATAGCACTATTTTGGAGAATCAAGGCAATGGTGAGTTTAAAGATGCCACTAGCCAAATAAGTGAAGGATTATCGAATATCGGCATGGTAACCGATGCTATTTGGAGCGATTACGATAACGACAATGATGTAGATTTAATAGTAGTTGGTGAGTTTATGTCCATCACTGTTTTTGAAAATCAGAATGGAAAATTAGCTAAAGCAAGTACTACTGGGCTCGAAAGTTCTGGACTTTGGAATAGCATTATTGCTGGCGATTTTGATAAAGATGGAGATAGCGATTATATCGTTGGAAACATCGGCATCAATAATTTCTACTGTGCATCTCCAGAAACTCCACTTCAAATATTTGCCAAAGATTTTGATGATAATGGCGATGTAGATGCAATTATGTCTTGCTTCTTAAAGTCTGAAGATGGAAGCTTGCAATCTTATCCTGTACAGGCTTGGCAACAGTTGAGTAAGCAAAGTCCGATTTTTAGAAAAAGGTTTGCTTCTTACAAAGAATACGGCACTACTAAAATGAATAATTTACTCTCTCCACAAGAGTTGCAAGGTGCAACAATTTTATCTGTAGATCACCTAAAAAGCAGCTATGTGGAAAATCTGGGTAATGGAAACTTCAAAATATCTCCCCTTCCATTAGAAGCTCAAATTGCTCCGGTAAATGGAATGAATATAGGAGATTTTAATGGAGATTCTAATTTAGATGTCGCACTTGTGGGTAACGACTATGGCAATGAGGTAAATATGGGACAATACGATGCTTTAATTGGCTTAGTACTACTTGGAGATGGCAATGGTCAATTCAAACCAATGTCGGTTACAGAATCTGGGTTTATGGTAGAAGGAGATGCTAAAGCTTTAAGTAAATTGGTATTAGCCAATGAGCAAGAAATATATCTGGCAACACAAAACAGAGGTAAAATTGAGGTTTATGCTTCTGCCAAGCAGAATGCAAAAAATATAGAAGTTGCACCACTAGAATATAAAGCTGAGCTTACTTATTCTAATGGTAAAAAAGAGCAAAAAGAGATTCAATATGGATCAGGATTTTTATCACAATCAACAAGAAAAATAAGTATTGAACCAGAAGTTGAAAAAGTAGTTTTGTTTTCATATAATGGTGAATCCAGAACTATTGATATTGAGTGAAAATGAATAAAACTTTAATACTTATTAGTTTTTTGTTTTTAGTGGCTTGTGGTGAAAAAATTCATGAAAAACAAAAAGAATTAACTGTTGAGTCGATTGTAAAACTACAATGTGGCAGTTGCCATTTGTACCCGGAACCAGCCCTGCTGTCTAAAGAACAATGGATTAATGTGTTACCCCATATGGGGCTGAGACTGGGTATAAAATCGCCAAACATCGATGTAATTAACAAGTTAAAACTAGATGAGTCGACAAGAATTTTAAGTGAAGGGATTTTCCCTACAAATCAGCTAATACCAGATTCTACTTGGGAAAAAATTCAGGATTTTTATTTCGAAAATGCCCCAGATTCACTTGAAATTCCGACTCAAACTTATTCGAAGGAGCAACAAACTTTTAAATCCTATTTTCCGAAAATTAATTTAGCTGGCTCACCATTTATTTCTATGGTGAAATTCAATGCCGATCAAAAATTCTATTTGGGAGATTTGAAAGGTAATCTTTTACAACTAGATAAAAATTTAAAAATTGATAACTACACGAGTTTTCCAGTGCCATTGGTAGATGTAAATTTTGATGATAAAGGCCAATTATTAGCATTGAGTATTGGAGAGCTCTACCCCAACGACCGTTTAACAGGCGCCATAGCACAATTAGATACGGTAGATTATAACATCCCACAACTTATTTTTAAAGACTTACCAAGACCAGTTCAATTTGCTAATGCAGATTTAGATAATGATGGTTTAGAAGATTTGGTCATCTGCAACTTTGGAAATTACTTGGGCAATTTAACATGGTACAAAAAAACTACTCAAGGCAAATTTGAACCACATTTACTCAAAAAATCTCCGGGTGCTACTCGCTCTTATATCGACGATTTAAATAAAGATGGGCAGCTAGATATTATCACTCTTTTTGCACAAGGAGACGAAGGAGTAAGTATTTTTTATAATGAAAATGGCAATTTTACCGAAGACAGAGTTTTAAGATTTCATCCATTATACGGTTGCAACGATTTTGAATTAACCGATTTTAATGGCGACGGTTATAAAGACATCGTAATCTCAAATGGGGATAATGGTGACCACAGTGTTACTTTAAAACCATACCATGGCATTAGAATATTTTTGAATGATGGAAAGAATCAATTTGAAGAAAAATACTTCTTCCCTATGTTCGGAGCTTCAAAAGTGAGATCAAACGATTTTGATTTAGATGGAGATATGGATATGGTGGCTATTTCATTTTTTCCAGACCCAAAAAATGGTTTAAAACAAAGTATCGTATTTCTAGAAAATCAAGGAAACTTCCAATTTGCATCTCATGAAATTGATGGAGCTGACCAAGGTAGATGGATGGTAATGGATAGTGGCGATTTTGACCTTGACGGTGACACCGATGTAATTATTGGCTCTTTCACTTTAACCAATGAAGGCATCGATCGCGAAACTTTAAATCAATGGAGAAGCAGCAGTAATTACATATTAGTTCTTGAAAACCAAACCAATAAAAAAGTAAACTGATTTACTGGACTTTATCTTTCAATGTATTTTTCAAAATCATTAAAGGAACTGGATGTCTTCGCCAATTATTCATGATCTTTTTTGGAGCATCGGCTACCATAAACATGGCTGAACCTAGAAGAATATCTTTGTCTCCGTCTCCATCTAGGTCGCCAGTTTCCATGGTAAGCCATTTGCCAGTAGGTTGGTTTTCAAAAGTAGATGCTTCAAACTGATAGTAGCCTTTATTTTCATAATAGACAAAACTCTCTGCTGGCCTGCCTTCGTAATCTGGGAAATAAGAGATAGCTGCTAAATCTAAATCTCCATCCATATCGAAATCTTCTGCTTTTGCCTTAAATACACCATGATGCTCTATAAATAAAGCTTCTTCAAAATCCATATTTCCTTTGTTCAGGTATAATCTGATTCCGTGGAAGTTTTTTACAATCGGCATATAATCACCATTATCGCCATTTACATAAATAATATCCTCCAAACCATCACCATCAAAGTCTATCCAATCAAAATAAGTTGAGCCATAAGTTGGCGGAAAACGCATCAAAATCTTCTCAACAAACTTTCCATTTCCTTGATTTAAATACAAATAGAAGCCTTCATCTCCCTGTGCCATTAATGCTAAAATGTCTGTGAGGCCATCGTGATTAAAATCTGAAAGCACAGTTTTTATAGCGCCGGGCAACGATCGAAGTACATGTTTTTCTCGCTCATCTGATAACACATTACTATACCAAGCCAATTCTCCTTTATAATTTCCAAAGGCTGAAATTACAATATCTTCTTTTCCATCAGCATCTAAATCACCAAGTGAGGCATGAACTGGTCTCTGCAAATCATCAAGCAAAATTTCAGGTTCATCAAAGCCACCACTTTCATTCTTCGATACATAAGTTAAAGTACCAATCTTTTTGTTGTGAGGCATCACCTCTCCCATTGTTAATACAAAATAGCCGTTTTCAGTAATTGACAAATAAGAAGGTGAACCTGTTAGTTTAATGCTTTCCTTAATTCCTTCTTCTATATCAAAAACATGAACAGATTTACTAGATGCATTCCCAAAATAAAACTTGTGGGTTAATGTATCAAAATGAGTTAAAGTAATAAATGGTTGTGTATTTGGTAAGTTAGCTTCAACAACCTCAAAATCATTTAATTGCGGTTTAATATTTAATAGACTTTTACCGGTAAATGGAAGTGACGGTGACGCAGCAAGAACAAAGTTTTTAAGTTCTTGCCATTCTTCTAATGACATGGCAGTAGTATCAGGAAACAATGCCATTTCTTTTAGAGTGGTTATCTCATTGGCTTTGCCAGATTGGAGTCCAACTCTAGCTGCCATTTTAGGTAAAACATCAAACTCCCAAGTGTTTTTTATAAGATGTTTAGGATCGGGTAAAAGATGGCAGCTTTGGCAATTTTGAGATAATAATTGATTTTCTGCTTTATCTTCTTTTTTAGGTGAGCAACTAATTACTAAAATTATCAAGTTCAAAAAAAGAAACCTTCTCTTAGTAATTAGTTGCCAGTAAAAATTCATCATATTAGATATACTTATCAATCTTTTCATATTACTTACTGAAAGATAAGAAATCTAATTTAATTAGATACGCAATTGACAATATTAGTATATTATTCCTTTATTTAATACTTAAACAAAATAATAAATCAATATTATGCCATTATTAAACATATTCACTAAGCAAAGATTACCAATCAATTGGTCGGTAATCTTTTAAGAACTTGCCGCACCAGTGTTTGCCTGTATTTATTCCATCAATTAATGGATCGAGTACTCGGGCAGCACCATCTACAATGTCTAATGGAGGTTGGAAATCGTGAATCTCTTGTTTTCTTTTAGCCAATTCTATCGGATCTTCATCTGTAACCCAACCAGTATCTACGGCATTCATGTAAATACCATATTTGGCAAAATCAGTGGAAGATGTATGCGTCATCATGTTAAGAGCAGCCTTAGCCATGTTGGTATGTGGGTGACGATCTTCTTTATGAAAACGGTGGAATTTTCCTTCCATAGCCGAAACGTTGATGATATGTTTCATGCCTGTATTTTCCTTTTTCATAATATTCACCAATCTGTTACAAAGTACAAAAGGTGCAACAGAGTTAACCAATTGTACTTCGAGCATTTCGTTGGTATGAATTTCTCCCAATTTTAATCGCCAGCTATTGGTTTTTCTTAAATCAACTTGTTGTAAATCTGCATCAAGCTTACCTTGAGGAAAAACCTCTTCTGCTGTAAGAGAATTATCTATACTGTAAGGAATTTGCGATAATTTAGCCGATGCACTCATACCAATACCTAACTGCTTACCATGCCAGCTCACTGGTAAATTTTTCGCTTGCCCACTGGCAAAACCTGCACTCAAAGTATTGAGCTCATCCAAACAGAATTTATGGTCTGACAATAAATTTTGAGCATCTTTAGACAAATCTGCAAATGGTAATTCTTCATTTTCTATTAAATGCTGATAAAAGCCCGATGGTCTACGAACTGTTTGCGCAGCATTGTTTATCAATATATCGAGTCTATCATATTGCTGTTCGATAAAATTGCAAAAAATCTCAACACTCGGTATATGTCTTAAATCTAAACCGTGAATTTTTAAACGGTCTTTCCAAAGGTTATAATCAGACTCTTTTGAATATCTTAAAGCTGAATCAACCGGAAAACGAGTAGTTGCAATTACAGTCGCACCTGCTCTTAGTAGCATTAATGTAATGTGATAACCGATCTTTAATCGAGAGCCTGTAACCAAAGCCACTTGATCCGTTAGATCTGCAGTTTGGAAACGCTTGGCATAATTAAAGTCTCCACATTCCGGACACATAGCATCGTAGAAATGATGTAATTTGGTATATACACTTTTACAAACATAGCAGTTACGAGGCGACTCTAAATCAATACCAGTATCGCCAGTAAGAGAAATCATTTTTGGTGCAGTAAAAACCAAAGCTTCTCTAGCACTTCTAATGCCCGTATTTTTTCGCGCATGTCTATCTTTTTCAACTATTTTTCTTTTTGCTGCCTTCTTCGCATCTTTCTTTCTTCTTAAAAACTCTTCCCTACTTGGTCTAGACAGCAATCCCGCAGCCATAATAAGTGCTAGTCTTTTATCTTCCGGAATTTCAAAAATCTGATTGGTATCAGCATTTAATGTCTCCAATATAGTAATACACTGATCAATCTGTTCCTGTGTCAACTTCGGACCTTCATCTTTAGGCTCTTTTTCCATCTACGAGTTTATAAAAGCAAAATAATTAAACAATTGAATTAATTAACTAGCAAAGTTATTTAAAGATTTGAATACTAATACTAGTTGAAACTTAAAAAAATAAGCAAATTTTAAATCTGCATTTTTAGCTTAAATCTCCAATTTTTAATAGTTCCTTTCTAATTAAAAAGTTCAATTCAGCTATTCTTTTTAAAACTATATTCAATGAATTCTTAATAAAAAACACAAACTAATTTATTAATGCTACCTTTACATGTTTAATAAAGAGGTAACCTAGCATTATAGTGTTTATCTCATAAATACTATAATTTATGTCATTTGAAAAATTAGGCTTGTCCGAAGCCTTGCTAAAAGCTATTAGCAAAAAAGGATACACAACACCAAGTCCTATTCAGGAACAAGCTATACCAGCTATATTAGAAGGCAAAGACGTATTAGCGTCTGCTCAAACAGGAACCGGAAAAACTGCTGGTTTTACTTTGCCACTTCTACAAAGATTATCTGATAAAGCAAATAGAAAGTTTAGGCCAATTAGAGGTTTAATTTTAACACCTACAAGAGAGTTAGCTGCTCAGGTTTTTACTAATGTAAAGGAATATAGTGAATTCTTAGACTTGCGCTCGGCAGTAATTTATGGTGGAGTAAACCAAAATCCGCAGGTAAATGCTATTAATAGAGGTGTAGACATTTTGGTAGCGACACCCGGTCGTTTATTGGACTTGCACAATCAGAATCTAGTTTCACTAAAACATGTTAGAATTTTAGTTTTAGATGAAGCCGACAGAATGTTAGACATGGGCTTTTTACGCGATATTGAGCGTATTATGAAAGTGATGCCTGAAAGAAGACAAGGTCTTATGTTTTCAGCTACATTTTCTAAACCGATTAAAAAATTAGCCAATGGCATTTTAAATCAACCAGTGCAAGTTGAGGTAACGCCAGAAAATACCACAGTTGAATCAATTTCGCAAAAAATATATCGTGTAGCAAAGACCAAAAAAACAGGGTTAATTATCAAATTAATTTCTGAAGGAAACTGGACACAAGTTTTGGTATTTACCAGAACAAAGCATGGTGCCAATAGACTTTGTGAAAAACTGGGTAAAAATAGAATTAAATCTGCTGCTATACATGGCAACAAAAGTCAAGGTGCGCGTACAAAAGCCTTAGCAGGTTTTAAAGATGGAAGTATTAGTGTTTTAGTTGCTACAGACATTGCTGCACGTGGCTTAGATATACCTTTACTACCGCATGTTATAAATTTTGAGCTTCCTAATGTGGCTGAAGATTACGTACATAGAATTGGTAGAACAGGGCGTGCTGGAGCAAGTGGAGAGGCAATTAGTTTGGTAAGTGCTGATGAAACCGCTTACTTAAAAGATATTGAAAAGCTAATTGGAATTAAATTTCCGATTAATATAGTAGAAGGTTTTGAGCCTGATCCAAATGCATCGACAGAACCTATAAAGCAAGGCCAGAATAGGAATCAAAATTCACAGCCTAAAAAAGCAAAGAAGAAACCAAGCAACGGTAACTTTAACAACAGGAACAAAACCAATAATTCTGGTGCAGGCAACAGGAAAAGAAAAAGAATTAGAACTAAGTAATTAATAAGATGTCTAAACCAATTAAGAGCCAGAAAGCAATACTCTCTAAACTGGGTATAGAGAAGTTGAATAATATGCAATTGGAGGCACAATTAGCCATAGAATCTTGCTTTGAAGTGATGATTCTTTCTCCTACCGGTACAGGTAAGACATTGGCTTTTTTGCTTCCATTGATCAACGAGTTAGACAACGAAAGCGATCAGATTCAAATGGTGGTAATTGTACCATCAAGAGAATTGGCTATCCAGATAGAGCAAGTAATGCGTGAGATGGGAACTGGCTTTAAAGTAAATGCAGTGTATGGAGGCCGTAATAGTTCTAAAGACAAAATAGAAATTAAACACCGACCAGCTGTTTTAATTGGCACTCCTGGTAGAGTAGCAGATCATTTAAGAAGAAAGACGTTCCGTACTAGAGATATTAAAACTTTGGTCTTAGATGAGTTTGATAAATCATTGGAAGTAGGTTTCGAAGACGAGATGAAAGAAATTCTCGAACTACTTCCTAAGGTGGAGAAAAAGATTTTGACATCAGCTACGCAAGGTGTGGAGATACCTGAGTTTGTTGGCATACATGAGCCTGCACTTGTAGATTACCTGCATGAAAAGGTGAGCCAACTCCAAATTAAAAAAGTGCTTTCTCCTAAAAAAGACAAGCTCGAAACCTTGCTAGATTTAATTGCTCATATCGGCGATCAAAATGGAATTGTCTTTTGCAATTTTAAAGACTCTATTCAGCGAGTAAGCGATTATTTGTCAGATAATAACATTTCTCATGGTATATTTTATGGAGGAATTGAGCAAACCGAAAGAGAAAGAGCACTAATAAAATTTAGAAACGGTACTTATAAAATTTTGCTAGCCACCGATTTAGCTGCAAGAGGTATTGATGTACCAGAACTAAAGTTTATCATTCACTATCATCTTCCAATTAAAAGTGAAGAGTTTACCCATAGAAATGGTAGAACTGCTCGAATGAACAACGAAGGTACAGCTTATGTAATTCAATATGAAAAGGAAGACCTTCCAGAGTTTATTGGAGATATTCCTACAGAAGAACTTACAGGCACTCAATTACCCAAACCTTCTAAATGGAGTACTTTGTTTATTTCTGGTGGTAGAAAGGATAAAATATCTAAAGGTGATGTAGCTGGACTTTTCTTTAAGCAAGGTAATCTTACCAAAGATGATTTGGGTTTAATAGAATTGAAAAACGATTGTGCATTTGTTTCTGTGAGAACTGCGACAATCAAGTCTCTTTTGCCTAAAGTAAACAATGTAAAATTGAAGAAGAAAAAAGTAAGAGTTTTAGAAGTTTAACATTCTAAATTACTTTCTCTAACAAAGAGATGATATCTGTGGCAAGCAACTCAGGTTGTTCTAAAGCAGCAAAATGCCCTCCTTTGGGCATATTTGTCCATTGAATAAGGTTGAGCCCTTTTTCTATATAAGATCTTGGTGGGGTTGGAATTTCTTTCGGGAAATTGGCAAACCCCACCGAACTTTTCACAAAATCATGCGGTCCAAATACCATAGGATTTTGGCTAATGGCATGGTACATTCGCATTGAAGAATGAATCGTTTGGGTAAACCAATACAAAGAAACATTGCTAAGCAATTCATCTTTGGTAAAGCAATTTTCAATGTAACCGTCATTATCACTCCAACTATTAAACTTTTCGATTATCCAAGCACAAAGTCCAATTGGTGAATCATTTAATCCATAAGCAAGTGAGAGTGGCTTTGTACTCTGAATCATACCATAAGCTCCTTCAGTCGCATTCCACTTTTCAGCAAAACTTTTATAAGCTAATTCTTCATCACTTAGCTTCTCTCCTTCTACCAAATAAGGTTGATACGAATCTGAAATGTAATTTAGATGCAAAGCAATTATGCTTTCAGGATGTTGTTGAGCCAACCTAATGCTGATACCTGCTCCAATATCTCCACCTTGTATGCTATAGTTTTTGTAGCCAAGCTGAAGTATAAGTTTATGCCACAAGTCTGCAACAAAACCATAATCGACACCATGAGTAGTTATTTTCTCTGAAAACCCAAAGCCAATAATTGAAGGCACAATAATATCAAACGCCAACTCTTCTGAGTTTTTTAAGCAATCAATTACTTTGAACATCTCAAGAAATGAACCCGGCCAACCATGCGTAATTAATATCGGAATTGCATTTTCTCTTTCACTTTTTACATGGATAAAATGAATCTTACAACCATCAATCTCAGCAATAAAATTTGGGTAAGCATTAATCTTTTCTTCAGTTTTCCTCCAATCAAATTCGCTTTGCCAGTACTCAGCCAATTCTTTTAAATAAGATAGATTAGTCCCATAAGTCCATTGGGAGTTTTTTAACTCATCTGGCCAGCGTGTTTTTTTTATGCATTCTTTTAAATCAGCAATTTCTGTTTCAGCAATATTTACTTTAAAGTCATCTATCATCATAAAACAAAGCTACTTTGCAAATTGTAGAAAACAAGCTATAAATTATCCTATTTTTGGTTCTTATTTAAAACAAAAAACACTCCTTTCGAAGTGTTTTAAGCTTTTCTTGTACAAAATTTATTAAAAATATATTCTGTACATCAAGTTCGGATAAAAGCCACCTTTAGTGGTATAACCAATGGAATTTGGCTCCGACTCATCATAATATTCAGAGATTTTGCCTTTTGAATCTGTTATATTATCCAATACCAGCGTGAGTTCATGAGTAGCTTTTGGCTTGTTCCATTTGTAGTTAACAGATAGAATTAAATAATAAAAATCATCGAGTTTGCTTTCGTAAGCTTTGCTGTAATCCCAATATTTATTGTTTTCTGGGTCTACTGCTAAATTTCCGTTTTCATCTCTTAATAGTGGAATAATTTTTTGCCCGCCACCAATAAAAAGCTTAGCGTTTATCCCAAAAGTCTGGTTATGCTTTTTTCCCCAACCCTGATACTCTTTACCACCAATCATGTTGATCATGTAATTATTATTATATCTTGTATTTCGCTCAATGCCATCTTTAGCTGTGTAAAGTGACTGATAAACCGAAGTATTGACTAAGAAATAATAGTTGTTGGCAAAAAATCGCTCAATGGTAAACTCAACTCCATAATTGCGACCTTTTCCATCATTCACTAAATCTACATATCTAAAATCTTGCCCTTCGTTTATGGTTGAATAATAACTCGAATCACTGTTTTCTACCGGCAAATTGTACAAATGCTGATAGTAAACTTCTGCCTTCACCCTGATATTTTCAGAGAAATATTTTTCATAACCAAGTACAAAATGATGCGTTTTTAAAAGATCTAAATCTTTATTCGGTTCGGTGATGGTACCATCTTTAAGCTCAACCTTAGCAAAATAATTGTGTATACTTTCCATATTGCTATGAAGGCCATAGCCAAATGAGAGTGCACTATTAGAAGAATAATTCCAGCTTACAGAGAATCTAGGTTCGAGCGTACTTTTGTTGTTATAAAGCACATTCATATTATGTACTCCGGTTACAATTGATAAGTTATCATTCACATTGTATCTCCAACTCACAAAGTTTCTAAGTGTACTTACTCGTTCATCAAAATCCATTAAAGTGACTCTGGCTGCCTCGTCCTCATTGAGTTGGCTTTGGTAATAATCGTAATCAAACAAAGCATACTTTGTCCCAATCTGGATTTTATGTTTTGCACTAATTTTATGATGATAAGTAACTGCTGCACGATAAACACTTTTTCTCATTCTATTAGTAAAATTCAATTTGCTACTCAACACAGAATCTTCTTCAGAATTATCTGTATCAATTAAAGGTTCGTAGAGCTCTAATTCGTAAATATCATCGTCAATCCCTTCATTAGAATAAAACAAAGTTGATTTTAAATAACTGTTTGGCGTAATATTGATGGTGTGGTTAATCCCTGTATTTAGCAAATGCGCTTTCTTGTCGTAATCTTCTCTAATATTGCTGCGCATGGCATTATCGCCGGGAGTATTCCAATCTATTGGAGTTACATCTTCAATCGAAAACTTACTAATGCCACCTAAACCAAATAACGAAAATGTTCCAGCCTTTTTTGTGGGAAGTACAATCTTATAAGATGCATCTTGATAATTTGGGATTCCCTGTACATCAGTTAAACCCAATTCACTGGCAATTGCCAAAGTTGAATACCTATAGTTTACCAGATAAGAACCATTGTAATTTTTACTTAATGGACCTTGTACAGTAAAATCTGTTCCCATTGTGCCAATACCGGCTACTGCTTCAAACTGTTCGTTGTTTCCTTGCCTAAACTTTACATCATAAATACCAGAAAGCACATCGCCATATTCAGAAGAAAATGCACCCCCATAAAAATCTGATGTAGCTAACATATTGTTATTCAATGCACTAATTAATCCTCCAACTGCATTTTGATCGGCAAAATGGTTTGGGTTGGTAATCTGAACTCCCTCCAATCTCCATTGCATGTATTTGGGTGAATTTCCTCTTACAATAATATCATTATTACCATCTTGTGAGCTGGTAACACCAGTAAAATTCGACATGATTCTGGATGGATCGTTAAAACCACCGGGATATCGGTTAGTTTCTTCAGGTGAAATCGATCTGGCACTCACCACAGACATTTCGTCTAAAGCCTGCCCTTTAATACCTGTTGCCGTTACATCAAGCGTTTCCATTTCCAAAGTAGATTCTTGCAGATATAAATCTAGCATCACTTCTTTACCAGAGTTCACCAATACATTTGGCATTGTAATCGGCTTATAACCAATGTATGTAATATACAAGCTCACCCTACCAATTGGAATATTGCTTAATTTAAATTCCCCTTTCTCATTGGTAACTGAACCCACTATCGGATCGGTTTCTAATATCCGAATGGTTGCTCCGATAAGTGGTGTGTGAGTATCTACATCTTTTAAAGTTCCTCGAATGGTTTGGGTATATTTATTTTGATTGATGGAAGCTGAATCATCCGGCTCTTTTGGGGTGATTACAATTGTTTCATCTACCTTTTTATATGTGAGATTGGTGTCTTTCAAACTCTCATCAAGTATTTCTTCCAAAGAAGCATTGCTCAGAGAAATATCTTTGGGAGTATACTCACTTAATTCTTCATGGTTGTATATAAAATTAATGTCTGATTGATTTCTTAATTCATTGATAATTGTTTCTAAAGTAGCTTTTTCGAGCTGTATGTTGAAAGTAACATTTTGCGCGGCCGAATATATAGACAGGCACAAAAAAAGAGCAATCAAACTGATCTTTTTCATTTTTTGATTTTAATAAAGATGTAAATCTTTTTTCTAAATAATTGAATAAAATGGGATTAGCTAAGCTATTATATTATAAAATCACGATCGTTTCTTCTTCTAATTCAAATTTCACTTTGGTAGTCATTTCCAGCATTTTCAAAATAGATGAAATCTGAGCTGTATTGTTTATCCTACCAGTAAAATGAAATTGCTTGGCTTGTTCATTTTCAAAGGAATATTCAAAGTTATACCAGCGGGCAAGCTTCCGCATTACGGTTTCTAAATCTTCGTTTGCAAATTCTATTTTTCCATCTACCCAAGAGGTATACACACTCGTATTGACCTGATTAACAACTAAATCTGAATTTTTCTTTGTGAAAACAGCATGGTCATTCGGTTGCAAGATTTTTTGTTTTTTAGATGTATTTAATTGAATACTACCTTCTACCAAGGTTGCTGTTGCTAGTGGCTCTTCTTCGTAATTAGAAACATTAAAAGTTGTTCCTAACACCCCGATATTCACACTATTACCATTCACAATAAATGGTTTGCCATTGTGAGCCACTTTAAAGTATCCTTCCCCTTCTAAAAACACTTCTCTAGTACTATCAGTAAAAGCAATTGGGTATTTTAAAGACGAAGCTGCATTGAGCCAAACTTCTGTACCGTCTGCCAAAGTTAACTGATAACCACCTCCTACTGGAGTTATCAACTGATTAAAAACCAATTCAATTTTACTTTTCGGAGTCGCACTTGAATCTTGTAAAGAAGTATCTATAGAATAAGTAAGTACATTGTTATAATTGATAATTTCAGTTGCTCTTTGTTTAATATTTTCTTGTGGTGTTTCACCTTGTAAATCGACATCAGTTCCATCTTCTAAAATTAGCGTTGCCTTCTGTGAACCTGGTTTAACCACTTTATCAATTCTGCTCAAAGCATCTTCTTCTGTCGAGTTCAAATAAAAATACATAACACCAACTGCTAAAAATAATGGTAACAAAATCGCTGCAGCGTATCGCCAATATTTTTGAGATTGTAATTGAACAGTTTTAGTTTTAAACAGCTTCTCCTCCATCAATTCCCAACTTTTTTGTTGATCGAATAATTGATAGATTTCTAGTTTAGATAGCAGCTGTTCGTTGCTAATTATTTTCTGGAATAATTCAGCATTTTCCGTAGACTCGTTAATCCAATTTTGTAACTCAGTTTCTTCTTTCTGAGAAATTGAATTTCTAATTCTCTTACTGATTAATTCTGCTATGTAAAATTGCTGTTCCATCCAGTTATTTTAAATACAAACCTAAAACAACCAAAACCTAAAACCGGGTGAAAAGAATTTTAAACATTTTAGGCCAAAAAATAAATACCACAAAAACACAAGCCATAAACTACTGATTTTCAGCAAGTAAAATCCCTTTGAATTTTTAATAAAAAATCACAAAGTCAGTAAAATGGCATTTAAAGGAGGCGATAGTTTTTGCTTTAGCTTACTGTAAGCGATCTTTTTTTGTGTCTTTACTGTATTTTCAGAGATACTTAGTTCTTCGGCTATTTCTTTATTCTTTAAACCTTTGAGGGCTAACATCATAATCTGTTGAGCAGCTTTTGGTAGTTGAGCAATTTCTTGATAGAGTTGATTAAATACCTCTTCTTCAATAATATGTTGGGTAAAAAATTGATCAGATTCTAGCTCGTAAATGAGGTTTTGTTCGTGCTTTTGTTTTACTGTTTGATGCTTTAAATAGTTGAGACATTTGTTCCTTACCGACGTGTATAAAAATGCTTTAATGGCACTTTCGTTTTCAAAGTTTTCTCCCTTCTCCCAAAAATTAACAAATGCTTCTTGTACCAAATCTTCAGCTGTGGCAACTTCATTCAGATATTTATAGGCAAAAGCACAAAGCGCATTAAAAAACTTATCAAAAATAAGTTTAAATACTTTTTTATCTAGTGACTTTGATTTAGTGAATTGCGTTTTTTTCAATAATTAAAGAATTTTAAATTTTGCCAAATTTTAAGTTTATAAGACCAGACACAGTAGGTAATTTTAATTAATATTGAATCTACAAAACAATCGAATAGATTAAAATTTTAATTATTAAAGAGATTAACACATCATTAAATCTTACCATGCAACCAACAAACATTGCCCATATTAATAAAAACTATGGTTGGTTTCTAGGATCATTCGCAGACAATCAACTTCATAAACATTATGCTATACAATTGAGTATTGCCATAGAAGAACCTATCCGATTAAGTCTAACCAAATTCAATATTGAAACTAACAAAACCCTTTTAATTCAGCCAAATGTTGCTCACCAATTATCATGTAAGGGCAATCACTTGCTTATACTTATAAACCCAACATCTTCCATCGGGCATTTTTGGCATCGATATTCATCCAACGAACTATTGGAAATTAACAGTCAAATGGTAATAGACTTGAAATTACTCGTCTCTAAATATCTAGCCAGCAAAATAAAAAAAGAAGAGTTTATCGATCAATTAAACAGTCAAATTCAAAAATACGATTGCCATTGCGAAGACTATATCCATTCTGGAGATGAGCGAATCGAGAAGGCAATTGATTACTTAAACCAGAATTCTGAAAGAGTTGTACCCCTCACAGAAATTGCTGAACTCTGCCATCTTTCTACTGATAGATTTCAACACTTGTTTAGAGAAGTTACCGGACAAACTTATAGACGAGCTCAACTGTGGGTGAAATTAATGAATGCTTTGCCAAAACTAAAAACTCAACCACTCACTACAATTGCACATAATTGCGGCTTTGCAGATAGTGCTCATTTTAGTCGCACATTCAAAGAAAGTTTTGGCTTTTCGCCAAGAGAGTTTTTAAAACTTAGCCAGTTTGTTCAAGTTTAGCTTAACACAACTATTGATTTTTGCATTGATAAAAACTTATAAAAGATGCAAGAATACCTAAAAGAAACAAAGCTACTAAACTATTCAAATCCAGCTATTCAAAAGTTGATTTCTGATAGAAATTGGCTTATGTTGAAAGAGGAAGACAGATTAAAAGCTATTTACAATTTTGTAAGAGACGAAATACAATTTGGCTATAATATAGATGACAATATTAGTGCTGCACAGGTTTTACAAAACGGTTATGGACAATGTAATACAAAATCGGTTTTGCTAATGGCTTTGCTGCGTGCTGTAAACATACCTAACAGAATTCACGGTTTTACTATCGATAAAGCATTACAAAAAGGCGCAATTACAGGCATTTGGTATCAACTTTCTCCCAAAAATATTCTGCATAGTTGGGTTGAAGTTTACATAAATGAGCAATGGTATTTTTTAGAAGGCATAATTCTGGATAAAGCCTATTTAAATGCATTGCAAAAGAAATTTGCCAACTGTAAAACCACTTTTTGTGGTTACGGAGCTTACACTGATAATTTTGAAAAACCAGCTATCGATTGGAATTTCAATAACACATTTATTCAAGATAAAGGCATAAACCAAGACTTTGGATTATTTAATAGCCCAGATGAGTTTTACCAAAAACATGGTCAACAGCTTAATCCTATAAAGAAGTTTGTATTCAGAAAACTAGTAAGGCATTTGATGAATAAAAATGTAAGAAAGATTAGAGCATCATATCCATAAATTCCGAAATCAATCATAACAAATACTTCTCTATCCGCTTAAGAAAAGCCGCTTTATAAGACTGACTGATCGGAATATGAGCTTTGCCAATAGTGATATTATTCTGAATCACTTTGTCGATTTTAGTCAAGTTTACAATAAAGGATTGGTGAACTCTACAAAAGTTTGATGGTAATTGATTTTCTATCTCTTTCATTCTTTTGTAGATCAAGTGCTTTTTTGAAATTGTATGAATGCTAATGTATTCTCTTTCCCCTTTTACAAATAAAATATCATCAAACTCGATACGGATGAACTCTGTTCCAGATTTAATATAAAGCCAGTCAACGCTTTCTGATGTAGTTTGATTAATCTGCGGCTTTTCGGTATTGAGTAAAGATAATGCTTTTTGAAACCGAACAAATGTGATGGGTTTTAAAAGGTAATCAATCGCATTTCTCTCATAACTTTCTACTGCATATTCAGAATAAGCGGTTGTAAATATAATACCAACTTGATCTGAAATGGTGGAAGATAAATCCATCCCATTTAACATGGGCATATTAATATCAAGTAAGATAAGATCGACAGCATTATTCTTTAAAAAATCGAGCACTTCAATGCCATTGTAACAACTTTTTTGCAAGCTTAAATAAGGCAATCTTTTAATGTAAGACTCCAATAGTAATACCGCATTTGGTTCATCGTCAACAATCAGACATTTGAGTTTCATCTTATTGGAATTTTAAGCATTGCAGTAAAATAAGAATCTGTTGATGTAGTACTCATTTCATAATCTTTATCATAAAGCAATGATAATCTAGCTTTTAAATTTCTCAATCCAAAACCACGTTCATTGCTATTCTGTAAGGGTGATTTTAGACTATTTGTCACTGTATAAAATAGGTAGCTCTCATCTGCTTTTATCGAAATATCGACCACATTATGTGTTTCATTCTTTTGAATGCCATGCTTAAATACATTTTCAATAAAAGGGATTAGCAGCATAGGTGGCACTAAAATCAACTCGTCTACTTCAATTTTTTTTTGAACTTGTACCAGAAACCTCATTCTGATATTTTCGAGATTTATGTAGTTATTGATAAAATTGATTTCCGTAGCAATGATCACTTTTTGTTTTTTACTTTCTTCAATAAAATAGCGCATCATGTCAGAAAGTTTACTCAGCATTTCTGCTGCTTTAGGTGATTCACTTTCGGTTACATAGTAAATATTGTTGAGGGTATTAAATAGAAAATGCGGTTGAATATGAAACTTTAACCTGTCTAGTTCAGCTTCGGTTTGCTTTAGTTTTTCCATCTTACTTTTGCCAAGTAAATGAAAATAACTTTGAGTGTACCTCAACAAAATACTAAAAGCTAACAAAGACATTACAGTTATAAATCTATATAAATAGTTATACCATTTTATTGTAAATTCCTCTCTATTTGGATACAAATAATTATACAGCTCATATGTAGAGTAGGTCCACAAATAGGTAAATACTAAAATAGAAATGCTGCCCAAAGCTATTATCAATCCACGATTTTTTCGATTCTGAAAAGTAGGGATTAAGTACAAATAACATAGGTAAATGAAAGAAGCATAAAAAAACACATTGAAAACCGAAAAGATGAACGCTGCATAAAACTGCTGATATTCTGCCCAATAAAATGTGAGCTGAAAAACAAAGAAAAGCAACCAAGCACCAATCTGAATCTTGTTGAAAGTCCTCCTTTGTTCAATAACTTCTTCCATAAATCGAAAAATAGAGATTGAAGCAATGAGTAGCAAAAATTTTCAATACTTGACCTAAAATATTCAACAATTGAGCTTATTGAACGAATTTCGCAACATGCTTAAAATATCTTGCTATCAATTGAAAAGAAGAGAGATTGAAGAAAATGTCCATTAGAGTTGCTGAGAACTATAAATTTTATCTCAATCTATGAAACACATTTTTCTATTTTTACTTATCGGATTAATCGTTTTTAACTCCTACTCCCAAACAGATTCTTTAAATACTCAAAATAATAAATTACTCATCGAGAAAATACAAACAGGCACAAACTCTTATCTAGTTTATTTTCAAGATTCATTGAATGGACCGAAATATAACTTTTCAATTTGGGAAAGAAGCTTATCAAAAAAAGAGCTTTCAGGCAAGCAAGTTTATCAATTAGATTGGAAAAGATACACTTCAGATAAAGTTTCGGCTATTGAATATGAAATTATTCTGGATGCAAAAACCTTCACTCCCATTAGCGAAAAGGTTGCTGGTGAAGTTCTCAAACCAGAAAAACAATTCATTAAAAAGCATTTTATTTATAATGCTAACAACATGTATACAAATAAAGATACTAGTAAACACAATCAACCAGAAGTAAACATTAAAAACCTTAAACATTCTTTTAATTGGGAAGCAGATTTAGAGACTTTTAGCATTTTGCCTTTAGCCAAAAGTAAAAGTTTTGCCATCTGTTTTTATCATCCGGGTTCAAGCACGCCACCAGCCTATTATTTATATAAAGTAATTGGCAGCGAAAATGTAACTTTCAATAATCGAAAAATTAATTGCTGGGTTTTAGAAATTGACTATAGAAATCATAACAGCAAAGCAAAATTTTGGATAGATAAATCCACTCATCAAGTATTAAAAACTCAAGATGTTTTTCCCGGTGGTTACCGATTTAAAACCCTAATAAGTAATTAATTAGATGCCAAGCTTAAAAGTGCGAAGTAAGCTTTAAATGTTCGGAGATGGAAAGGTGGGTAGTCTCCTTATATTATAATTATTATTTTTTGTAACTTTTAATAAACACAAAACTCCATTTTTCGCTTAATTTCAAAGATTATTATTAAAAATAAGTATTAAAAAGATACCCTATTCCGTTAGTTTCTCATTGTACTTTTTAAATAATAAATTTAATTATGGGGAAACTACTTACCTTAATTTGCACTTTTTTAATTTCAATTTTTTCCTTCAATTTCATATGTAAATCTCAACCATTAAGTCCACCCGGTGGTGATTGTAATACGGTTTTAAATTTCGATGGAATAGATGATTACATACAACTTAATTCAGTTTTAGATATTGGTAATATTTCAAATACGGTTGAACTATGGGTTAAAATACCGGAAGTAGGAACTGGTAACCTTACAGCTGGAGAGAGAGTTGGAATTATATTAGGTAATTATGACGATAATCCTAACGCAGGTTGGGAAATTCATGATGACGGCCAACTCAGACTTTATTGGAATAGTTATCCTGATGTATATGGAACTACAGACCTGAGAGATAATCAATGGCATCACATTGCTTTTGTTAGAGATATGAACAGTAGTACTCTAAAAGCCTATATTGATGGAGAAGTTGAATTTGATTATTCTTATGGTGGAGTAAATTTAGACTTCGTTACTACTCATAGAATTGGTGCAGACAATAGAGGTTCAGGCACTCCTTATTTTCATGGCTCAATGGATGAACTTAGAATATGGAGTGTAGCTAAAAGCCAAGAAGAAATTCAAGCTTCAATGAATAATACATTAGATGGTACAGAAGATAATCTTGAGTTATATTTTGACTTTCAAGATGGTGTTAACTCTGAAACTGTTTATGATCTCAGTTCAAATTCTTTTCTAGGTACTACGACAAATATTGATCTTGAAACAAGTTGGCAAACTGCTGCTGGTGATATTGGAGGTTCAGGCAGAGTAGTTGAAATTGCCTCTTCGTGTGATGCTTATGAATGGAGAGGACAAACTTATGAAACTTCTGGGTTTTATTATGAAGTAATAGAAAACAGTTATGGATGCGATAGTACATTAGTACTGGATTTTACAAGATTAGAAGCAAGTTCATCAACTTTTGAAGCTACTGGTTATATCAGCTACGAATGGATAGATGGTAATGTATATACTGAGGATAATAATACAGCAACATACACTATAGATAATTATTTAGGCTGTGATTCTGTGATTACTTTAGACCTAACTATTGAAACACCTGAAATTGGAGGAGGAGAATTTAATAACAATTGGGCTTATAATATTGCTGAATCAAACATCTATAGCGAAGCTATATCTATTTCTACAGATGACAATAACAATGTTTATACTGTTGGATTTTTTGTTGGAAACGCAGACTTTGATCCCAAAGAAGATATTTACGAATTAACTACAAGTGAAGGTTCATTTATCCAAAAACAAGATAGTGAAGGCCTTCTTTTATGGGCAAAGAAAATAGATACTGAAATTTATAGTAGTGCTACAGATTTAAATGCTAATTTATACATTGTTGGAGAACTTGAAGGTACTATCAATCTTGGTACAGAAGAAAATCCTATTGAGTTTACTAGCAGTGGAGAACAAGATGCCATAATTATAAAATTTGATACAGATGGTAATTTTCTTTGGTTGAAACAAATTGGTGGTGCTGGGTCTTATACTACTACTTACTCCTTAGATATAGATGCAAGTGGCAATGTTTACGTAACTGGCAATTTTAACGAAACAGTAGATTTTAATCCTGGAGAAGAAACATTCGAAATGACCTCAAATGGAGGAAATGACATTTTTGTAGAAAAACTTGATGTAGACGGAAACTTTGTTTGGGCAAAACAGATGGGTGGAAGCAATTATGATACAGGTTATTCCATCTCTATAGATGAAAATGGAAATGTATTTTCAAGTGGATATGCTCAAGGTACTGTAGATTTTGATCCAAGTGAAAATACTTATGAGTTAACTTCTACTTATGAAGGAATTTTATATATACAAAAATTAGATACAGACGGTAATTTTATCTGGGCACAAAAAGTAGAATCTGACGGAAATATATATACCTATGCAGTTTCAATAGATATCTATAACAATGTATTTATATATGGTACCTTTGAAGGTACAGCTGATTTTGATGCCAGTGAAGATACTTATGAGTTAACTGCTGATGATGAAAATATATTCATACAAAAATTAGATACAGATGGTAATTTTATCTGGGCTCGCCAAATCGAAGGCAGTATAGGTGATAGTTATGCAAAAACGCTTGAAACGGACGAAAAGGGTTATGTATATGCTACAGGCAACTTTAGTGGTACTATAGATTTTAATCTAGGAGGTGATGCTCACGAATTGACCGCTTTGGGTAATTATGATGTTTTTATACAAAAGCTAAATAATGAAGGTGAATTAATCTGGGCAAAGCAAATTGGTGGAACTGAAAGCGATGTTGATTCTCATGTCATTACAGTTGATAATAATTTGAATGTACTTGTTGGTGGTTATTTTGAAAACACTGTAGATTTTGATCCTGAAGACACAAAATTTAACTTAACTGCGAGAACTTATGGAACTGGTTTTATACTAAAACTAACCTGTACGCCTACCACTAGCACAGATGTAATAGAAGCATGTAGCAGTTACGAATGGATTGATGGTATTACCTACACTGAGTCTAACAATACAGCAACTTATACTACAACCAATATGATGGGTTGTGATTCAGTAATTACTCTTAACTTAACCATTTTGCAACCTACTGCTTCAACTGATACGGTGGTTTTATGTAGTGAAGATAGTTACGAGTGGATAGACGGAATCACTTATACAGAAAACAACAACTCGGCTACCTTTACTACAACCAATGAAGCTGGTTGTGATTCGGTTATCACACTTAACCTAACTTTTGGAAAGCCTTCTGCCTCTACAGATGTTATCTCGGCTTGTGGTAATTATGAATGGATTGATGGTATTACCTATACTGAATCTAACAATACAGCTACCTATACTACAACTAATTTGTCTGGCTGTGATTCGGTTATTACACTTAACCTTACAATTAACAATGTTGATGCAGGGGTAAGTATAGAGGGTACACTGTTAACTGCGAGTGCAGACGGTGCTTCATATCAGTGGGTTGATGCTGACAATGAACCAATCGAAGGAGCTACCAGCAAAACTTTTACTCCTACTGAAAATGGAAGTTATGCAGTAATTGTTACGCAAAACGATTGCTCAGTAACATCTGAAAGTATTGAATACAATGTACTTGGTGTAGTAAAAAGTACTTTTGAAAAGAACATTATCGTATACCCGAACCCAACCTATGGAGAAGTTGAAATAGAAATAGGTGAAACCATTCAACAAATGGATGTTCGCGTAATGAATGTGACTGGACAAGTAGTTAACCACAAAGTATTTAAGAACACCGGCAACTTCAAAATTAATATCGATGGAGCGACCGGTATCTATTTTATTGAAATGATGTCTAACGATGCTGCTGGCAAATCTAGATCCGCCATTATTAGAATTGTGAAGCAATAAGATTCTGATATATTAAAATTAAAAGAGCGCTTCGATTATAAATCGAAGCGCTCTTTTTTTATTGAAAGAATCTAAAATCAGTTTCAACTATCAAGTTGCTTTTTCACCAAATTATCCTTCAACTTAAGGAATAAAAAGGATGAAACTAACAGCAACACTCCTACTATAATAAACACAATTACTTTTTGAATTAGCACTAAATCTTTTAAATCGAAGAAGAAAAGCTTTAGCAGTACACCAATAAATATTGGAATGTAAATCTTACTAGCAAAAGTATATTTAATATTGATTGTATGGAAAAGTAAGATAATTCCATGTGCTACCAATGTTACTGTAAGTATAGTTTGAAAGTGTGTATTAAAAGTAGCATAAATGAAACTGGTATATATAAATATCAAAAATGCCTGAACAAAAATAAAGTTGGTTTCCCAAATATTTTCAGAATTTCTGGCGATAAACATGGTCTTGCGACTGTATGCTATCCAACATAAAACTGCTCCTGCTAATAAAAATGTTAAACCTGCTAGCCATGAGTAACTTGCCGTATAGTAACAGACAAAACCACAAGCCGCTGCGATTAAACCTAAACCTAAAAAGTAAGGTCTGCCAATGTGTTTTCTAACTGGATAAATATTTTTTCTAAACTGTAGAATGAGTAAAAAGTAAAGTGAAGTTACAGCTAAAGAGAATGAAAAATCTCGCAGATAATTCATACTACCTAAAAATATAACTAGCCCCACAAAATATACATTATAGGTAAATAACCAGCCCCATTTGATGTGTTTATATCCTTTTTTTGTAAATCCTTTCTTATAAAAATGAATAGCAAATACAATGACCAAAGCAGTAAGAAATACAAAAACATTTTGGCTATATACTGCAAAATAAGTCGCCCCTAGCAATAAGATATAAAACTCTAGAACAAGCGCTTTTGTCTTAGTAATTTCGTACAACACAAATGGGAAAATTAATGAAACCCAAAATGCATAATCCAGATACTCGGGGTAGTTTCTCCTTACTCCACTTAAAAATACTATTGGAATTAATAAGTAAAAAAGCTTTCTGCTTAATGCAAATGGCAATTCGTAAATAGGATTTTTGATATAAGAAGTATTCAAGTTTTGTAGTAAGAACATAGTAGCAGCTATTTCGATCATAGCAATCTTTCCATATAATGTCTGTGCTGCAAAATGGTAAGCACCTGTAGTTTGCACTGAGTCAAAAACTGCTAAAAACAACAATCCAAAAACTAAAAAGCCAATTGTACTTGCAATACTATTCTTAAGCCATTTACCTAATAAGATATATAAAACAGCGACGCCTAAAGCAAAGTTAGCTGTATATTCTTGCATAAAATAATAGCCCACTAACACATAATCTAATACAAAGTATAAGAGTGCAAGATTGAGTATAATAGATAAATTCGCAGTTTTGTCTTTCTTAATTTTTGAATGCACCAAATATATAATTAGGAATACAAATGGAATTCCAAGAAAAGCAAAAGACGTTTGTTGGTTAAATACTTCTGCCCAACCATCAAACTTAATAGTGTAAATCACATCTGTTGAAGTGTCGTACAATACCCATCCAAAAAGACCAAGTAAAGCTAATTTACCAAAGTTCGCTTTGCGGTATTTATTAGTTAGTAATAGTAACCCGCTTAAAACTACAACTGGATAGAAGAACCATGCTTCAAAGAATATAAATAAAGGTAGTAAAATGGCCAGTGAAGAAATGATACAAGCAGCTTCGTGGTAAACTGTTATCAATATCAGTTCGGTGTTTTTTAATGTCACCTTCATCCTATCTGTCAGTATTACAAACAGATTTGTAACTACTGCCAAACCAATTACTGAGTACCAAGTAATCCAATTAAAATCTAAGTCTGGCCAATTTTGGAAGATATCGTAAACAGGTTCACCCGTTTGAACAACCGCTAATACAAATAAGAAAAATGCTTCTTTTCGCACCTTACTGCTTTTATACAAGTAACCAATGTATAAAAGCAATATCGCTTCAAGTGCCCAGAACAGGTTGATGAGCGACTTATCTAACCAAATAGCACCTGATAAAGCTACAATAGAAGCAGAAATGGTTAAATAAACCAACCAAAGTGAAGCCTCTAATTTTTTTCTTTTGAAAACGGTTAATGCAATAAAAGGCAATGCATTTATCAAATATAATAATGATAAACCATGAGAATCAACATCAAAATCGTATTGCTCAATTATGCCGAACAAGAGTACAACTACAAAACCAGCCAGCCATACAACATCTTTGGTTGGCAAAGCATCTTTTAAATGCTTAACCTCTTTAAACAACAATACATAATAAAATAGGTAAGCAAATAAGTGAAGAAATACGATTTGAACAACAGTATCAATCTGTGTATAGTCTGTCCAGAATACGCCTTCTAAAGTGAGGGTAACGGTAACAAACATCAGATTTCGAAGCATTTTCCATTGTATCTTTTGGCTCAGCCAAACTACCGAAACACTTAAAAACCATAGGTACACAAAGTAAACTAATGGGATGTTTTCTGATTGGATGAAGAATGGACAAAAGACACCACCTAGCAATGTAAGAACAGCAATTACTTTGGTTTCCATCCAAATGGCAAAACCCAATGCAAGTGCAGTGTTCAGGACTATTAATCCGTATTCCCACCAAGTTCCATAACCGGAACCAGTTTCTACACCTGCCAGATAATAAATGATCAGGTAATTAAGAATAAGTGCTAATGCGACCAGTGCAGAGCCAAATTCTTGATATAAGCTTTTCTTTTTGTATAAAAATAAGCCTAACCAGCCAAGTGCGAAGGTTGGGATAAAGCCACTTCCGATTTTTAAAGCCTGTGGTAAATTGACAAAATAAGTAGACAGGGCATATTGTAATAAAAATCCTGAACCTAGTAAAATGGCAACTATCCCTCCTACTGTCATAAAGAAAACAGGCAGCTTGTCTTCTTTTTTGTAGTGAAGGTAGATTTTACCAATAAAATCAAACAGATCGTGAAATATTGGTGAGATTGAACTGATAATAGCTGCAATTGCTTTTTCAAACTCACTTGGCCCTTTTTTTACTTTTCGCTTAGGAGGCTTAGGAACTTTAGCAACTGGTGGTGGAGGTGTAAAAAACTCTTCTTTTATTTCCTCTTTAACAGGCTCTTCTTTTGGTGTCTGCTTTTCAGTTTGCTCTTCTGCAATTGGTTCTTTTACTTCTTTTTCTACAGGTTGTTTTTCAACATTTTCCTTTGACTGTTCAACCTGTTCTTGCGGCGGTACTATTTGTTGTTTTGCAACTTCGAGCTTTTGTTCTTCAAATGGTTTTATAGGAATTTGTTCACCTAAAGCATCAAAACGCTTCTCAAAATCTCCCATTCTTTTATCAACCACCCATTTGAATTGCTCAAAATCTTTTTTAAGTTTTTCGAGTTCACTCATTTCAATTCGTTGTTAAGCTCCACTATCCTTTTAAGGCAATTTTTCATCAACATCACTTCTTTACCTAACTAAAGAATAATAGCTTTCTTACGAAAATTCTGGCATATTTGTTCTGTGAAATTGTACAATTTTAATGTGGGTTTGTATTATACGCTCATAACAACTCGCATAAGTTACATTAGAACACTAATTTTTTATATACATTTAGGAATTATTCCCCCTAGTTTAACAAATCAAGAACTGTATCGTCTGTACTTCAATATTAAGTGAGTGAAGAGTAGCTTTGGATGATAAACTCTAACTCTGATTAACAACAATGGTAAAAACAATTACTTCAATAATATTTCTACTTTGCTCATTGAGCTTAGCAGCACAAAAGAAGGATACCAAAGTAATTTTTGTAATTGCTGATGGTATTTCGGCAGACGCTTTAGAAAAAGTAGAAACGCCAAACTTAGATGCATTGGCTAAAATAGGTGGGTATTCTCACGCTTATGTTGGTGGTAAAAAAGATGGCTATTCTGAAACGCCTACTATTTCTGCTGTAGGATATAACAGCTTGCTAACTGGTACTTGGGTAAATAAACACAACGTATTTGGCAATGGCATTAAAAAACCTAACTACCACTACTGGACAATATTTAGATATGCCAAAGAACAAAAACCTGAACTAAAAACAGCCATTTATTCCACATGGTTAGATAACAGAACCAAGCTAATTGGTGAAGGACTCAAACAAACTGGCAATGTAAAAGTAGACATCGCTTTTGATGGTTACGAAAATGACACTGCCACTTTCCCTCACGATAAAGAAAGAATTTTCATCCATAATATAGATGAATTAGTAATTGAAAAAGCGGTAGAAAGTATTAAAGCAGATGCGCCAGATTTATCTTGGGTTTATTTGGAATACACAGATGACATGGGCCATAAGTTTGGAGATAGTGAGCAGTTTGAGAATGCCATTAAAATAATGGATGCGCAAATTGGAAAGCTACAAGAAGCCATGGCTTACAGAAAAGATAAGTTCGATGAAAACTGGGAAATCTATATTACTACAGACCACGGCAGAGATGTAAAAACTGGAAAAAATCACGGTGGCCAATCTGATAGAGAGCGCTCAACTTGGATTGTAACCAACTCTCAAAACTTAAATGAATATTTTAAAGAAGAAACTCCGGGTATTGTAGATATTATGCCTGCCATGATGCAAAGCTTAGGTTTAAAACCAAGTAAAGATCAGTCTTTCGAAATTGATGGAATTTCTATTACTAATCCAATTTCTGTTGCCAAAGCAGAAGCTGAGTACAAAGATGGAAACATCACACTTCGTTGGAAGTCTTACCAGCCTAAAGAGAAACTGAAAATCTATGTGAGTGTAAGCAACAAATTTGCTGAAGGTGGCATCGATGAATATCAGGTGATGAAAACAGTGAGTTCCGCTGATGAAGAAACAACATTAAATGTATCGTACATGTCTTCAAAAATTTATAAAATTGTGATTGAAGGCAAGTACAATACTACTAATACATGGATTGTATTATAAAGCCAAATGTAATTATATTTAAAGGCAGGCGATTTCGTCTGTCTTTTTTTATACTGGTGTTACTTTGTAAGTACATCTGCGAGTTCCTTTCACTATATGTTCCACTCTTTCAATCTCAACTTTATCACCTAATACTTTGCTAAAGGTATTCAATTCAGCTCTACAGAAACCTTGACAAGAAGTTGCCGCAGCACAAATCGGACAATGGTTTTCTATAAAGAAATATTCGTTTTTGTCTTTCTCCCACTCTGCCATATAGCCTTCATCAGATCGAAGTTTTACCAAAGTATCTAATTTGTGTTCTAGATCATTTGATTTTTCTACCTGCTGCAAATAATTATTGGTTGTTTTTATTTCTCTGGCCTCAATTAGTTTATCTAATGCTGCTTCTCCCAATATTTCTTTTACAGAATTTAAAAGTTGTATGGTTAAGTCTGCATGCGTATCTGGGAAATTTTTATTCCCCTCATCAGACAAACTGAACAATACTTTTGGCCTTCCAACTCCTTTTGAGAGATTTTCAGAAATTACCAAACCTTCTTCTGCCAATTTAACCAAGTGTAGCCTGGCTCCTTCGTTGGTCATATCCAGTTCTTTAGCAAGTACTGATGCAGGTTGTGCACCTTTCATCTTAAGTACCATCAATATCTGTTTTTGAGCATTATTAATTTTCATAATATCTCTATAAAAATAATATTACAAGTGAAAGCTTGTTTTATTACACGAAACTACTACATTTGTAATAACAAAACAAGGCAGTCAAAAGAAACTGCTTTTATAATGTAAACAAAAAATTTAAATATCATGGCTTTTGAATTACCGGCATTACCATATGCCTACGACGCACTAAATGAATACTTTGATGCCCAAACTATGGAAATCCACCATACAAAACACCATCAGGCTTATGTAAGCAAGCTAAACGCTGCTATCGAAGGTACTGATGCTGAGGGTAAATCATTAGACGAAATTATAAAAGAAGTAAGCAAATACGGAGCTGGTGTTCGTAACAACGGTGGCGGACATTACAATCACTCTTTATTCTGGAAAATACTTTCTGCAAGTCCTGCTTCTGCTCCTGAAGGCGATTTAAAAACTGCTATTGAGAGCAAGTGGGGTAGCTTAGATAAATTTAAAGAAGCATTTAACGCAGCTGCTGCAACTAGATTTGGTTCAGGTTGGGCTTGGTTATATGTAAAATATAATGGTAGCATAGAAATCTCTTCTACTCCTAACCAAGACAATCCTTTGATGGATGTAAATGAAACTGATCGTGGTTTCCCTATTTTAGGATTAGACGTTTGGGAACACGCTTACTACCTAAAATACCAAAACAAAAGACCTGACTATATCAATGCTTTCTGGAGTGTATTAGATTGGAAAGCAGTTGAAGAAAATTATAAAAAAGCTTTAGCCAGCATTTAATTGAAAAATTTTCAAGGTTTACAAATAGGTTTTGCCTATTGTAAACCTTGTATCCTCACAAATCTAACATACTTAACCAATTCACAGCACATAGTATCATGAAGGTATTGCTATTCAATGGTTCAATGGACAGAAACCAGTATTCGACTTCTTTTAAATTAATCGAATATTTTAAGAATATGCTGGAGACTGTAGGTATAGAAGTAATACCTTTTCATCTGAGTGAAGCAGCAATACCTTTGTTTGATCCTGCAATTACCCCTCATCCTGCATCGGTGTTAGAAATGAATAAGCTTTTCTTAGAAGCTGATGCGCATATCTGGTTTACTCCACTCTACCATGGTAGCATGACGGGTGTTATGAAAAACTGTTTAGATTGGCTAGAGCTCAGTTCCAAAGCCCCAATTCCATATTTGACCAATAAAGTGATAGGAATGGTATGCTGGGCATATGGAGAACAAGCCATGCAAGGTATAAATGCAATGGATGCTGTTGCAAAAGCATTGCGAGCATGGCCTTTACCATTTAGTGTGCCTATTACAAGAAAAGATTTGTTTGATACTACCTCTGGAGAAATATCTGAATTCCATAAAACTAAGTTTAAGTTATTAAAAGAATTGCTCATTTCTCATAAGGTTACTTTTATCTAAGCCACTGATTATAATCATCAACTAAGGATAAGTAACTCTTTTCTCACTTTCACTATATGGTTTTAAATCTCTGAGATATTTGTTAAACCAGTCCATAATTTGTGATTGAGCCTCAAATCGATTTTTATCTAAGACATGATTATCTCCTGTAAAAGTGATGAATTTATAAGGAAAGTTTAACGAGTCTAGTTTGTTACTCAATTCGTCAGCAACATCGTAGCTTACTCTCTTATCACCAGTGCCGTGTAAAATAAGTAAAGGAGTTGCACTAAGTTTTTCTGGCCAATACACGACTGACCTGTCTTTTATTAACTCATCTCGGTTTTCATAAAAGGCAGGTATAATCTCAGCATACACGTACTTCTCCATGTCTGGTCGAAGTGAAATCGTTTTATATAAATTGGCTGAGCCAGCTATAACAGCTGCAGCTTTAAAAACTTCCTTATTTTGCAAAGCTTTGTAAGTCATCATTCCTCCGCGACTGTGACCCAAAACTCCTACTCTAGAAGTATCTGCTTTTTCAACTTGAGATAATGCGGGAATTAAATTGAGGATATCGCTTACATCAGCACCGCCAAATTCTTCTTTGCCTTCGCTGCCACTATTACCTCGATAATTAGAAGCAATTACTACATAACCTTCAGCAGCATAAGGAGCCATAAACTTATTAAGTTGATTAAAGCTTAGTCTTCCAGCATCTCTATTACCACCTCGGTTATAAATGATACATGGGAAATTGCCAGCTTTTTTTGGAGTTAACATAATTCCTGTAACAATCAATCCATCACTTTTATAAGCAATTGAATAGATATTTACTTTTTCTAGTGCTTTATACCTTTTGATAAATAAACCTGCGGTGGAGAGTACTAAATGTTTTATAAATCCGACTTTCTCTTTCTTAATTATTTCTCCTTCTTTAAAGTTGCCAAATCGCTCTTTGGTCTCTTCGACACTTTCAAATTGTAATTCTTTTGATAGGGAAATGGAACTTGCTATAATGGAACCTAATATTAGTGCAGCGCTTAATAGTAAAACACTTAGTATTTTAAAAGTTAGTTTCAGTAATTTCATTAATGATCAGTTTGATAGTAAATTTTGCTGTGATTTTTTATTAAAAAAAACTTTAGCTAATTGTGATAGACAAACAGCTAAAGCTTCTTAGTACGCAAATAAATCTGTCAAGATTACTTTTTCAAACAGTTTGCATTGAATTTTATATAAGCGGTAATTATCAATGTTCTAATGCCAGCTCTGTCTGTGGATTTTCTTTTTGTCTTTTTACTGCAAAGATTTCAATTTGCTTGTTTTTGCCTTTCAGTGTCACTTCGCTAATGCTTTGCAACTTAGCTCCTTCTACAGCACCTATTAATGCGGCTACATCTCCAGATACTAAAAACAACTCTCCGATCTCATTACATTTACCTTGTATTCGAGAGGCAGTATTCAAAACATCACCATGAAATGCAATTTCTCTTTTCACATCTCCAACTTCTGTAACAGTTACTTTTCCGTAATGCACACCTGCTTTAAACTCAGGCATCAATCCATAATTTTTCACATAGTAATCTCGCTTAGATTCTAGCAAATCTATAAATGCATAATAGGCTTTAATCACATTGTTATTGATTACTCCGTTTTTCAAATTCCAAGTGAGCACTACTTCATCACCTACATATTGGTAAAATTCTGCCTTATACTTTTGCACAATGGATACATCGTGAAAACAGTCTTGCAATAACCTACTATATCTAATATGACCCAGATCTTCTGCGATGGTAGTGGACGAATTAAGATCAAGAAACATAAATATTCTGTTCTCTTCTTTCGGGTAATAGAAATCTCCACGAAGCATACGCATCAAGTTTCCCGGACCAAACTTTCGATCTACTTGCTTAAAAAAGCCAAATATAAAAGTAGCTATCAACAAGTAGATAATAAAGGATATGGATGTCCCATTGAGGAAAAAACGCTTTAAGTTACCTAAAGTAAATTGCTGGTTTGTTTCCCAAACGGTTAAGCTATAAGTAACAAAGAGTACTGCTGTAACAAAGCAGATATATAGCAAAATACCTAAGAAAATGATGTAGCCTAAACTGCCTCTATGGGCATATGTATTAAGAAAATGGGCTTCTAAATATGTGAGGACTACACCATTAAAGAATCCAATGAGTAGGACTACAGGGACTGTAAAGTTATTTATAATTTCTACATCGATGTAGTAATCTGCATCAGCATCTGTATGAAAATATCTTATAAAGCCAAACAAGGTTAATACGAGCATCCATACTATTCCTTGCTTAATAGAAAGCTTGAAAAGCGATTTGGTTGTTTGATAGTAATAATTTCCCATATTTAATGTCTTTAAAAATGATAGCCATATAAATTTTAATTAAGGTTAGTGGGTATGGGAATTTTGAGTTAGTATACTTTTGATTAAAATATACAGGGCACTATAAAAGCGCCCTGTATTGAGTAACTCCTATTCTATTTGGTTACTCATAGCTGGTTGGCTGTTTCCTTTTTGTGATTTCCATTTTCTGAGTTTATCTGGGCTAGTAACTCATCTGCTTCACTAGCCATTTCGCTCAATGGAGTTTCGTCTATTTCTATTTCTTCATGTTTATCCATCCCGAATTTAGCTAGAATTCTATCGAACACGTAGTAAATCAATGGAACTACAATTAAGGTAAGGAACATTGAACTACTCAAACCACCAATTAATACCCAACCTAGTGAGTTTTTCCATTCAGCACCTGGACCACTTGCCATCGCAATTGGCATCATACCAATTACCATCGCAATGGTGGTCATTAGAATAGGTCTGAATCTGATACGAGTAGCATGAATCAATGCATTTTTCACATCCATGCCTTTTTCTTTTAGCTGGTTAGTAAAATCAACCACAAGGATCGCGTTCTTGGCAACCAAACCAATAAGCATGATAATACCAAGAATTGAGAATATACTTAAGTTTTGTTTCGCTAATGCTAATGCGAGTAATGCACCGATAATCGCAAGCGGAATTGAGAACATAATTACAAGTGGATATACATAACTATCGTAAAGTGCCACCATAATTAGATAAACAAAGAATAATGATGCCAGCAAGGCTATACCCAAAGTACCAAATGCTTTATCTTGGTTTTCTGAGTTACCACCTAATCTGTAGCTCACACCTTCTGGCATAGTAACTTTATCCATTTTCTCTCTAATTTCTGCTGCGATTATACCTTCAGGTCTACCTAATACCTGAGAAGCAATGGTAACAGCCGCAATTCTATTTTCACGGTCAAGTCTAGTTGGTCCAACTCCTTCTTCGATATTTGCAAACTGAGATAAACGAATTACTTGACCTTTGTTATTAATAAAAGTAAGTTCTCCAATATCAGTTTTGTTTCTTCTGTCTAATTCATCTAACCTAATGTTGATCGCATACTCATACTCACCATCTCTATATTCTGCATCATCATTACCGTTAAATGCAACACGCATTCCACCACCAATTTGTTCGAGCGATAAACCAAGCGAAGCCATTTTGTCTCTGTCTATCTTTACACTAATTTCTGGTTTACCAGCTTCCACACTAGATTCAATATCAGCAGTACCATTTACACTTGCTACTACTTGCTCTACTGTTTTTGAGAACTCAAGTAGTGAATCTAATTCAGGACCTGTAATAATTACCTGTATCGGAGCTGCCTCAGCAGAACCCATAATTGATACGTTTACAGTTGTAAACTCTACGTTTGGCACATTTTGCTCTAGCTCAACTTTTAACTTTCTAGAGAAATATTTAGTAGAATAATCTCTATGTTCTTTCTCCACCAATTTTACTGTAATCTCCGCTGCATTGGCTTTATCTGTTGTTCCTAAAAACTGGTCTGTTACCTCACCAACTGTTGTAAAGTATTTAGTTACATCAGAATTCTGAGTTAGAATCTTTTCAACTTTTTGAGTTACAAAATTGGTTTGTTCGATAGTAGCATCATCTGGTAATTCTAACCTAATTAAGAACTCACCTTTATCACCACTTGTAATAAACTCACTACCAATATAGCCCATTGGCAATAAAGCCACAGAACCTACAAAAAGCACAATTACTATAATGAAAGTAACAATCTTGTTATTAAAACACCACTTTAAGATTCCAGTAAGTTCGTCGATAAATCCATCAATCAATTTTTCGAAACCAAGGATAAATCTTCCAATAAAGTTTTTGTTTGAAACATGCTCCAGTTTAGAAAAACGAGAAGATAGTAATGGAATAAGCGTGAATGCTACGAACATACTTAATAGCGTAGAAATCGCAACAACCACTGCAAACTGTCTTACGATATCTGCCACCAAACCAGTAGACATTGCCAAAGGCACAAACACAACAACAATTACCAATGTAATCGAACTAACCGTTGCACCAATCTCTCTAATACCATCGTAAGATGCCTGAACTCTATTTTTACCCATCTCCATGTGACGGTAGATATTCTCAATTACCACAATGGCATCATCCACAAGAATACCAACCACTAGTGATAAACCTAAAAGCGTCATCAAGTTTAGTGTATATCCGAACAGATACATAAAAGTAAATGTTGAGATAATTGATGCAGGTACCGCGATCATTACAATAATTGCATTTCGCAAACTGTGTAAGAAAAGTAGCATTACAACAGCCACCAATACAATCGCGATTACAAGGTCATGAATTACAGCATCTGCCGCTTCTAGTGTAAATATTGAACTATCTTGAGCAATTGAGAATTTCAGGTTGATTTTACCATAATCTTTTTCAAGATCTGCCATCGCTGCTTTTGTTAAAGCACTAACTTCTACTGCGTTTGCATCAGACTGTTTCTGAATAGCCAACATAATAGATTCTTTCGAATCAATCTTACTAATCTTTTCAGTTTCTACTTTAGTATCCTGAACTTCAGCAATATCTTTTAATCTTACTTTTCCGCCATCTTCGTTTTGGACCAACACCAAATCTTCTATCTCTTTTAAAGAGCTGAATTTTCCAGATAACCTGATAGAAACCTGTCCTTCCTGACTTTTTACTTTACCAGTCGGGAAATCTAGGTTGGAGTTATTGATCTTTTGAGTTACTTGCAAAATGGACATGTTGTAAGATTCCATTTTACTTTTATCGATATTTACACGAATCTCTCTCTCTTCACCACCAGTAAGTGCAATTTTTGCCACACCCTGAATTCTCGCTAGTGCAGGTTGAATTTTATTACTAATTAGGTCATAAAACTCAGTTGACGATAAATCTGCTTCAGCACCTACGTACATGATAGGTCTATCACTCACATTAAATTTCTCTAATGATGGCGGGTCAACATCGTCTGGTAAATCTTTTAATACTGCATCTACTTTACGTTGGGCATCTTGCAAAGCCTTATCTGGGTCTGCACTCATCACCATTTCTATAATAATAATAGAAACGTTTTCCATTGAGTAAGACTTGATTCTGTCCAAACCTTCCATAGATGCTACAGCATCTTCCAACTCTTTTGTTACTGATGTTTCTACCTCGTCTGGTGAAGCACCAGGATAAACAGTAGTTACAGTTACAATTGGTTGGGTAATATCAGGGATTAGCTCATACCCCAGATTCATATAAGATCCTACACCAAAAGTGATCAGCAATGCAAATATTACAGTCACAATGGTAGATCTCTTAATAGAGACTTTAGTTATTTGCATGAGGTTATATTTTTAATTTTTTAGATTATATAGCTGATACTTTGGTACCATCTTTTAAATTGATTTGTCCGCTTAACACCACTTTCTCTCCTTTCTTAAGACCACTTACAACCTCTACTTTATCATCGAAAACTTGTCCGATTACGATTTGTCTCACCTTAGCAGTTTCGTTTTCTACTACGAATACAGTTGCATCTTTTAAGCTACCAGAAATAGCTTTTCTTTCAAGTACTAAAGATTCTTTTGGTGCAAACTGGAAGTTAGCAATCGCATACATACCTGCTTTTAATGGTAGTTCAGCATTGTTGTTTATCACTTCAATTTCGACTCCGTACTTAAGCGTTGCATCGGCTTTTTGCGCAACTGTAACCACTTTGCCTTCAATCGTTTTACCTGGGTGTACATCTGTGCTTATCTCAACTTTTTGTCCATCTTGTATTTCTAATATATAAGACTCAGGTACTTTTACTTCCAGCTTCAATTTAGATACATCAACTATATCATACACTTTTGTACCGGGTGATAGAAATGAACCAATCTCTATATAATCTTCATGAATCACTCCATTAATAGGGCTTTTTAAATAAGTATCTTCAAGCCTTTTTTTAGTTGATTTATAATTAGCTTCAGCTTGTTTTAAACCTAACCTCGCTTCTTCTAAATCACGTTCTGTAATGGCATCTTCTTTAATCAACTTCTCAAATCTTGCTACATCTTTTTGCATTTTTTCAAATTGAGCTTCCGCAGCAATTAATTGAGATTGAATTAACTCATTATCTACTTGTAAGAGTAAAGTACCTATAGCTACTTTATCACCTTTTCTTTTATAAAGCTTAGTTACTTTACCTTGTGTTTCAGACATTAAAGTAAGCTCAGCTTTTGGTTCAAGTGTTCCGTTTATATCCACCTGACCACTAATTTTCTCTTCTTTTAATGTAGTTATAGAAACTGGTATCGACTCACTTTTCTGCTGTAAAGATGCAGCAGTTTCTTCCATCTCTGTTTTGTTATTAGAAAGGGTAAAAGCTACTATTCCTATAAGAGCAAGAACTACTACTATACCTATTATTTTTTTCATGAGATTATATATTCTGAAGATTTTGTTGAGATTTCTTAAAAATTATTCAGAGATTAATTTTAACTGACCTTTTGCTTTAATAAGATCAAGCTCAGCCATTTTGATCTTGATAACTTCTGTATTGTAACCTGTTTTGGCTTCTCTTAAAGAAGTTTCAGCATCTAATAAATCTGTAAGTGGTGAAACACCTTCTTTATACAAACTATTGGTCTGGTTATACACTTTCTCTGCTAATGTTACATTCTCCTCCTGTGCTTCTAGCGATTCCAAACTGTTAATTAATTGTGAGCTAGCAGTCTCTTGCTCTAAAGAAATATAAGATTCTGTTTTGCTAATATTTTCGGCAACAATCGACTGATTAATTTTCGACTGAGCTACTTTGTATTTTTTCTGTAGGCCATCAAAAATTGGAATGTTAAGTTGCAAACCAATTACCGCTGCACTAAACCATTTTTCAGAAAACATATCTCCAAATGAGTTTTGCTGTCCTTGAAAGTAATATCTACCATAAGCATTTAATGAAGGATAATAACCAGACTGAACATTTTTCTGATCTAGTTGGTAAAGCTCCATTTGCTTGTTTAATATCTTTATTTCAGTTCTTTGTTCCATTTCAAGATTGTTGTTTAGTAAAACCTCATCTTGATTAAAAGAAGTGATTGCTGTATTATCTAATGTCATGCTTTCATCCATTGGTTTGCCCATTAGATATTTAAGCATGTTTAACTGACTCTGTAAACCAGTAAGCAAACTATTCTTTTGAGTTTCCAAATTGGTTTTATTTACTTTCACTCTGTTATAGTCCACTTCTCTTACCAAATCGTTTTCCATTCTTACCTGCATAATTTTTAGCAGTTGGGTTAAACGCTCTAGGTTATCATCTAAAATTGTAAGTTGTTCCTGAATGTTAAGTGCATTGTAATAATTGGAAGCAACTTGATAGATAATGTCTTCGTCTGTCTTTAGCTGACTAAGCTTATAGTATTCTTTAGAAGCTCTTGATGCTTGCAAGCCGACAAAATACGACTGGCTAAATATTAACTGATTAGCTTCTACACCTGCAGTAGCTGCGTAATTTGTACCGAATTGTACAGGAATGGTTCCTTCCTCACCAAAAAACTCACCAGGAAGCATTTGAGTAGGCAATTTGATATTGTCATCAAAAGTTGCAAAACCATTAACTTGCGGAAGTCCAGTTCCTCTAATTTCTTTAATCTGATTTTCAGCTCCTTCCAGTTCTAAGTCTGCAATTTTAGCATCATGACTATTATCGATGGCGAATTGTACGCATTGTTCTAGAGTCAACTTCTCAGTCGAGTCTTGTGCAAACAAAGATGTACTAGATACCATACTAACCAGAATCATTCTTAAAAAGAATCTGATAGATATTCTCTGCATTTCTGTTTTGAGTTAAATAGTTGCGTTTTTAAGTAAAGTCGGTGTTATTGGATAAAGTGAATCGAAATTTTATTTGTAGCCTTAAGATTTTTTAGTTGATTCCCACTTTTTAAAAAGTTTTAAAAATTCTTTGTTCATAAATTCAAAATAATCGAGTGCTTCTTTAAAACTTTGACAAATCGCACTTTCTTTATTTTTCTTTTGAGCGTAAACTTCTTTTAATAAGTTGGTAAATGTACATCTCTTCTTGTGTTCTTCGTAAGCCATGTCTTTTAATACAATCTTCTTTACTTTAAAGTATCGCTTACGATCTCCAGGTTTAGTAAAGTATTCTACTTTACTGGTATTCAGCAATAGATTAAGAGCTGTACTAGTTGCACTTTTACTTAAGTGCAATGTTTCTCGTATATCATCAAAAGTTAAAGCTTCTGATTCTGATATTATTAATAGCCCTAAGATTCTACCAACTGCCGGCTGCCAACCTCTTGATTCTAGTAAGACCCCAAATTGTTCTAGAAGATCTTTCTGCTTGTCTGACAAGGTGAATTCACTCATGTACTATAATTGTGGTTAATTATGGTACAAAGTTAAGATGGTTTTTTTAGTTCTGCAAATACAGAACTAAAAAAACTTAGAAAAATATTACATGCACATGAAAAATCTTTTTTTGCTAATAAAAATGAATATCCTCATATTTGACTATCCTTATTTATAACCTTTCTAATATATTTCATCACAAAATTAATATCCGATAGCGACGCTTAACGGATTTTAAATGACGAAAAACGGATTTATGAAACTAAGAATCGCTATTGAAGGATTAGACCAGACTGTTTACGAAAATAATTACCAAGAATATCTATCTGAAAAACATGGCATAAGTGAACAAACTTTTACCGAAAATTATTATTTTGGTAAAATTCAGATGCATCACATACAATTCGAAGGTGTATACATACACTATGGTGATATGATGCTTAAAGAAAAAACCAATTTAAAAGTGAATTCAGATTTTCAGATTATAGAAATGCATTTTGCTTTTAGCGGTAGTAATACTTCATATTTTGATGATCAAAATATGAAATTTTCATTTAATAAAAATCAACATAATATAGTCTATCTTCCGCATTTTAATGGAACATTTTCTTTTGATCATGCATCAGAATACAAAATGTTTGAAGTGGGTTTATCTCTTTCTCTTTTCGAAAGACTAGCCAATTACGATAGTGCATTAATGGAAAGTATGTTTTTGGCGATTGAGCAACAAAAGTCTTCTTTTATGAGAAAAAACAACTTACCTATTACACCTCAAATGCATTTTATTATAGAAGAGGTTATTAATTGCAACCGTACTGGTTTTACTAAAAGACTATTTATTGAAGCCAAGATAATTGAATTATTTATGCTTCAACTAGAGCAATTCGAGATGTATGAGAAACCTCAGAACTCATCTCTAAAAAACGATGATATAGATAAAATTTACGAAGCAAAAACCATTTTAGAAAATAACTTGGAAACGCCACTTTCATTAATGGAGTTATCCAGAACAGTTGGGATTAACGATTTTAAACTTAAAAAAGGCTTTAAAGAAGTTTTTGGCAATACAGTTTTCGGATACTTAAATGACCTTAAGATGAATCGCGCTCAACTTCTACTTTTAAATAACGATTTGTCTGTATCAGAAATAGCTCGATTAACCGGTTATAAAAACCCAACACATTTTACTGCCGCATTCAAAAAGAAATTTGGCGTTTTACCAGGCTCATTAAAAAAATAGATTTTCCTAAAAAAAACTTATTTCATTTTCTTAATAGCAATCTTAGTTTTTTGGATTTGCTTATTGGCTGCCGATCTCAACTGCTCATGGTGCACAAACCAACCTCCTATTGCACCTAGCACACTGCCAATTACTGTATCTATAAATCTGGCCATCACCAACTCGTCTGGATCAGATAAACTTCCATTCGCAGCTTCATTCAGTAAAATAGTAAGTGGCGTGATAAAAATAACAGCCAATGCATAATGCCTAGTAACAAGTATTTCAACAACAAACTGAAGTACCATAATGCCAATGCATATATTAAGAGCAGAAGTTTTAAATGAGAGTACGACAAAACATAAACCCAAACCTAAGAATGTACCAATGATACGATGGAAACTTCTTTGCCAGATCATTTGTAAACTTACACCCTGCATCACAGCAATACTAGAAATGGTGATCCAATAAGGGTTTTGTACTTTTAGTAAATGTCCAGTTAACAAAGACAAGAACATAAAGAAACCGACAATTCCAGATTCAATTAAATTGGCATACCTGTATTTGCTTCCAGTTCCAGAGCTTGGCGGAATGGCTTTAGGCGGATATTTTTTGATTATTAAAATACTGTATATCAAGCCAAGTACACAGGCCAACATGGTTCCAATAGAAACCAATCCTATCTTTAATGGTATTGAAGCTAAATCGAAAGGCATGCAACTAGCCAAAGATGCCACCATTATAAAAAAGAAACTTCGAGGCGGAGCTAGGTTAAAATAATTAACCAACCAGTACACACCCATTGAAAACAAGCCGAATGTAATAGACGAAATTATTGGATTAAAACTGAAACAAATACCAATAGTAAATGAAAGCATAAAACCAAATGAGCAAGAAAATAGGGTAATTAATCTATGTGCCAAAGGTGTTGATGGCATATACAAAATAACCAAACCAGATAAACAAGCCAATGCACCATATTGTAAATTACCAAGATAATAGCCAGCAAAAAGTGGAAAACCTACACAAAATGAAGCCAGCACCAGAATTGTCCAAAGTCGTTCTGTTTGGTTAAGTGTAAATAGCGATTTCAATTCATCTTTCAGAATATGCTTTAGCGAGTTGCCCATTTTATTTGTTCCTTGTAATCTTCACGTTTCAATTTAAATAATAAGCTTGTTTAAACAAGATATATTTTTGTATGTACACCAAATAAAAATTTATAACCTGATTATCTGATAGTTACAAAAATTTCATTTATGTGTAGCAACATTTCTTCAACATCTTTCGAAATAGTATTTGATTGCACTCCACAAGCTGCAAAACTACATTAAATAGCTAGTACGCTGAAAGTCTATTTGGACTAAGAAATGAGGTAAGTATTAATTTTTTCATAAAAAATCTCATTTGCTTAATCTCTCCACCAAAAGATCTAAAGCTCGACATTTTTTAAAATAACTTGTATCAAAAGTAGTATGAAACCATTATGTAAAATTACTATTGGCCTACTTATTATTGCCAATATCTTTGCATGCGAAGAAGATGATGTAAACGTAAATCCACCAGTAGAACAGCAAATCGTTGTTCAGTTTGGTGAAAATGAAACGGTGTCAGAGAATGTAGAATCAAAAGAAATCACCATTAAATTAAGCAAACCTGCAGCTATTGCTGGCGAAATTATTCTTAAGGTAATTGCAGAAGATAATGAAACATTTCAAACTATACCTGAAGTGATAGATGATGAGCTTAAAATTACTGTAGCAAAAGATGCAAACAATGCTACTTTCAACTTCTTACCCAATAACAACTCAATATTAGAAGCTAATAAAGATATTCAGTTTAAACTGCTGCAAGTTTCAAGTGGCTTTGATATTGGTAATAAAGATAGCCTCACTGTTACAATTATAGAAGATGAAGATGCTTCATACATTAGCTTTGTAGATTCACTCACAAGTATAACAGAAAACAACACAGTGAGAACCAGCATTAAATTGGCACTTACTTCATCAGCTCCAGCAGAATGTTCAGTTACAATCCAGTTGAGTAATTGGGAAAATGCTAAATTCACAACAGATCCTGCTTTTAATGAAAATGGTCAAATTATTCTCCCAGTTGTATTAGGAACATCAAACTTGAGCTTCGATATTTTGCCTACTAATAACAATGTATTAAACGGGCATTTTGAATTCAATGCTTCCATAGTTGCCGTTTCAGGAGCAATATTAAAGGGAGCTAAGATTAAGACTTTCATAAATATTTTAGACGATGAATTAATCGGCAAAGCAAAATCTTATGAATCTGCTGGTGGCAATTGGAAATCGAGAAAAATCTTTGTCTATGATGAAAATGGCAAAATTGAAAAAGTGAATTAGGAAACAGAAACTCCCTATTTAAGTACTGGTACAGATACTTATTATTACGCTGAAAATGGCTTGATAGAAAGAGTAAATCACTACCCAAATAATGATGATTACTATTATCAAGAAGGTGGTAGAATAGTTAAGTCTGAAACTATTAAAAATGGTGAGGTAACTGAATACTCTGAGTTTGATTACGATTATGCAGGCAATCTTGGCGCTAAAGCAATTTATTACTTACAAGAAGACGGTGAGTTTAAACTAGTTTTTATTTTTATTTACTTATACTACACAGATGGCAATTTGTATAAGCAGCTCACTTATATTCCTCAAGAAACCGAAGACGATTATTTATTAATTTCTACCCAAACTTACGAGACTTACAGCGATAAAATTAATCCATTCCCGACCTACGAAATTATTCCGGGAATATCGACTCAAAAGCAATTACCAAACAGCTATAGAGTAGAAGAAAATGGATATGATTTACTTTATAATTTCACCTATAGTTTTGATGAAAATGGCACAGTAAAAAGTAGAACTGCTAGTTCAGGCAATTCATCAGAATCTACAGTTTACGCTTATTACTAATATGTTAATCAATCTCTACAGGGATTTTCCTGTAGAGATTTCGATTTTAAACTGCATAATTCTCAGAAGAAATAGGCAAGAAAACAGCAGTTTAAAAACCAGTTGGTTTAAATGAGATGCTATTCTTTATTTTTTTGTAAATTCATTACTACAAATATGAAATGGAAAAATGAACAGAGCAGCTGGTTTAATTAATTATTACCTATACCAATGGTTTCTTATTACGCTAATATTAACTTCATGTACAGAAAGTACTAATGATATAAAATATAGAATTGGTTTTTCTCAATGTACCGATGCAGATCAATGGCGAAGGGTAATGCATGAAGAAATGCAAAGAGAAATAGCATTCCATCCAGAAGTTGAGTTGATTATTAAGAATGCAGCAAACAGCAGTAATAAACAAATTCAACAAATTAAAGACCTTCTAGAAGAAGACATCGATCTTTTAATTGTCTCTCCAAATGAGGCAGCACCCATCACTCCCATTATCGAAGAAATTTACCGGAGAGGTATTCCAGTAATTGTGATTGACCGAAAAATTTCTTCAAGCTCTTATACAAGTTATGTGGGTGCAAATAATTACGAAATAGGTTCACTCGCAGGGAAATATGCAGCAGAACTGCTCAATGGAAAAGGTAAAATTATAGAAATTACTGGCTTAAAAGGCTCAACTCCCGCAATTGAAAGACATAATGGTTTTACTCAATCTTTAAAGAATTATCCAAACATAGAAATTGTAAAAGAGGTTGAAGGCAAATGGGAGATTGATACAGTTAAACAAGTTTTTCCTGCAATATTAGATACCATCCAACAAGCTAATTTGGTTTTTGCTCACAACGATATAATGGGTTTAGGTGCATACGAAATCAGCAAACAAATTGGTAGGGAAAATGATATAAAATTTATTGGGATAGATGGATTAGCTGGTTCAAATGCAGGCTTACAATTCGTTAATGATGGTATTCTCGATGCTACTTTTACCTACCCTACAGGTGGAGAATTATCTATTAATATAGCTTTAGATTTACTCAATGGCAAAACAGTTTCTAAAGAAAACATCTTGCAAACCACTTTAATAAATAATGGAAACATTAAAGTGATGAAACTGCAATCTGATAAAATTGTAGAGCAACAAAAAGATATTTTAAGGCAAACCGCACTAATCGAAAGCCAAAAGGAATTATATCAAAACCAAAAAATACTCATGTATATATTGTTGGCGAGTCTTAGTTGCTCTCTTGGTTTTGGTGCATATATCTTGTATTCACTCAAAGAAAAACAACAAACTTTTAAAAAGTTAAAAGCCAAAAACAAAGAAATTACCAAACAGCGAAATCAAATAGAAAAGATGGCATTAAAAGCCGAAGAAGCCACTCAAGCCAAGTTGAAGTTTTTTACCAACATTTCTCATGAGTTTAGAACTCCACTAACTTTAATAATGGCTGCTGTTGAAGAACTGAAAGAACTATCTCAGCATTATACATCACAACAAAATAAAGATTTGAACCTCATCAATCGAAATGCAGCCAGACTGCTGCGTTTGATTAACCAATTAATGGATTTTAGAAAAATTGAAAACAGCAAAATGCAAGTTTATGCCACTAAGCATAACATCGTGAAATTCATTAAAGAGATTATGGTTGAGTTTGAAAACTTAGCTAATAAAAATAAAATAGACTTTCATTTAACTACTAATACCAACCAACTAAATATTTGGTTCGACAGCGGCATGCTTGATAAAGTGTTATTCAATTTGCTTTCAAATGCATTTAAATTTACTCGAGATGGCGATTTTATTAGAATAGGAATAGAAGAAAGAATTCTTGAAAATAAAGTATTGCTCGTAGTTGAAGACAGTGGAAGTGGCATGACACCCGAACATGTAAAATTTGCCTTTGATAGATTTTACAAAGGAAATAATTATGAAACTTTTGGCACCGGACTAGGGCTTGCTCTTTCGAAAGAAATGATAAAACTGCATCATGGCAATCTTGATGTCTCTAGTGAAATGGGAAAAGGAACACGCTTCGAGATTGAATTACAATTAGGTAAAAATCATTTCTCAACAGAGCAACTTTCAAACAGTGAAGACAAAGATTTTAAGCACACCGAAATAAAATTTTTTCTTGAAAACTTAAATTTAAAATCTCAAAAAGAAAAAACTATTGACAATAGCCAAAGTAAAAATATCTCTATTTTAATAATTGAAGACAATGATGAATTAAGAAACATTTTAAGCGAAAAGTTGAAAAAAGAATACGAAGTTTTTGAAGCTTCAAATGGAAAAACTGGCTTAGATAAGGCTTATGATAAAATACCCGATCTAATTATTAGTGATGTGATGCTTCCTAAAATGGATGGTTTAAAAATTACAAAGACATTAAAAGAAGATATTAAAACTTCTCATATTCCCATCATCTTACTTACATCTAAAAACTCAGTCGAACAAAAAATAGAAGGCATACAAACTGGTGCTGATGCATATATTATCAAACCATTCAACTTTAAGTTTTTAGAAGAAAGTATCAAGAATATTCTCAAAAACAGAGATGCACTTAAAAAGAGATATTCTCACGAATTGCCATTAAAAGAATCTAGCACAAATGGTAATAGCTTAGATAAAAAGTTTATCAATAGTTTTAAAATTAAAGTTGAAGAAAACATTAGTAATGCATCATACAGTGCAAATGAAATTGCTGATGAATTGGGTTTGTCTAGAGTACAGCTTTACCGAAAAATAAAAGCATTGTTAGGTGTCGGCATTAATGATTATATAAAATCTATAAGATTGAAAAAAGCAAAGATACTTATGTTAGAATCTGATTTAACAATTTCTGAAATTGCATACGAAGTTGGCTTCTCATCTCCTGCTTATTTTTCAACTGCTTTCAAAACGAAGTATAAACTCTCTCCATCAGATTTTCTAAAAAAAGAACACTCTTCTAAAAGCTGAAACAAATTCGAAAGTATTGATACAAAATTGAAAGTATACATTTTTAATCTTAAGCAAAAATAATACTTAATAAGTTAATAATCAGTCACTTAAAATAAATAATCTACTTTTGAAACATATTCGAAACTATTTGAAACTACAGTGCATCTGATTGGTAATTGGTAATACTAACTTTGGTTAAGTCTAATAAATATGAATATGAAAAATCAAAAAGTATTACTATGGTCTGTAGCTGTTGCGTTAGGAGGCTTTTTATTTGGGTTTGATACTGCGGTAATATCTGGAGCAGAAAAAACAATACAACAGGTATGGCAACTTACAGCCTTTGAACACGGACTTACAGTTTCTATAGCATTAATAGGTACAGTTATAGGTGCTATGTTTGGAGGTATTCCTTCTGATAAATTAGGTAGGAGAAAAACACTTTTTTGGATTGCCGTTTTATATTTAATATCAGCTTTAGGTTCTGCCCTTGCATTTGACTGGTATTCATTTCTCGCTTTTCGCTTTTTAGGAGGTTTAGGAGTCGGTGCTTCTTCTGTAACAGCACCCATGTATATTTCAGAAATATCTCCAGCCAAAAACAGAGGTAAGCTTGTAGCACTTTTTCAATTCAATATTGTATTTGGAATCTTAATAGCTTATTTCTCTAATTATATAATAGGAAGTGGTGCAAACGGAGCTTGGCGTTGGATGCTAGGAATAGAGTCTGTACCAGCTTTAGCATTTCTCATTTCACTTTTGTTTGTACCTGAAAGTCCACGTTGGCTAATTGTAAAAAAGGGTATGGTTGATGGAGCAAGAAAAACCCTGAAAATTATCGATGAAGATACTGCTGATGAACAATTACAAGCAATATTAGATTGTCATCATAGAGATTTGCATTCAAAAGAAGAGAAGTTCTTCTCTAGAAAATATTCTTTCCCAATAATGCTTGCAGTACTGTTTGCCACCTTCAACCAAGTTTCTGGTATCAATGCCATTATATATTACGCACCCAGAATATTTGAAATGACAGGTTTAGGCACTGATTCTGCCCTACTATCAACTGCTGGTATTGGTGCTGTAAACTTCATATTTACGCTTATCGGTCTAAACTTAATAGATCGTTATGGGAGAAAAAAATTAATGTATGTGGGTTCAGTAGGACTCATTATAACACTTGGTTTGGTCGCTCATGCATTCTATACCAAAACTTTTGGTATAGCTGTACCAATTTATTTATTTGCTTTTATCGCATTCTTTGCTTTTTCACAAGGAGCTGTAATATGGGTATTTATTTCAGAAATATTCCCGAATCAGGTGAGAGCCCACGGTCAATCACTTGGTAGCTTTACTCATTGGTTTTTTGCAGCGCTCATTGCTTTTACTTTTCCTTACATAGCAGATACGCTCGGAGGAGCAAATACATTTCTTATATTTTCATTCATGATGGTACTGCAACTACTCTTTGTATGGAAACTTATGCCTGAAACTAAAGGCAAATCTTTGGAACAACTTGAAGAAGGTTTTGCCGAAGAAAAAATTCCAGCAGGTGTAATTGCAGAATAGTTTTTTTAACCTAATTATTTATAAATGAAAAACAATGCTCTAAACAAAAAGGCAGTTTGTTTCGGTGAAGTTTTATGGGACATCACACCCGAAGGTAGAACACCCGGAGGTGCCCCCATGAATGTAGCAGCTCACCTACAGAACCTTGGTGTTGATGTTACTCTAATTAGTAGAATTGGTTCTGACAAACTGGGTAGTGAACTTGAAAGTTACTTGAAAAATAAATATGTAAATACCCAATTTATTCAGCGTGATGAATTCCATAGCACTTGTAAAGTACAAGCAGATACAAGTGATAAAGAAAATGTAAAATACATTTTTGATACTCCAACTGCTTGGGATTTTATAGAAGTAACCGAAAGGAATAAGCAGCTAGTAAAAGAAGCAGATGTATTTGTTTTTGGTAGTTTGGCAAGCCGTGACGATCATTCACGTAAAGCACTTTTAGAGTTTCTCGATATTGCTAAATACAAAGTATTTGATGTTAATTTTCGCAGTCCTTTTTATGAAAAGGAATATGTGAAATTATTTCTAGGTAAATGTAATTTGGCAAAAATGAATGAAGATGAGCTAGAGGTTATTTGCAGATGGTTTAATTTTTACGGAACCGAAGAAGAGCAGCTTAGGTATCTAAGAAGAAAATTTAAACTGGAAAGTATTTGTCTCACAAAAGGTGCAGAAGGAGCTTGGCTGTTAGAAGGTGAGAATTTGTACAAACAAGATGGTTTTCCAATTGAAGTGGTAGATACAATTGGTGCTGGTGACTCTTTTCTGGCCACCTATATTACTATGTGGATGCAAGATAAAGATCCAGAAGCAAGGCTAACAAATGCATGTGCTGTTGGTGCTGTTGTTTCAGCATTTAAAGGTGCCAACCCTAAAATTAAAGTGGATGATATATTTACAATAATGGCTCAATATACCTAGATAAACACTCAACCAAATGACAACCTTTTCCGTGCGAGTGCTTAATCATTTTAGCCTAACAATATTAGTTTTAAGTAAAAAAATAGATTAATTTAAGAAGAGAAAATCACTAATCAATCTGGCTACTATCAAATACTAACATCCTAATAAAAGGAAACTACGAATAAACACTGAAAGAAAATTTGAAATTATGAAAATTGAAAATTACCTTAACCTACTTACCATTATTATAATTACGTTGATGTGGAGCTGCAATAGTCAAATAGGTAATAAAGAAATTAGCAATCAAAATCAAGCAAAGACAATAAGTTATCAGCAAAAGTACAGACCTCAATATCATTATTCTCCACCAGAAAATTGGATGAATGACCCTAACGGAATGTTTTATTTCGATGGTGAATATCATTTGTTTTATCAGCATTATCCCGATAGTAATGTATGGGGACCAATGCACTGGGGGCATGCCATAAGCAAAGATATGGTCAATTGGGAAAACCTACCTATCGCTTTATATCCTGATGAACATGGGATGATTTTTTCTGGAAGTGCAGTTGTAGACAAAAACAATACTTCTGGTTTTGGTACAGAAGAAAACCCACCTCTTGTCGCTATTTTCACTTACCACGATATGGAAAAAGAAAAAGCTGGCGAAATTAAATACCAAACACAAGGAATAGCATACTCTACAGATAAAGGTAGAACTTGGACAAAATATGAGAATAACCCAGTTCTTGAAAACCCAGGAATTAAAGATTTTAGAGACCCAAAAGTAAGTTGGTACGAAGCTGATCAAAAATGGATTATGACTTTGGCTGTTAAAGATCATATCAGTTTTTACTCCTCACCTAACCTCAAAGATTGGACTTTAGAAAGTGACTTTGGCAAAACCATTGGTGCTCATGGTGGTGTTTGGGAATGTCCAGATTTATTTCCAATGGTTGATAGTGAAGGAAATAAAAAATGGGTGATATTGCTAAGTATAAATCCTGGAGGCCCGCAAGGTGGTTCCGCAACACAATATTTTGTTGGAGATTTTAATGGTAAAAAATTCACTCCTTATGACACTGAAATTAGATGGATAGATTATGGTGCCGATAATTATGCTGGTGTAACATGGTCTGATATACCTAAAGAAGATGGAAGAAGATTATTCTTAGGGTGGATGTCTAACTGGCAATATGCCAACATAGTTCCTACTTATGATTGGAGAAGTGCCATGACTATTCCTAGAACATTTCACTTAACAGCTACAAACAAACTTTTGCAAAAACCTGTAAAAGAGCTCAACAATATAATGCAATCCCCTCAACTGATTGATGACTTTAGCATTTCTAGTGAAAAAACACTGGTGGAAAATTTAGAGTTAGCAGAAACTGCACATTTTATTTTCAATACAGATATGGGTGCATCTAATAAGCTAGAAATGAGTATTGAAAATGATAGTGAAAGTTTTAAACTAATTGTTGATTTGGAGAGTGGTATAATAGCTACAGATAGAAGTAAATCTGGCTTAACAGATTTTCATTTAGATTTCACTAATTTACATGAGAAGAAAATAGATGAAGATTTTAATTTAAATAGCTTGGAAGTTTTTGTTGATGCAGCTTCTTTTGAAATTTTTATTAACGATGGTGAATTGGTATTTACAGAAATTGTATTCCCAGAAAACCCTTACAACCGAGTAGCTTTTACAGCTAACAATAATGTACAAATACAAAACTTTGCTTATCACACCATTTCTTCAATCTGGCAAAAAGTTGAATAGATAATTTATATTTGGTTGTATTAAAAGGCTAAACATATTATAGTGTTTAGCCTTTTTTTATATCAAATAATCTCCACTCCCATTTTTTTATAAGGAGTAAATTTTTCATCATCACTATCTAATTCTGTAATTAATGTAGTAATATGCTGAATATCGCAAACCCTATATCGCTGAAAAGAATCTAACTTCTCTGAAATGGCTAATGAAACCACTTTTGTAGATGACTTTATCATAGCCTTTTTAATTTGTACAACTTCCCAATCAAATTCTGTCAAGCCATGTTGCGTATCAAGATAACCTGTTCCCAAAAAACAAATATCAGCTTTAATTTCAGTAAGTGCATTTATCACACTTCCACCTAATGCTATTTTACCTTCGTTAGATAACTTACCTCCTAAAAAAATCACTTCAATATTTCTATGTGAAAGTAATTGCATGGCTGTAGAAAGACTTGGCGTAATAAAAGTTGCATTTAACTTTTTGGGAATCATTCGAGCTAATTCGTAATTTGTTGTGCCACCTGTTATTAAAATTACCTGTCCAGATTTTAGCAAATTGATCGCCTTTCTAGCAATTGTAATTTTGCTATCATAAGCATAAATTTGATCATGCGAGTGATACCCTGTTGAAATTGCACCTCCATGAACCTTCTTAATTAACCCTTGCTTGTCTAATTCTTTTAAATCTCTTCGAACAGTGTCTTCAGAAACCATCAAAAGATTTGATAGATCAGTTAATAATACACGGTTATGTAGTCTAATTTCATTCAATATCGCTGAATGTCTTTCTTCTTTTAACACGGTAGTAATTTTAGTAAAAAGTCTTATTAAATAATATTTGATAATCAATACTTGCAATATTTTGCAGTTTTTTTAATAAATATCCTGCAATAAATTGCAAATTTGGGAAAATGCCTATAATTTTGTTGCAAATAAAACAACTAGCATAAACCACATCAAAATTAGAACCTTTTACCTTACCAAAGCATATTAGAAATCATATAATTCACATGACTTTGGGGTTTGTAATGAACTTCAAAATTACAGAGGAATAAATTAAGGTATATTTTACCCTACTTAGGGAAAAAATTTCAACAACAAACTTTAACGCTAATTACTTTTTTTATTTAATTATTAACTACTTACATAATAATTTAAAAAGTAATAAATGAACTATTGTAGATTAAAATGCATTTCTACTGCTCTTTTTGAGCGTCTAAGAATTGATTTTGATCAAATTTAGTGATTATACTTCATTCCTAAGATTAACCAAATTGGTTAATGATCAAAACTAAGATAAAAATCATTTTAGTATTTTATCAAAAGCCTGTCTGAAACTTCAGACAGGTTTTTTAGTAGTTAAAGCCAGCTTAAAAGTTACAAAAACTCTAAGCTGGCTTTTTCCTGAAAGATTGATATTATTAAGCTATTAGTTCAGAGATACGATGAGATTAAGTGAACAATATTCTTTGATAGCTTATTTAGGATATGTATAACTTATCATCCAATAAATACCGAATTTATCTGAAAACATAGCGAAATAATCACCCCAAGGCACATCTCCTATTGGTAAGGTTATGTTTCCACCAACAGAAAGTAAATTATAAATTCTATCAGCTTCTTCTTTACTATCTACATTCACAGTAATATGAAAATTATTACCTTCAATATGCTCATGCCCCCTTTCTTCTAAAGAATCACTTCCCATTAAAATATCATTACCAATTGGCAGTGCAATGTGCATAATCTTATTGAGCGATTCTTCAGACATTTTATCTTGCCCCTCGAATGGCATGTCTTTAAATTTCATTTTTGAGGCAAACTCTCCTCCAAATATAGATTGGTAAAAATCAAACACTTCTTCAGCGTTTCCAAAAAAGTTTAAATACGGGTTTATTTTAATCATCTTCTTGTTTTTTATACAATAGTAAGCCTTTAAACAAGAGTATGACCTGTATGAATCCGACATTCATAAGGGTAATTGCGACAAACTTTTATAGCATATTTATTTCTTCTTACCTAGCTGAAATGTTCTTGAAATATTGAAACCAAAATGTATATCACCATCAAAAAAATTGTTGTATGTTTCAGTGATAAATCCTTTCTCGATCATTGCCTGGCTGTTAGTAAAATGAAGTTGAAAAACATGGCCACCAGTTTCTATATCAATTCCAATTGCTATAGAATTATAAGTTTCTTCGGTGAGTGGTTCAAACTGATAATAATACTCTGCATTGAGCGAGAATCTTTTTGTTAATTTAATACGACCACCTGCACCTAATGAGAAAATATCATTTCTTAATTGGTTTTCTGTAATTGCATTGTAATGTACAAAAGAAGGCATAACTTGTAATGATAAAGCTGGACTAAACTTACGAGCGATCAATACTTGATGGGTAAAAACCATTTTATCTGTAAAATCCATTACCTCTTCATAGTCTACATCCTTTAAAGTTTTAACTGCCACAGATGAAAATAAAGTAACTGAAATTGGCATTGCTCCTGCTCCTTGAGATTGCTTAAGCAATCTATATTTCAAATATGAGTCGTAAGTTTTTTCGTACGAATTTCTACCAATCCCAATATTAAAATCATCAGTTAACCCATAGTCAAACCCAATTCTTACATTTGATTGATCTAGCCCAAAAAACTGATAACCACCACCACTAATTTCTCCAAACCGGTGAGAGATCAAGAAATCCAAATTATGCTTTTTTCTTGTTTCGATTGAATGACCATTTATCAATCTGGTACCTTTAAAAGTAGCATCTACATAAGTTTTAATCTTATCAGATTCTTCATTTAGCATTTCGAGCAAATCGTCTTGCGCATTTGCTTTTGAAAACAGAATTATTGAAAATATAATTAGAAAGTATTTTCTCATGGGGTTTCTTCTTTATTGAAATTGAAATCAGCTGTAACTTCTACTTCTTCGGCAATATTTTTAATTACTACACTTGGTATCTTAATTTTATATTCGGCTACTTGAATAATAAATTTGGTATGTACTGCTACATTTTTCTCCTGAATCGTAATGGTTGCAGGAATACTCACTTGTTTAGTTACACCATGAATTGTCAGTTCACCATTAACCAAAACTTCTTTTTTCCCAACTTCATCAAAATTGATTTTCTCAGATAAAATACCAGTTAAAGTAGCTTTTGGGTATTTGTCAGACTCCACATAATTTTCATTAAAATGCTCCTCCATTAAAGACTTATCGAAATGGAAACTTTTCATCAAGATGGATACTGCAACCTTATTAGTTTCTGTATCAATTACACCTAAAGCTTGATTAGTTGAGGCTTCTATATCTTCGAGTGGCGCTTCAGAAAAAAATCTGGCTTTACCCTCTTTATCTAATAGTCTGGTTTGTGCCAAAACTACTGTTTGAGCAACTAAGCCTAAAATCAGTAATATTATCTTCTTTTTCATAATTCAATTTATTAAAGTACAGTTAGAGTTGAATTGATTAAAAAATTCGAGTCTATAGAAAACCCTTTAACCATCACGATGGTAATTGCCAGAACTACCATTGATTGGTTTTTTAATTTACATGACCATTGTATTAATTATTCTGCGCACCATCGTCTACCCAACAAGCAATAGCATCTATTTGGGTTTGGGATAATTTGCCGCTTGGTGGCATTGAACCTGATCCAGTTTGTGCTTTTATTCTACCTGCATTCTGTTGAATATTAGACAGAGAGCTAAGATTTGGACTTACATTACCTCCGTGGCAATTACTTGTTGCGCAATTAGATGAGATGATGTTATCAATAGTAGCATTGTAGCTAACTCCAGTAGTTAAAGTTACTGTCTGAGTTATTACACAACCTACATTGTCTGTGGCAGTAATAGTATATTCACCAGCAGCAAGATTATTAAAGGTATTGCTTGATACAGCAGATGCATCATTTAAACTATATGTATATGGTGTTTCTCCACCAGTAGCATTTACTATAATAGAACCATTCGTTGAACCACATCCAGTATCATCAACATCTAATGAAATATTGATTCCATCTACATTTTGAATACTTACTAAAACAGTGGAAGTACAATTGTTACCATCAGATACCATTACTTCATAAGTACCTGCACTTAGGTTAGAAAATTGACCAGATGTTTGAAAGCTATCATCAATTGCATATTCGTAAACACCATCGCCACCAGTTGCTTCTACTTGGAAACCACCATTAGAAACACCGCAGTTGGCACCTTGAATATCACCAACAACTGACAGAGCTAAATTAGAACTACTACAATCTGATACAGGGCTTAGTTGTTCATATTGACAGCCAAAGCAAGACACTATTAATAAATAGATTAAATTTCGAGAAAAAAACATGGAGAGATTGAGGTTAGGGAAAGAAGCGGGAAATAAATATCTCCCGCATCTTGGTTTATAGGAAACTTTAACTAGATAATTCATTACTTTAATTTTTGTACTCATTATTTCATCAAAATTTATCTGTTGAAATAAAATATACTTCTTTTATTCAGCCAGATTTAGATTATTATTTACAATTGGCCACACACCTGGAGATGGAAAACTAATTCCTTTATTCTCACCTCTGTTCTCATCTTGACCGAAGTAATAAAGTGGCCAGCCTCTAAATGTTAGCTGCTTTTCTCCATATACGAGAATTTCACCGAAGTCAGATTTATCCATACCAGAAGGAAGTTCATTTATTTCTGTATAGAATATTGGCCATACTCCATTGTTGCTAAAATCTTCTGCTGTAAAGTTGTTGGTATCTTTAGTATCGTTGATGAAAATATAGATAGTATTACCAGCAGCATCTGTAAAGTACTTTGTTACTCCTTCGCCTTCTTCATAATCACCAGTATAGTTTTTACCATCGTGACCAACTAACTGCGCATCGGCGATCATTAAGCTGTAACTTTCTTTTGCGACATACCATACATTATTAACTCCGTCACCTAATACTTCACCAGTATCTTCAATTTCACCATCTGCAGTTGGAGAGTAATAATAGAGTGGCCAACCTTTATAGGTGGTTTGCATTGTTACGCCATCTGCTAAAGTGATTGTTCCAAAGTCGTCTTCGTCCAAATTTGAACCTGATTCAATGATGATATCTTCGTTGTAAAAAATTGGCCAGACATTTAAACAACCACCTGTGCAATTGCTACTTCCATCAGCATCTTTGGTAAAGTAATAAAGACTATTACCTACTGCATCAGTTATGATTTCACCAAAAGTATCATCATCAGTAATTTTTACAGTTGGGGCTTCTTCTGCTTGTTCGGTATCTGTATTTACAATTGGCCAAACTCCCGGTGCAGGAAAACTAATCCCTTTATTATCTCCTCTTTCTGTATCTTGACCAAAATAATATAATGGCCAGCCTTTGTAAGTAAGTTGTTGTTCACCATACACATCTATAGTTCCAAAATCACTAACATTTAAAGTACTCGGCAATGATGCGATGTCATCATAAAAAATTGGCCAAACACCGTCATTACTAAAATCTTCGGCAGTAAAATTATTTTTGTCTTTCGAGTCATTTATAAATATATATAGTGTGCGACCTGCTGCATCTACAAAATACTGAGTCTCGGAATCTCCTTCTGTATAATCACTTGTATAGTTTACACCATCTGCGCCAACAAGTTGAGCATTTGCCAACATAATTGAGTAATCTGGTTTAGCAACAAACCACACATTATTTACAGCTTCTCCATTAGTTGCACCTGCTGATTCTGTAGCTCCATCGCCAGTAGATGAATAATAGTAAAGTGGCCAACCTTTATAAGTGGTTTGCTTTTCGCCATCGTCTCTGGTTATCTCACCAAAGTCAACCGCATCGAGACCATTGCCAATTTCAGGATTTTCTACATAATATATAGGCCAAAAATCTAAACAACCGCCAGCGCATTTGCTTGTTCCATCTGTATCTTTTGTAAAGAAATATAAGGTTTTTCCATCTCCATCTACCAGAATACTACCTAATGTTCCATTGCTAGAAAGGTTTATTGATGATGAAGTTTCATCAGGAGTAACATCATCGTCATCGTCTTTACAAGCACTTAATAAAAGTAGACTGAGCATTATATAGGTTAATATTGAATATCGTATTTGCTTTTTCATCGTGCTAAATTTTCTTCATTAAACATAGTTAACCAGGGGTTATAAGCGTGATAACCTTGTGATTTTCAAAACTTAAATTATTACTTGTGTTAGTGTAAGCTTCGGGAAGAATTGCCCGAAAATTTGTTTACGTTTTGGCCAAAACGATATTTTAATCCAACATTTACTCCGCTACTTAGCAGGTAAATTGAACCTTGCCCTACACCACGTATTGGTGTTTTAAAGTAAGGGTCTACAATTAAAGAAAAGTGATTATTTAAATAGTGTTCGTAAGTAACTGATAGATTTAAAGAACCCATCAAATGGAAATTTTCTCTTTTTCCTTCCCAACCTTCAACTTGTCCTTCTATATAAGTATCGTATTCAAACTTATAATTTTCGGTAAGCATCCAGTAAGAAGAAAAGCCTGCATTTAACCAAATAGACCTTCTTGAATTTTTGAATAAACTGTATCCAACATTAATCGGAATATCTAAAGTTAAACAGCGTGCATCAGTGTAAGTCGGTGCAATGCCGCCTTTCCAATAATATGCTCTTGGTGGAGAATAGTCTTCACCAGTTGCTGAATATATTTTATTATTAAGTATAGTTCCTAAACCAATTTTCACTCTTGCTGATGGATAATATTCTATCTGTGCTCCTACCGCCTGACTCAATCTACTATACAATTCTGAAAAACTAGCACTGTTAAAATCTGGCGCTACAAAAAGTGCCAAAGCCCACCTTTTATCTCTAATTGCTAGTAATAATCTTTCTTCGTAATCCTCATCTTGAACTAAGTTCACGATGCCCATAGGCTTGACCTCAATCGAATCTAATTGAAAATCTTTGAGTAAAAGACTTAGCTCATTAAATGTATCTTGCTTAGAATTTGATTTAGAAATATTTAAATTAGTTGTGTTAATTTCAGTCGAATCAATCTCAAAAGTCTCAATTTCTTTGTCCATATTATTAAATGGAACTGATGGGTTTTGCGATGAAATATTTCTAATTATCTCCTCTCCTTTTAATGTGTCTATTACTTCTGAGATGATATTATTTCCGTCAACTTTTTGCTCATCTTCAATCACATTAGTTTCTTCAGTTAGTTGGTGATTACTTAAATTCTTTTCATTATTATCATTCTTAGTAATATCAGTTTCATCTTCTAAGTCACCATTGATCGGATCAATTTCTTTTGTTTTGCTCTTAGTAGAATTTACTATGCCAGCAGTTTCTTCATCTAGATTATTAATATGTAGACTATCTAAAGGCAAGTTAAGATCATTAGCTTTTCCGGTTTCAGTTAGCTTTGTATTTTCTTCATCATTAAAATCTATAGATTTCTCATTTTCATTCTCCACTATATTGTTTTCTATTACCTTATTAGACTCAGAATCTTTAGTAGTACTTTCAACACCATTTAGTACTTCGGTTCTGGCTATATGATTTTCAGAAATTGACCTTTCAATAATATACCATCCTATAAAAAATAGTAATCCACCTAAAGCTATTACCAACAAAATAGATCGAATATCGCTAAGTTTTCCATTCCAGTTTAAGTTTTCAAAAAATGGGAATGGCGCTGCATCGTCCATGTCATCCAAATCTTTTTCAAGAGTTTCCCATTGAGATTCATCAAACTCAAACTCCTTTTCTGCAAGGTGATTCTTGAAAAATTGCGCTATGTTATCTTCCTCTTCTTTCATGGCTCTACTTCAAAATAAGCGTTCAAGTGGATCTGCAACTTTTTCTTTGCTCTTGCATAATTCGATTTTGAGGTGCCAACAGAAATTTTCAGCATTCTGGCAATTTCATCATGTTGGTAACCTTCAATCGCTCTCAGGTTGAAAACCGTTCGGTATGCTGTTGGGAGTTTTCTTACTATCTCCAGCATTTCATCATAGGTGATAGATTCAATTATAGAATCCTTCACCGATTCATTAATACCTTCTTCTAACTCTACTTCCTCTAGTGCTTTGCTATGTTTTTTTAAATGGTCTATGGCTGCGTTTAGTAAAATTGTTTTAAGCCAAGGTTTAAATGGTCTTAGTTCATCAAACTTTTTTATGTATTTAAAAACTTTTAGGAAACCATCGTTCATCATTTCCTGAGCTTCAGCTTTAGAATTTGCATATCGCATACAGATACTCATAGCAAAGCTGAAGTGCATTTTATACAATGCCTTCTGGGCATCTCTCTTGCCCTCTTTACATTCGCCTATCAGCGTTTTTATATCTGTTTCAGTTAAATTCAAATTATTTTAATAAGCTGCTTTCAATTGTAGGTACTTGTGCTTTATTTAAAATGGTTGCGTGGCATTATTAAATTTGTCAACAATTTATTTAAATGATTATTGGCGTCGAGCAATTACACTTTGATTATCAAGCGATTAAGCATAAAAATGCTTGATTAAAAAAATTGTATTTTTTCACCATCATTCCAACCTATTGGGGTTGGGTTTTATCTATTGCCATTATAATTGTATGAATTTAGAGAATAGGTGGGATAAATCTTAAGTTTTATTAAATCTCTAATTTAAGGTTGCAACCAATTTGCAAATAGTGTGTAAATACTTTTCAATGTTGATGGAAGCTTTATTAGCTCCAAATACGAGGATTGAGTAATTAATATTTTTACAATCATATAAAAAGAGTCTATATAAATTATAGACTCTTTTTATTTTTCTAAATCAAAAAGTTCGTGAAGTATATCTGCCAACTCATGTGCATTGCCTCTACTACAAGCAGCTTTGAGTTGAAGTACTGGTAATTTTATTACTTTCTGCATAATGCTTTTAGTAAGAGTATTCATTACTTCCGTTTCATTATCATTCATCTTTTTTATGTAATGGGCAATTTCTTCTTGCCTAATTGTTTCCAACGCCTTCTTAAATTTTTTAATCACTGGTGAAAATGTCATTTCCTGAGTCCATTTTTTAAACTCCATTACTGAATCTGCAATAATAGATTCAACCTGTGGAATTGACTGTTTCCTCTTTTCAATCGTATTACAAGTTTTAGATTCGAGTTGGTCTACATTATAATGGTGAATAGCCATATGCTCAGTTACATTATTATGAATACTGCATGGCACAGATAAGTCGATTAACAACTTTGGCTTTGTAATCTGTTGAAATGAATCTTTATCAATAATGGTTTTCTCAATTCTTACTGTACTTATTATTACATCTGAATATTGTATAATTTCATCTAGTGCATCAAAAGACTTTACTTTATAACCGTAAGTTTTTGCGATAGAGACTGCTTTGCTTTTTGTTCGGTTTAGTATAGTAACTTGAGCATTTGTTTTCGAAAGGTTTTTAGCAACATCAACACCTATTTCACCTACTCCAATTAAAACTACCTTTGAGTTTGCAATACGATTTATAAATTTTTTAACTAACTCACTCGAAACTGAAGCTAAAGAGGCGGTACCTTTTCTAAATTCTGTTTCTTGTACCACACGTTTATTGGTGAAAAATATAGTATGTAAAAGTCTATGTAAAAATGGCCCTGCCATATCTTCATCTGCACTCCATTGATATGCTCTTTTAACTTGATTGATAATTTGTAAATCGCCTAGCACTTTCGCATCTAAACCTATGGCAACTTTAAATAAATGTTGAATGGCTTTTTCAGTATTGTAAAAATTAAAATGTGAATTGATTCCTTCGAATGAAATGTTTTTAAATACACATAAAAACTTGATCAGTTTTTCACACTGAGACTCTTCTCCTGAATAGTAAATTTCAAAACGGTTACAAGTAGAAATAACTAGCATTTCGGAAATACCAAAATGCTCTTTACACTTAAAGAGAAATTCTTTACAAGTACTTTCATCGAATGATAAAATACCTCTAATTTCTACTGGTGTTTTTTTATGCGATATTCCAAATGCAAAGAAATTGGTCATAATGCTAAGGAAAATTTATGGTTTACTGATTGAATGAATTCTTAATGATAAATGAAGATTTGCCGGCCATAAGACCGGCATTTTGTTGTTAATCGGCTTGCACAATTACACCTCTAAGTGAGTTTACTAATGCACCAATTTCATTAACCAAAGCTCGATTGTTTTCAATCGTTACTCCATTTTGCGAAAGTCCCACTACGGCATCTTCTATAAATGCATCCATGGCATCATCATCTGCAGCTTGAGCCATTCTATTATTTACAGTTGGATCGTGTGCATCTGCCATATTCAATCCATTATAAGATTGTGTTGTTGAGCCTGCTGCCACTGAAAAGAAATCTGTTAGGTTTGAACTTAGTGCAGCAAATCCAGTTAAATCTCCTTCACCTACTTCTGCAAGTAAAACCTCAAAGTAAGGTTGCAATCTGGTATCAGATGCAATTACAAATATGGTAGAATCTACCACTCCTCTTAATGTTAAGCGACCTTGCTCTATCATTTCATCTGAATTTGCTGGGTCTTCAACCATAGCAGTACCTCCAAGTCGGTCGTAAAGTGTCTCTGTTCTTTGCACCACAGAAGAGCGTAAAGATTCCAACAAATCGCCAATTGGAGTAATTATAGTTGGATCAGTAACTCCATTAAGCTCTGCTCCTTTTACCACGTCTTCAATAAATGCATCCATTGCGGCATCGTCTGCAGCAAAAGCCATTCTATCATTTTTTGCAGGATCGTGTGCATCCATCATGTTTAAGCCTGTGTAAGAAGTGTTTTCTGAACCTGTCGCAACTGCAAAAAAATCTGTTAGACTTTCACTTAAAGCAGCAAAACCTGTTAAATCATTACTTCCTACTTCTGACAGAAGTACTTGAAAATAAGGCGTTAACCTTGAGTCCGCAGCGATTACAAAAATACTTGAGTCTACTACAGCTCTTAAATTTAGTCTCCCTTGCTCTATTTGAGTTCCGGGGTTGTTTGGGTCATCTACCATTGTAGTTCCACCTAGTGTTGCATACAGACTGGTATCAGGTTCCATCTGATTTTCCATATCATCGTCATCATTACAACTAGCTGTAAATAATACAATAGCCAGTAATCCATAGATTAAATTGATTCTACTTTTCATAATTTTCGGTATTTGATTTTATTGATTGGGAAAAAATTCTATCTGAGGGTATTTTGTACAAAGGTTGTGAAACGATAAGTCAATGAAGACTTGTCGATTACTGGGCAACCAGTTGCATCTTCCATTTTTGGTGCTTTGTAAGGCTTCGCTTCAAAGTTTGTTTTGGCAATAAATGCATCAAAAACATCTGCTGACTTTAGGTGTCCAGCTTCATAGCTGTAGACCAATGTACCTTGCGCATTGTTGACGTAGGCGTGTTTAACACCTGAGATGCTTTGAATTGTTTTCATTGCCAATTGTGCTTGAGCCGAATCTAAAGACTGTGTAAAATCTATTCTACTCAATTGCCAATTTGAATGATGGCTATTGTTTGGTTTGGTAACCATAGCAATGTGAATAACCAGAACAAGTGCAAGAATGGAAAAAATTGAAAAAATCCAGATAGTAGCTTTAAAAAGTTTCTTCTTGTAAGTCATCAGTTAAATTTTTTGTTTAATGACCTACGAAGTAAAATTTACGGTTAGATTTATTTCTTTTTGGAAGAAGATTATTTAGAATTTATCTAAACAATATTTAATAGGGATTTGCTCATTTAGATATAAAAAAAGCGGCCTCATGTTGTGCACAAAGCCACTTTTTAGAATTGAAAGTTAGATTTTCTTTTTTCAGAAAATCACGAATTTCAACTATTAATTGTCTTCTATTTCATAGTTCACTGTAAAATCCAAACCATATTCCTCTTTAAAAACTTTGATTAGATAAGATTTAGGGTTTTTAATTTTCTTATCGGCAATAGCCAATTTTAAATCATACAGAATCTTCCAGATACCCGATTCCATTGTTGCTTCGGTTACTTTTACCACATCTATGGCCTGCTTATGGCTAAACCCATATGTTTTAAGTCTTGTAACCAATCTTGCAGCTCTTGCCTTAAAATCATCAACAGGTGACTGGCTCTGTGTATCTTGTTCTCCGTCTTTTTTATCAGCACGAATTACCTTTACATCTTGCTTATCGTCATTTTGAATGTCTTCTAGCTCTTGATCTACCTTTTCTTTACTCAGGATATAAAATCGAATAGAACGGATACTACGGCCTTTCTTAACGGTATCGTAAGAAATTGTAAGGTCAGAGAAGGCATTAATTTCATCACTAGCCTTGTCTAGCACTTTTTCTCTAAACTTTGGGAATGTCTTGTAAGTTTTAACATGTGTAATCCCCAACAGCTCTTTTAGATAATCTACACTTACCTCATATACATGTTGCCAGCCAAGATGCCTTACCAATAATTCGTAAATCCGAACACTATAGCCAGATTTAAAATGGACCACATTATCATAGAGGTAAGAAGTAAAGTTACCCCTAAGGTTTACAAGATATGGTCTCAACTCATTGTTAAATTTGAAATGAATTACACTAGAACCCTGTTCACCCTCAATTTTAGAGTAAAGAGACAGTTCTGCCCATTTGCCATTGTCTGTTTTAATACTGATACTGGTTCTTACTAATTGGGCTGCTGCATTACGAACAGCTTCATAATCTCTCGTTGTAAGTCTTTTTTTCCCAAAAAAGTCCTTCATATCAAAGGAAAGCAACCTTTCAAAGTCTTCTTTCTTCTTTAATTCAGTTACTGAAAAAAGGAAAAGTTTCTGCTGTAGTGCCGTTAAACCCAGTTTATCGCGATAGTTGATCAGTTTATTAGACTTGCGAACTGTACGGTTTACTTTAAATTTTATTTCCATTAGGTACCCTTAATGTTTACAACCTCAGAGAAAAAATGTCTGATCAGATGACTATTATCTAAAAAATGTAAGAATATATGGCTAAATGTAAACATTTAGGGTATGTATTGCAAACGTTTGGGGTACCTATGTAATCATTTAGGGTATGAGTCAGCAAACATCAGGGGTATATTTAGTAAACATCGAGGGTATATAGTAGTAAACAATAGGGGTATCAAAAGTAAACATTAGGGGTATGCATTTGCTTGTAACTATTTGATTATCATTAATTTATAAGCTCATTAAATATAAGTGTTTATATAAAAATAAGAGTCTCTTTATAAATAAGTGTTATATTTTTTTTACTTTTTAGTATAAAAGCTTCAATTAATACTTTAAAACATACCCCTGATGTATGTAAATATTCATTTGTAGGTGTTCTTTTATCCATTTTTATATAATAAATCCCTTTAAAACTTATTTAAAGAGGTTCGGTGTAAACATTAGGGGTATTTACCTGTAAACACTGGGGGTATCTATTAAATCCTTACTTTAAGATACGTTTCAAGTATTACTTTAACACAGAGTATTTTCAGAGATAATTTCACAATAGTCAATAAAATTTTACTTTTGTGATCAAAAATTCGATTTTTTCGATTTTGATACTATATTTGGTTAAAATTTTTTTTACTACATGGCAACTTACGGCAAACACTTAAAGGCTGCAAGAACGAATGCTAACTTGCAGATTAAGGATGTTACTGAACAATTGAACATTACCAAACAGACGCTCATTAATTATGAGAGCAGTAAAACAGAGGTACCTTTTGGCAGATTAGAACAAATGGCCGAATTATATGGGGTATCTATTGATGTACTCACCAAAGGAGAACAACTGCAGGCTAAGGTTTTTTCTTTTATAAATAGAAAAGGTGGAGTAGGTAAAACTACTTTGTGCAATTTACTAGCTGTGGCATTCGCCCAGTTAGAAGATCTGAGGATTCTGGTAATAGATACAGACTCTCAAAAATCTACCATGCAATTAGCAGATGAAGGTGTACATGAAAATATAGAAGTTCAATTTATTGATTTCGATTCTAACATGCCAATTTCCGACTTATTAGATATGTTGGAAGAAAATATGTTTCAGTTCGATTTTATCTTTATAGATGTAATGGGTAGTTTCTCTCATGCAGAAGCAACTGCTACTATAATGTTTAAATCAGATTTTGTAATTATCCCTTTGGAAGCTTCTGACTTGGCAATGGGTGCAACTTTCCAAACTTTGGGTATGTTGCCAGAAATTGCTGAGAAGAGAGGTAGAAAAAATCAGTCCTTCACTCCTATTGGTATTCACAATAAAAGCTCGCATACAAAAGAGTCGAGATCAGTATCTGATCTTAATGGAATGATGGGGCTTAAGTTATTAAATAATAAACTTTCTAATCGTGTTCGCTACAAGAGACGTATGTCTTTTAAAGAGTTACCATTTGCTTTTGAAGAACAGGATGAATTTTTAGAATTGGTTGAAGAGATAAAAACAGTAGTAAACAATGGATGATATTAGTGGAAAATGGATGAAGATGGCCAATAAAACGGCTAGTAAAACTGAAACACTTTCCAAGATTTCGGAGAAGCAGTCTGAGTCCAGAAAGAATTATGTAAAACTAAGTAGTCTGGTTACGGAAGAAAAGTATGAGAGATACATCCGCAAGCATACGAAAGAAGAATACGAAGCATTGTCTAAAGCCATCGCTCAAGATGGTAAAATAAGAGATCCACTTACTGTAAAATTGGTTGAAGGTGAGCTGGACAGAGAGCGAACTTTTATAGTAATTGATGGACATCACAGATTAAGAGCAGCTAAGGAATTATTAGAAGAAGGCAGGCTTGAGTTTGAGAAAGTTCCTATTACAATTGAAAAGTTTGCTAACGACCAAGAGATTTTCGTTTGGATGCTTCGCCATCAACTAGGTCGTAGAAACCTCACTCCTTTTGAGCGCGCAGAGATTGGTTTTAGAATTACTTCTTTCCTCGAAACACTGGCTCAGGATAAAAAGAAACATAAGAAGGTTGATAACAAGCTTTTATCCAAATGGATAAAAGCACCCGAAACCGACAAGATCGATTATGCTGAGGTAGTAAGTGATTTAACCGGAGTGCCCAGAACTACAATTATTCGTGCAAAGAAATTACACAACCAGGCAGATGATGAGTTAAAAGGACTTATAAGAGCAGGAGATATTTCTATATCAAAAGCCTATCAGCAATTGGTTGATGTTGAAAAACAGCTAAAGAAAGAAGCACAAATTCGCCAACGTGCAGAAGATTTTCAGCAAGCATTATTTAGTATTAAAGAAATTGAAAACTTTCTAAAGCCTAAATTAATATTGAATGCTGTAGGTAAAAATGCTAAATCTTCAGTGAGAATTAACCTACTAGAAAGGACTAATGAGTCATTACTTTTTGCATTGATAGAAGATGATCAGATAGAATATGTGAGGGTGTTTTATAACCTACCAAAGCAGAGCACATCAGCAGCTTTTGCTAACAGAAATATTTACATTCTTCACGAAAATAGCAAACTGAAAACTTCTAAAAAGGATGCTTTGTTAACTATTAATCCGGAAGGAGTAATTGCAATGGAGCAAAAAAGCACAGAAATTTATGAGCTTGAGCCTATGCAAGAACTTGAAATGTTGCGTAAGGCGGTAAGTAGTTCAAGATAGAAAAGAGAATTAGCTTTTATCCATTTGGATAAAAGCTTTATCATCACTCCTTCCTCCCAAAAATAATTAAACATACCCCAATGAATGAAATTAAGCTATTTGATGATAAAGAAATCCGAGCTGCATTAATTGATGGTGAGTTGTACTATGCAGTTGTGGATGTAATTGAGGTTTTAGCAGAAAGTGAAAAACCTAGTAAATATTGGTCTGCATTAAAGGCTAGAGATAAAAAGAAATCTGGCTTTGAGTTATCTACAATTTGTAGACAACTTAAAATGGAAAGTAAAAAAGATGGAAAACTCTACCCCACTGAATGTGCAGACAAAGAAGCTTTGTTGAGAATAATTCAGTCGATTCCATCACCAAAAGCAGAGCCGTTTAAACTATGGCTGGCAAAAGTGGGCAGCCAAGTAATCGATGAAAAAACAAGTAAACGTTTAGTGATTCATAGAAAATTAAAGGAAACCCAAGACTTGCTTTTCGATAATGTAAAAGAAAGAGGAGTTGATGAAGAAGGTTTTAAAAGAGTGTTGAAAGCAGGAGATAAATCGCTTTTTGGTGGAGAAGACATAAATAAGAAATACAGAATAGATGAGCACGAAGATGCTGATGATTACATGCATAATGTCTTATTGAGTGGTAAAACTTTTGGAACAGAACTTACCAATCTAAATGTGCAAAAAAATAACCTACAAGGTGAAGATGCTATTAAGAAAGACCATGAGCACAACAACAAAGATATTCGCGATGTGATTAAAGGAAATGGCTATTTACCCGAAGACATAGAACCAGAAGAAGATATCAAGAAAATAAACAAAAAACTCGAAGACAAAGACCAAAAGAAACTGGATTAAATTCGAATCCTTCCCTCCCACTAAAACCTCTTAAATAGCTTGTTATGTTGGCTGTTTGAGAGGTTTTTTTATGCTGTATTATTGATTTATACTTTTTTAGAATTGAAAATCTCATGATTTCCAAGAGAATATTTACTAAAACTCCAATTATTCCTATTTTTAGGCAAAGCATGGAACTAGTAGAAGTATGACTGAAACAAACTCTCATAAAGCCAAAGTATTTATCTCCTATGCATGGAGTGGAGAAAGTGAACGCATTGCCTCAGAAGTAGAAAAAGCACTTTCTGAAAAGGGATTGGAAATAGTGAGAGACAAATCCGGAGGACTTGATTACAAAGGCTTGATTAAAGAGTTTATGCAGGAAATTGGCAAAGGCAATTTTGTTATTGTAATCATCTCTGATAAGTACCTGCGCTCAGAGAACTGCATGTTTGAATTGATTGAGATTGCTAAAAATGGAAACTTTGCCCAACGTATATTCCCTATTATTCTGGAGGATGCCAAAATATACAAACCCATAGAGCAAGTTAAATATTTAAAATATTGGGAAGAACAGATAACAGAACTGAATGTTGCACTCAATGAATTACTAGATATAGGTGATACTGCTGAAATACAAGATGAATTATCATTTTACAAACAGATAAGAAAAGAGATTTCTGGTTTAGTAGGTCAACTTAAAAATATGAACACGCTTACCCCAGAAATGCATCAAAAAAGTAATTTCCAACAAATTTATGATCAGATAGAAGATGAAGTTAGTGTTAAAGAAAAATTTGATATAAAAAATGAATTGCTTAAAGGGTTTATAGAACCAAAGATTTCAAAATCAAAATATGAGTATGATCTGTTCTTATGCTACTCTATTAAAGACTTAAATTTCATTAATGATATAATTTTTGAACTTCGTGCATATAATATTAGGGTGTTTTCGTCAAATGATAACTTATCTACAAATGCAGGTAAATCATACTTTGAAAATATCAACTATGCTTTAGAAGCAAGTCAACACTTTTTATTAGTTTGTACTCCTAATTCAATGAAATCTGGTTGGGTAAAACAAGAGTATACTTCTTTTTTTTCAAATCAATTTATCAAATCAAAAGAAAAAAGAAGATTTTTAATTTTAAAAGGACCATATTTTGATGTAAGCCTTGTTCCTCAACTATTGCTAAATATCCACTTTAGCAATAATATTTCAGATGTAATAATGTCTTTGATAGTTAAACAAAATGTGATTAAAAAGACGCAACTACCAAATAAAAATCATCAAAATCTTAAGAAATTAACTAAAATTCCTGAATGGTTAGAGATGGTTTATGTTGAAGGAGGGAGTTATCAAATGGGCTACGATTCGGATGTAAATGGACAAAATAATGAGATGAAGAGTTCAGAGCCTATGCATCAAGTTAGTGTTGAGAGTTTTTATATTAGTAAATATAAATACTTGATAACACAAGAACAATGGGTGAATATTATGAAAGATAATCCTAGTAAGTTTAAAACTAATATAAAATGCCCTGTTGACAGTGTTAATTGGTTCGATGTTCAAGAGTTTATTAAAAGATTAAATTATAGAACAAAACAGAAGTTTCGCTTGCCATATGAAGTAGAATGGGAGTTTGCTGCTAGTGGTGGAAAACTAAGTAAAGGTTATAAGTATTCAGGAAGTGATGAAATAGATGAAGTTGCATGGTATAAAGGCAATTCAAATAATAAGACACATCCTGTTGGATTAAAAAAAGCAAATGAATTAGGTATATTTGATATGAGTGGAAATGTCTGGGAGTGGTGTGAGGATGACTGGCATAGTAACTATATTGGTGCCCCAATTAGTAATATAAAATGGGTTGATTTGGATTATAACAATAGTCGAGTTCAACGGGGTGGCAGTTGGAATCGTGATGAAAATAAATGTCAAATAATTTCACGTTCTGGTGATAAAGCAGGTTTCTGGAATTTAAGCATTAATGGTTTTAGATTAGTTACATCTGCAACTTGAATTAGTAATTGAATATCCTAAAAATTAATCTAAATCTTTTTGTATCTTTTTTTCCTCGTTTTCATTGAAGTGCTAAATGAAAACTAAATAGATGATTTAATTGGAAAAATTGCTGATCAGAAAGAACAAGAATAAGCCTGATGAAAAACAAGTTATTGAGCAGGCGAAAGAGAATCCTGAGAAATTCAGGCCGCTTTATGATTGGTATTACGAAGAAATCTTCCATTTCATCTACAAAAAAACGGGCGAAGAAGCCATTGCCACAGACATCTGTGCCGAGGTTTTTTACAAAGCGCTGGTCAATATTAAAAACTATAAAATTACCGAAACCTCTTTTATAGCTTGGTTGTATCGAGTAGCAATTAACGAAACTGCTGCTTATTTCAGAACTACAAAGAAAGAGCGATTGGTGTTGTTGGGCGATTACCAAATTCATTTTCTTCAAACAGAATTACAATACAAGAATCTTAGTGCTAGCGAAATGCGACATTACCTCAATTTGGCCTTTAACAAGCTAAAACCAATGGAGGTAGAGCTAATAGAACTGCGCTTTTACGAAGAAAAATCTTTTAAAGAAATCGGAGAAATTCTGGAAATCACCGAGAACAATGCCAAGGTAAAGACTTATAGAACACTTGATAAACTCAAAGAAATATTGACTAAGTCAGGTATCAAATAACTGGAAAGCAATAAAGACTTCAATGAAAATAAATAGATAATGGCAGCAAAATTTAAAATAGTTGGCAAACTGCCTTTTATTTCCAAAAAGGAGGTGAGCCAGACTAAAAACTTTGACAAACTCATGTCGCGGATGGAAGCCGAAAAAGTGCCTGAAAGTGTTTGGTCGGGCAAGAGATTAACAGCAATGATACTAGCAGGTGTTTTGGTGGTTTCTTTGGGTGTAGGTATTACGGTTTATCAGTTAACGGGGGACAGTGAGCAGTTAACAGATAACAGTGGACAGTTATCAGTTAGCAGAGAGCAGAGAGCAGATAACAGTAAAAATGGTGCAGTAAACAATGATCAAAAAGCGGTGATCAGTGAACAGGAAACAGTTAGCAGAGAGCAGGTATCAGATAACAGTGAACAAGAAAAAGTTGTCAGTGATCAATTAACTTTGGACAAAGAGGAATTTCAAGTTAGTGATAACTCTTTGGAAATAGAAGAAATAGTATCTAATAAGCTAAAAAGTGAACAGACTAAAACTGCTGAAAATCTCGAAAATAAAGGACTAGCAAGTATTGCATCTAATAGTAATTCGAAGATTAATAAAACTGAAAATACTTCTGGAATGTATGATGAATCATCATTAGAGCTGGAAGCAGAATCTGATCATCTTTCCGATGAGCAAACAACAGTATTGGACTACGAAAAAGCGCAACCAATTGTCGGGTTTGATTCGCTTTACAGTTATTTTGCTAGTGCCATTAATTACCCCGATAGTTTACGGCCTCAGCAAGTCTATGGCAAAGTAGTAGTTGAATTTGTTATCAACAAATCGGGCAAAGCTGAGCAGGTAAAAGTGCTTGAAAGTTTGCATCCGGATTTAGATAAGGAAGCTGTTCGGGTAGTTAAGCAAATGCCCAACTGGACACCAACTAAAGTTTATGGGGAGCCAATCGCTTCTAAAATGAGTATTCCCATCACATTCCAATTAAAATAATTACCAAAAATATCGCATCTGATCATGAAAAAAACAGCATTTATTTTTTATATCTTATGGCTAAGCATTGCCTTTTTTAAACTCCAAGCACAGATTTTTAACCCAATAGATTTTTTACAATTTCCGAAGCTTAGTAATCCAGAAATGGTTTGGGCAGACTTAAGCAACAATGGTTTTCAAGATGCGATTATCTGTGGTGTAGATTCTACTGGTATGCAAAGCATTTTTATATTAAGCAATGCCAAAGATTCGATCGAAATTGTTCCTTCACTCCTGCCCGCTTTGGTTAATCCAAAGTTCAGTTTGGCTGATATAAATCACGATGCTTTTCTCGATGTTTTTATCTCAGGAACAGATTCTACAGGAACTTACAGAACAGAGGTTTGGGAAAACCAAGGAGAGTTAAATTTTACACCTTCTTCAATTAGCATCACTGGTTGGCAATCTGCAACGAGTATGTGGGTAGATTTAGATTGGAATGGTGATTATGATTTAGTGATGAGTGGAGTTGATGAAACGGGCAATAATCAATTCAAAATTTATAAAAATACCTCAGGTAGTTTTGAGGAATTAGAACCAGAAATTCCGGCTCTAGCAAACACGAGTTTTGAGCAGTTAGATGCAAACAGAAACGGTTATAGAGATTTGCTGATTACCGGAACTGATAGTTCAAATAATTATAAAACCTATCTGCTTTTAAATAATCAAAACTTCGAGTTTCAAACAGAAGAAATTGAAACTGATTTTGGAGGAAGTGAAATCAATGTGGGAGACATCAATCACGATGGTTTTTCAGACATTATTCTTTCAGGTAAAACCGCAACCAGAATCACAGAAACCAGAATTTACCTCAATACAAATTCAGGCAGTTATGAGCTTTATGAAACTTTAAATAACTGGCAAGCTCATGAGCTACTCATAGCAGATCTAGATAAAGATGGTTTGGCGGATATCTTTTTTGCAGGCATAGATGAAAACGATGAACACAAAACTGCCATCTATCAATACGATTCAGTAAGCATTACTCCTGCCTACATTTTGCTTGATACGCTTTTGCCTTCAGCTTCTAAAGCTGCTTTAAGTGATGTTGACCTTGATGGTGATTTAGATGTTTTTTTGTTCTCAGAAAATGCAGATAGTACCGGAATTTATATCAATGATTTCAAAGGGAAAAACTATGCACCTGCGACACCATACAATCCGTTTGCGATTGCAATTCACGGTAAAACACTATTTTCTTGGTTAGCAAATTACGATGATCTTACTGCAAGAGAAGTTTTAACTTATGAGCTTTTTGCAGGCACTAGAGAGTATGGAGTCGATTATGTTTCGCCATATTTCCATACAGAAGGTGGAGTTAGAAAAATGACTGCTCATGGCAACATTGGTCAAAACAATTTCTTTACGCTTAATAAGCTGATTAGTGGTCGGGTATTTTGGGGTGTGCAACCAGTAGATAATTCATTGGCAAATAATGCATCTAACAATTCCATTTGTACTGGCAATGTCTTGTACGATTGTGTAGATATTGAATTGAAAGATACGCTGCTTTGCTTTGGTAATTCACTGCAACTTGTCGATCCGATTGAAGATAAAGAAGCCATTTGGTTTTCTGTGAATCAGGGTTACCTCGGCACCTTCGATACACTCAACATTTCTCTTGCTGCTGATGATACGATTTTCTATGTAGTTCCTAATGATTTAGACTGTGCTTTAGCAACTTCTTGGAGTATCAAAATTTTAGAACAGAGAGAGAATATATCTTTAGGAAACGATACAACAGTTTGCGAAGGTGAAGTGCTCACTTATCAAGTCCCAGAAGGTGAATGGACTGAGATTAGCTGGCTTTCTGAATCACAAGGTGAACTTAGTACTGAGAACGAAATCACTTTTGAAGTTTTTGAAAACGATCAATTGATTTTAATTACAAAAGATAGTGCAGGTTGTGTGTTTTCAGACTCTGTTTTAATCAAATTGTTTGAAACCACAGCCTATGCATCTGAAGATACGACAATTACTGAGGGAGAAAGTGTGAAATTAGCCGCTTTAAACGCTTTAAGCTATTTATGGAGCCCAAATTACGCAATTGATGATGTAAATTCCTCTACACCCACGATTTCGCCTTTAAATACAACTGAGTACATTGTGACAATGCTCGATTCTACAGGATGCACAGTGATTGATACAGTTTTGGTTACGGTAGAAGGTTCAATTGCCACTGCACAAGTATTTATACCCAACTTGTTTACACCCAACAACGATGGCAACAATGACGCTTTCAGACTGTATGGTTTAGAAAATGTAAATAGCATTTCTTTTCAGATTTATGATGCACAAGGTAATCAGGTTTTTGGTTCTGATAATATTGGCACTTTGCAGCATACAGGCTGGGATGGTAGTAAGTCTGGTAGAACTCTAAAAAATGGAACATACTTCTGGCGATTGAACGGGGAATATCAAAATGGTGAGCCGATACTTTTTGAAGGAAAACAAGAAGGTTTTATTACCCTACTCCGATAATATTTAGCCGACCTACTTATGCTTTCATTTTTAAAAACTCCTGATATGTTTCTGTCAAAAACTGGTTTACTTATTTTAATTCTGTTGATGATTACCTGTATTGATTTACAAGCACAATATCAGAATTTTTCACAGTACAATTTTTCACCAGACAGAATTAATCCTGGCAGATTCATAAAGAAAGATGAAGCAGCTTTGCGAGCAGTTTACAGAACTGTAAATACCAATTTGAATATGAATCTTAACACCATGTATGCTTCAGGTTCTTACCCATTAGGAATCGTCAGTTCTGAGTCAGGTTGGGGCGCAGTCACTTTCTCTGTTTTTGATGATGCAACTACACAATCGGGATTGTTCAAAACTACCGAATTAAATCTGGGCTATACGCATGTTTTGCAAATTGGTAAGTATCAGACTTTGAGTTTTGGTATTTCCACCAGATATACAGACAAGGGAATCGATCTCAATAATTACACTACTGGCTCGCAATATTTGCAAGGTGATGGCTTCGATCCGTCTATCGATTTAGGTGAAAATGTAGATGATTTCCAGTCGAGATATTACAGCATTGCCGCGGGGATTTACCTCAAAGGAATTGATCTAATTGACAAAGCCTACTTTATGGGTATTTCTCTGTATGATGTGAATCAACCTAACGAATCTGTTTTAGCAGGTGAAAGCAGTATTCCTTTTACTTTACAGTTTGAAGCAGGTTATCACATCTACGACGAATTGCATTACGCCATCATTCCATCGCTTTTGTATACCAGAAGTGGAGGTACAGATTTGCTTAATCTTGGTTCTGCGTTTCAGTATAGACCCAATGATGTTAAAACCTTAGAATTGCAAACCAGATATAAAGTGGCCAAGGCTGTGGTGTTGGGTTTGCAGTATCATACTCCTCAATTTTCTGTTGGCTTTAGTTACGATTTACCTACTAGTGCTAGAAGTGATATTTTCAGTAATGCTTTTGAAATTGGTGTAGAAATTAGGAAAAGTATTCTTCCGAACCGAAGTCTAAAAAGTAAAGAGGATGAGGAAGATAATAAGAAAAACAGAAAGAAAAAGCGGAAAAAGAACAAGAAATCTAAAAAGAAAAAAACTCAGGAAAAGCTAAATAAAAAGAAAAGCAAACAAGTACCTGCTATTAGAGAAAATACATCTGAAACAAACATCACTGAAGAAGAAATTTCAGAAACAGATTTTGTGGAAGATGAAGAAAATATTCCAAATAATCGAGAAGAGCAACTACAAGATACTAATGCTTTAGTAGTACCAAGTGTCAATATTAGGGATACAGATTCTTCAAAAACAAAGATTGAAAATGAAGTAAACATTCAGGTAGGAGAGATTGAAGACGAAACGCCAAATTTAATTCAAAAAACTGGAGAGGTTTATTTCGATTTTAACACAACTTCTCTGAATAATGATGCTAAACAAATTCTCGATAGCTGGATTACTGAATTGGCAGCAAACGACTTTCTAAAATTGATCATTATCGGCCATACAGACAATGTGGGTTCTAAAGATATCAATCAACAGATTTCTATACAAAGAGCCAATTCGATTAAATCTTATTTAGAAGATGCTGGTATTAGTAATAGCAAAATTTCTGTAAAAGGAAATGGAATGGCTAAGCCTGCATATGAGAATACAAATGAAACTGGAAGAGCAAAAAACCGAAGAGTCGAATTAATTTTAATTAAAGTAGAGTAGGTAGGGGAAATTTCCCTTGCCTATCTTTCTTCCTTTTTAAAGCTTTATCTAGCATTTTTAATTTCAATATAAATATGTCTAAATAAATTTGATTAGACCTCAATAACAAAGTGCAAAATTGATTAATTCGCCATTTGTAGCTTAAAATCTAGAATAATTTAATTTTACGCACTCTATTCTCTAATTTCTTCAATATAATTTCAAAAAACACACACTGAGTAAAGTACAAATTGCTATTAACCTCTTCAGTTTATTTCTGATAGGCTCAATCATTTATGATTAAAATTTGAAATAGTTGAATTTAAAAAAGAAAAAATTACGAAAACCATAATTCAACAGTCGGATATTTGATTTTTATTAAGCAAAATATAAAGTTTGGGTATGATGCAGATCTGCTTATTTTACATACTACCAATTATTAATTACATAAATTAATATTCTTTCCATCCAGTAATTTTTACAACCTGCACGAAGAATTACTAACCCACGATTGCCTCCAATCAGGTGATTTGTTTTTTATCATTTATTAAATGCAATTTTGATATGAAATCACTACTTCTAACTTTTTGTGTTTTGCTTAGCTATTGTACTTGGGCTCAAGATGATGATTCGAACATGTACAAAGCAGATGAAAAAGCGATAATAGAAACTTTAAATAAAGAGACAGCTGCTTACGAAAATAGAAATTTTGACGAATGGTCAAAATACTGGATTCATCAACCATATTCTGCACTTACTTACACTTTTACCAGAGGGTGGGAAGATGTAGAAAAAATGATGAAAATGGCAATGGATAACGATCCGGATGCAATGACAAATTTAGAAGTAAAGAAAGATTTTAACATCAAGATTTCTGGTGATTTGGCTTACGCTACATTTAGAATTGATCATGTAAGTGAAGATGGAGAAGTAACTAGCACATCAAGAAGTTACAGAGTGTTGGAAAAAGAAGATGGTATGTGGAAAATGGTATTGGTTGATGGCTACAATCAATCTATGGAGAAACACATTAGCATGAAAGCTTCTGAATTATTAGATAAAGTGATTAACTACTATGATCCTGAAAATGCTTGGGCAAGTTTTACTGGAAGTATGAACTCGACTTGGCTAAGAGCAGATGGATCATCTGTAACAGAGCGATTTGATATTAGAAACCCTGATGATTTCTATCAATGTACAAGATTTGAAAATGGCAATATTGCTATTAAAGGGATGGAAGATGGAAATTACTTTGCATCACTCAATGGCATGGAAGACATCTCTGAAGATAATATGAATAAGTATGAGCTTACTGAAGATGCAACAAACATGTTTTATGCACACCATCGCCAACATTTCGCGCTTCCAATGGAGTTGAAAATGTCAGGAGCCAAGTTGAATGAAAATATAGAAATCAGTAATATTAATGGAGCTAATTATTTTGTAATCACTTTCGTAGGTGAGAAAGATAAAGTGAATAATAAATATTACGAAGGTGAAACCAAACTAGCTGTAAGACCAAATGATTTTTCATTAATGGGCACGCATTTTAAAGGAATGAATAATGGGGAGGAAATAATGTTTTATAGCAACTTTGAAGGTGAAATTAATTTAAATAATTTAATAGTTCCTAGACATAAAGAAGTTTACAAATACAATCCAGAAACTGAAAAATATGAGTTTATGGGTTCAGATAATTTTTCAGAAATTATACTACCAAAATAGGCCATTTGAGTAAAATTATAACACAGCCCACAGTTTTATTGGGCTGTGTTTTTTATTTATTCATATATTGACATTTTGATTCGCAACTTTCCATCTGTATGGTAGGGTGTTGAATGTGGTAATTTGCCATTACACCTTCAACTTCAGTTTGCACATATTGATGTAATACTAATTGATCATCTTCTGTAACCAAGTGGAGGGTACAAACATGGTCGTTACCATCCAAAGTCCAAACATGAAGATTATGTATACTTCTCACTCCATTTATCTGAAGTAAATCATTGCTCAGTTTTTTCATGTCTATACTTTCAGGTACAGACTGAAGCAAGACTCTTCCACTAGAAATTAGGTTTTTGGTAGCATTGTATCCAATAAAGCCAGCAATGCCAATTGCCAAAACAGGATCAATCCAGTACCAATGAGTGAAATAGATAATAACTCCACCAATTAGTACAGCCGCCCAACCCAATACATCTTCAAGCAAGTGCAACATAATGGCTTTGCTATTATGGTTATGCTCATGATTGTGACCATGTGCATGATGGTGATGAGCATGATCTTCTCCTCCAGAGTTTTTAATTTTGATAAAGGCAATTCCGTTAATAGCAATACCCAAAACAGCTAACAAAAGCATACCCTTACTGTTTACAACTTCTGGATTCATAAGTGCTTGAAAAGCATTCACTAGCATAATTACAGCACCACCTAATAGAAACACAGACATACCTATTGCTGAGAGTAGCGAGAATCTTTTATATCCATAAGAGAATTTTTCATTCCCCTTTTTCTTCGAAATTTTTTCCAGCACAACTGCCAAACCTATGGCTAATGCATCAACAAAATCATGAAAAGCATCTGCGATAATTGCTGTGGAGTTAGTGAAAATTCCACCCACTACTTCAATTACAGAAAATATTGCATTGAGCCAAAAGGCGGTTGATAGTCCTTTTTCATGCGAATGATTATGCTGGTGTGAATGATGATGTCCCATGATTGACTGGTTTATTTGACTATTTGATTAATTTTATACAAATAAACGAGGTAATATGTGGCAAATCAATGGAAAAGATAGAGTAAGTATTGGACTAATCGAGGTAAATGCTTTTAAATTGCAGTGCAGACATGCCTGTTTTGTTTTTGAAGAACCTAGAAAAGTAAGCATAATCTTGATAACCAAGTGCTTCTGCAATTTCTTTTACTGTTTTGTTTGAATGGAATAATAATCGTTTTGCTTCCAGAATGATTCGATTATGAATATGGTAACTTACAGAAAAGCCCGTTATGTTTCTCACGCATTCATTGAGGTAGGGGAGGGAAAGGTTTAAAGCAGTGGCATACTCAGAAGGTTGTTTCATTTGGATAAAAGACTGACCTAATAATTTTTTAAAATCATTGGTGATAATTTCAGGTCGCGAATTATTCGTAATTAGTTTGTTATTTTCTTGAAATTGAGAAATAATAAAACCCAACAAAGCATTACAGTAACTACCTAAAAGTAATGCTTTCATTTTTTCACTTTTTCGTTTGTGAATTTCTAAACAAAGTGAGCTTGTATCTAATAGAACTTTTGCATCTTGTTCATTCGGAACGATAGGTTTGGAGTGATGCATAATTTCTTCTATCAATTCCAGATAGGTTTTGTCTATCATCTCTTCTTTAAGCGAAACCAACATAATAGATGCCTGCTTAGCTGATAAAATTCTGTGCACCTGCCCGGGATATACATAGACGATAGCAGTTTTATCTATCACTTGCTTTTCAAAATCTAGCTCGACTTGTACGCAGCCTTTTTCAATAATCATAAAAAGATGATAATCGTGCCGATGAGATTGATCAGCTTCTTTGCCAAAAGTAGATGTTTCAGAATCCATTCTATTCACCGCAATTCCATGAGTTACATTGTGATGTAGATGATTTACCGGAATGGACTCTTTTTTATGCATAAGTTTTAATATTTCGATTTTCTTATAAAGCTAATTACAAGAATTCGGATATAAAATTTCTAAGTGCTGAAGAATAAATCCTTGTTCATATACCTTCTTTAAAAATCTTCCTTTACACGGAAAAATGGATAAAAGCTTCTATTTAGGCTTATTTGGGTGTTTTTCTAGAATAAAACAAAGCAAATATTTTCATTAATGCTCCTTCTCCCACATATTTGCCATTATTTTTAATTAATCTAAATAAAATTAGATTTTAAGAGAAACTTAAATATCCATTTCGAAAAATAGAGATCACAATGGAATCTGAAATCAAAAAGAAAAACTGGGCAAGTCATCAAAGAAATTGGTATGGGAAGTGGCATGTTTGGCTTGGGTTAATTGCAGGTTCTATCATCTTTATTGTAAGCATTACGGGTACCATTCTGGTTTACCGTGATGAAATCGACATGGCATTAAATCCAGAGATTTTCGAAATTGATAAAGGCAAAGAGCATTTAAGTTTTCAAAAAATAGTAAGTCAATTAAAAACGGATCATCCAGGTTGGGAGCCGATATTCATTTTTAAATCAGAGAGTGGACCTAATTATCCTTATCGGCTAATTCTCGGAGATGATAAAGAGAAACAGATTTATGTTAATCCTTTTAATGGAGAAGTAACCGGAGCAAGAATTCATGATTCCCATTTTATAGGTTTGGTAACCGAAATCCATCGAACATTGCTCATTCCAGTAGTTGGGAGATATATAGTAGGTATCAGTGCTTTGATTCTGGTGATTCTAACCATTAGTGGATTAAGGTTGTGGATTCCAAAACAATGGAAGCATCTTAAATCTCGACATACTATAAAAAGAAAGGCTAGTCTTAAAAGGCAGAATTACGATTTACATCAAGTGTTGGGTTTCTATTTTGCTCCGATGGTGACGCTAATTGCACTTACAGGAGTTGTAATTACCTTTCTCAATATATTGGCACCCATCATGTTTTTGTTAAGCTTTGAACCACCCAAATCGTTGGAGCAGATTATGAGTAGCAAATCTGTTTACGAAGAAGGTTACAAAACTATTCCAATTGATTCTGTAGTTGCTATTGCAGAAACAGCCATTCCTGATTGTGAAGTTGTAGGTTTGGGTTTACCAATGAAGAAGGACACAGCAAAAGTCTTTACAGCATATACAGAAAGTCCATATGTTACAGAAACAGGTAACAATAATTTTATGTACATAGATCAGTATAGCGGTAAAATCAACTTTAATACGAATTCAGATTTGCCAAATACTGGCAAGATGTATTTGAATTGGGTTACACCTGTGCATTATGGAACTTTTGGAGGTAATGTAACCAGAGTTTTGGCTTTTATCGCTACACTTATTCCACCAATATTATTTATTACAGGCATTGTTATTTGGTTGCCAAGATGGAAAGGGAAGAAGAAACGGAAGGCCAATAGTGATTATTCAAAAGGGAATGTTCAAAGAAGAATGAATGCCATTCCAAAACCTGTTATTTCAAACCGAAAAAAGGAAAACGTAGAAAGTTAAGCTTAATCGATTATGAGTACTATTGTTTCTAATTCACCTTGGTTTTTAGTTCAATTTAAGTCTGGGTTAAAGTATGCGTTTTATTTTATGGTGATTTCTTTTGTAATGGGGACTATCTATGGCGCTTTCGGAGGTTTGTTTATAGAGCCAGCTTTGTTTGCTACTAGTCTGGTGGGAATGTTTTGCATATTGAATTTCATTTTTGCGATACTGGCTGCAATTGTAAATTCTTTGCTATTCATTTTTCGGAAAGGGAATAAATCAGTTTACAGATATTTTGGACTTTCACTTGGTTTCGCTTTGGTATTTCTAAGTTATTTCTACCTATTACATTTGTTTAAAATCGAAGTGTTTTAATATTTGCACAATCGATAACCTTATTAAGGTATATCCTGCCTGTATTTGATCATTAAAGAAATGCAATTATAGCATGTGAATTTAACTTCAAACAAGTTAAGTTTTTTTATGCTAATATATATGAGTGTATTTAACGGTATCGGTTTATTGTATTTTAAATAAGATTTAAATTAACCTTATACTAATGATAAATGAAACTAAATCAACAAACTTATCACTACAAACAACTTAAATATTCTTTTACAAAGAATACTAAGATATTTTACAGTATCAATTTTACTATCGTTCTTATTTTCTTTTTTGTTACGCAGTCTTTTGGCCAATTCACACTTTCAGGAAAAATCAACACTATAGATAAAAATATACTTACTGATGCTACCATAAGTATTCCTAAATTAGGAAAAAATACAATTACCAATGAGTTAGGTATTTTTTCAATTGAAGGACTACCAAATCAACAAATCGAATTGCTTATTAGGCATGTAGGTTACCAGACTATTCAGAAAACAGTTTTTATTAGAAAAGATACTTATATAGAGTTTACACTTTATCCCAAAAATTATATTTTAGAAGAAATCACAATTGCAGATAGTATCGGAAGCAATTACAGAGTTTCAGATGCACAAGTAGGTCCATTAGGTAAGATATCAGTTAAGGATATTCCATATTCTTTTAATGTGACATCCAGTGATTTAATTGAAAATAGAGGATCACATACTATGGCTGATGCTTTAAAAACAAATCCTGCAGTTGCGGTATTAATGTCTTCTAATACTTATTCTTCTATGTCACGCATGATGATTCGTGGTTTTAATGCTGCTGATCAAAGCGAATTGCGTGATGGACTTACAGATAGAAGCTTTTCCTATGTCCCTATAGAAAATGTAGAAAGAATAGAAGTAATGAATGGCTTATCTGGGTTTTTATATGGATTTTCTGCTATCGGAGGAACTGTAAACTATGTTTCTAAAAAGCCCACCATGTTTCCTTTAGCCAGTCTATCGATAGGACAATATGGAGGAGGAGTTAACTATATACATGCTGATTTAGGGGGGCGGGCCGATAAAAGTGGTAAAATGGGTTTTCGTTTTAATGCTTATAAAGAAGGAGGTAGTACATATATAGAAGGTAGTGAACAGTCTAGAACGTTTATGTCTGGTGTATTAGATTATGAAATATTTCCTGGTACTAAGTTAACTGCAGATATTTACCATCATTCATTAGATATGGATGGATTACAAACTTATTTTGCATTGCCATCTTCTATAGAAAGTGTTCCTGCTGCGTTTGATCCAACAAAACAATATGGTCAGTCATGGTCGTTTAATCAGGCTCAAAAAACACTTATTGGAATTTCTATTAATTCTGATATTAATGAAAACTTAAGTATAAGAGCAGCTCACAGGTTTGGCGATATGTGGAGAAGTAATGCATATGTTTCAGCATCTTTGTTAGACATAGCAGGAAATTACGAAGAGACTTATAATACATCACCTACTCAGCTTGAAACAACTCATTCGTCTTATCTATTAGCAGATTTATCGTTTCATACTTTTGGTATTCAGCATCAGATTACATTAGGTTATACTGGTACTTCTTTTTATTATGAAAGAGGAGTGAATGTCTCAGACTCATTAGGTATTTCAAATGTTGCAGAACCTACAGAATATGATGTACCATCTTACCCAGCTGGACTTACTACCTACTTAGAGCAACATATGGATAATTTTCTTATAGGTAATAGAATGACATTTACAAAAAGTTGGTCTTTACTTATAGGTTTAAATTATGCATCAATTTCGCAAGATGCAGGTGGTATAAATACAGGTATTAGTACGAGCAATTTTAATCAACATCAAGTTACACCATCCATTGCATTGACCTTTAAACCTTTAAAAGAAACTTCAATTTATCTTTCTTATATGCAAGGTTTGAGTACTGGAGGAACTGCTCCGACTACAGCAGCAAATGCATTAGATATTCTTTCCCCAGCAGTAAGTGATCAATATGAACTTGGAGTAAAATCTACTTTTAGTAAAATTGATATTACTGCAGCACTATTCGATATAAATAAGGTGAATGAATATGTAGATCCTACTGATAATGTGTATAAGCAAGATGGACGTGAAGTTCATAAAGGGTTTGAATTAACTGTGAATGGCAAATTAATAGAAGGCTTAAATATAGTGGGTGGTTTTACTCTAATGGACGCTAAGATGACACGTACAGCAAATAATCCAGAGATAGAAGGTAAAACCCCTATCAATGTTCCTGAAGAGCAAGTTAGATTATACTTAGAATACGCATTACCTTTTGTCGATCAAATAGTAATAAGCACAGGGGCTAATTATTTTGGGAAAAGACCTATTGATAACTTGAACGAATTGTATTTACCTTCTATAACAACTAATGATTTTGGTTTACGCTATCATCAAAAGATTTTAAAACATAATGCTTCATTTATATTTAATCTTTCTAATTTTTTAAATAAACATTATTGGATTAATTATAGATCTGGCGATGGTTTGCAATTGGGAACACCAAGAGTTTGGTCTTTGAGTATAAAATACAACTTGTAAATACTAGTAGATTAAGATATTTGTAGTAATGAACCAGCTTAAAGATCAAACTAACAGTTCAAAGGAAATTTACCATAGTATTATCAGAAAGAAGTTTATTTGGTTACTCCTTACTTTAGTTTTATTGTTTTTGTTCTTTATGCTCGATGTATTGATTGGTCCTTCTTGGTTAAGTGTAAATGAAGTTTTAAATGCCATTTTTTCGAGTTCTTATCAAGAAAATACTAAGAATGATATAATTGTAAATGTCATCCGTTTACCAACGGCCACAATGGCATTGGTAGTGGGTGCATCTTTGGGTACTGCAGGTGCTCAAATGCAAACAGTCCTTTCTAATCCTTTGGCTAGTCCTTATACACTAGGTGTATCTGCAGCAGCTTCATTTGGTGCAGCTGTTGCAATTGTTATTTGTAATGATCTCCTACCAATAGATGAAATAATTATAATACCATTTTGTGCATTTATCGCTTCTCTAATATCTTCTTTAGCCCTCTTTTTAATCTCCAAAACTAAGTCGGTTTCAATCCATATGATTATTCTGACAGGAGTAGCTTTAAGTTTCTTATTTAATTCACTTTTGTCTTTAATACAATACTTTTCTAAAGACAATCAGTTTGAAGCAATTGTGCTTTGGATGTTTGGTAGCTTACAAAATGCTACTTGGATAAAGGTGATAATAGTGGCTGTTGTTCTTAGTATTTGTTTACCACTGTTTCTAGCTGATGCATGGAAGTTAATGGCTTTACAAATGGGTGACGAAAAAGCAAAAAGTATGGGCATTCAAACTGAAAAGTTAAGGTTACAGGTAATTGTAACTGCTTCAATTTTAACCGCTGTTTCTGTGTGTTTTGTAGGTGCTATAGGCTTTGTAGGTTTGGTTGCACCACATATAGCTAGAACTTTAGTTGGAGAAGATCAACGTTTTTTTCTTCCATCCTCAGCTTTATTAGGTGCTTTAATGTTGTCTTTTGCTTCTATTGTAAGTAAAACTATAGTGCCTGGTGCAATTTTTCCAGTTGGAATTACTACTTCTCTAATTGGAATTCCATTTCTTTTATCCATAATTCTCAAAAAAAGAAAAAGATTATACTAATACAACTCTATGCTACTAGAAATTAAAAATCTTTTTTATAGTTATAACAACCATTTTGCTTTACAAGATATCAATTTGAAACTTACTCCTTCATTTATTTCTGTAATTGGACCAAATGGTTCTGGTAAATCTACTTTACTTAAATGTTTAGCAGGCATATTAAAATATAAGGGAGAAATTTGTTTCAACGAAAAGCAAGTTAAAAATTTCGATAAATCATTTTATGGAACATTGCTAAGTTATTTACCACAACAACTTAATTATGATATCAATTTTACTGTTTTTGAAATGGTCTTATTGGGTTTAACAGGTTCTCTTGATTTAAAAGTTAGTGATGAACAGTTGGCTCAGGTAATGCAGACATTAGAAGAATTACATATTGCCAATCTCAGTAAAAGATATTTATACGAGTTGAGTGGAGGGCAGCAACAGATTACAGCTATTGCTCAAGCAATAATTAGAAAACCTAAGATACTTGTATTAGATGAACCTCTAAACAGTTTAGATATTCATCATCAGTTTGAAATTTTGGAAATTATCGAAAAACTCTGTAAGAGTAAAAATATAATTACATTTTTTGCGCTGCATGATTTGAATTTAGCTGCCAGATATTCAGAGAGAATTATTGTTATAAACAAAGGTAGAATTTATGATGATGGAATACCTTCAAAAGTTATTACAAAAGAAATGATTCAATCAGTTTATAAGATTGAGGCTGAAATTATCCATGCAAGTAATAAGTTATATATTCAACCTATGGGCTTATTGAATAACTAGCTTATATATAATAAATATTAGTAAAGCCTTATCATCCAAACACCGCTGTAATCAACAGGCATAAATTTTTCATAAAATTTTTTTAAGTTTTCTTCTGGATTTAAAACAGGAAAATGAGATGGATAAAAATATTTTGATAAAGCTTGAATAGAAGCGAAACAAACTATAGATGCTGAATTGTGAAATACACTATAGATACGTTTGTTTTTTACTGCAGATAGCTCTTTCCAACCGGGGCGAGTTGTGAATCCTAGTAATAATTCATTTGCCTGATCTAGCTTTACTTGATAACCTAATTGCATAGCATGTTGAGATGTATTCCAATTTTGACCAGTAATTATAATTACATCTGGCTCAGCACTAAGAACATATTCTGGATTTATACTTTCCATTTTAGATGCAATTCCATCAGCAATGTTATTTACTTTTAGTTGATGTAATACAGCTCCCCAAGAAGTATATGTTTTAGGAATTCCCGAACTTCCATAAGTTTGCCCAAATTTTTCTGGTCCACCAACGCCGGCTTCCAAATATACAGAAGGAGATTTAGGTTTATTGGTATTAATTTCGTTTAAAACAAAACTAATTTGATCATTTACAAAGTCGGTTATCTGTTTAGCTTTTTTTTCTTTTTTGAGAATTTTCCCAAGTAATGTAATACCATTTTGTGGACCTTTAAAAGGATCATTTGAACCATCCAGACAAACCACAGGCAAGCCTGCATTTATAAGTTTTTTCATATACCAATAGCCTCTTTCTATCATATATTTATCAGCTATAATGAGGTCTGGTTGTAGATTTACAATTTGTTCTACACTCAATGCATTGTTGTAAACACTACCAGTTACAGTTATATCTTTTAAAGATGGAAAACGTTTTATAAATTTTTGATAGGCATCTGCATCATCAGTTTTTAAGTCTGGGCCCCAAGCAATAAGTTTTTTTGGTAATTCATCTCCTAACAAAACTGCTAAACTATAAATGTCTTTACTTCTCAACAGTACAATTCTTTCTACATTTTCTTTAACAAATACCTCGTTGCCAGCCAAATCAATGTAGCGAATCTTATTTTGTGTTATAAGTTGTTCATTAGCTTTATTGTAATAGTAAAAGATTCCCAAAATTGATAGAATTATGGAGATAGATATAATTAAAATTATACTTTTATTATTCATATAAAATATTTTAAAAGTCCAATTTATTGCTTTAATTGCAATGAAAGCAAAAATTTCGAATATTAATAAGAACAGGCTTATGAATGTTGATTTTTGTTCTTTATCATTTGCTTCCTCATTTGAAGGTGTTCTAGCAACTGCCCCAGTTATTGAGCGATTGCTCTTGATAGAGTACAATAAACCTTGGACAGAACAACCCATAAAAAACAATGATTTACCAAACGATGTAAAAAAGTATCTGCAGCAATGTATAGATGATCAGATTTTCTCTCGTATAATACTAATCAAGCATAAAAAAAGTGAAAAGGGGAAGATTAATATTTATGCAGTTAATAACCGAGCTGTATCTCCATTTGTGAATCATTTTCTAATAAAAGATTATGATGAGTTACTACATATGGATTTTACAAAATGTTTTGGAGAATTAGAGAGTGCCAAACTCAATAAGGAATTTTATCTGGTTTGTACAAATGGTAAAGTTGATAAATGTTGTGCAAAATTCGGAATTCCTCTATACAAATCCTTAGAAGCTCTTGATGAAAATGTTTGGCAATGTACTCATATTACTGGTTGCCGTTTTGCTCCAAATGTAATCAGTGTTCCATACTTACATTACTATGGCCATTTAGATTTAAAGGAAATTCCTCAATTGTATCAATCTCTAAAAGGAAAAAAGATATACAGTCCGAAGTACCGGGGCAGAACCTGTTTTACAAATGAGGTACAAGCCGCTGAGTATTTCTTGAGAAATGAAATTGATGAATTTGACTATCAAAGTTTGGAAATGTTGAGCTCAAAACATGAAGGTGAACTGTTTTATGTTTGTTTTTTACATTTAGAATCAGGAACAAAATACATTATTGAGCTTTCATCCCAAAAATCAAAAGAAAAATATATTCTTAATTGTAAACAGACTAATAACCATGTGATGGTTTTTGATCTGATAAAAATATTCAAAAATAAATCATAAAATGGCTAAAAGTTCCCTCAGAGAAATTGCCGAAGTTTTTATAAAGATTGGTCTAATTGGTTTTGGTGGCCCAGCAGCACATATTGCTTTAATTGAAGAAGAAGTTATTGAAAAAAGAAAGTGGATGAGTAAAGAACATTTTCTTGATTTAATTGGTGCTACAAACCTCATTCCCGGTCCCAATTCTACAGAAATGGTGATGCATTGTGGCTTTCATAAAGCGGGATGGAAAGGGCTTTTTATTGCTGGGTTATGTTTTATTACTCCAGCAATGATGATTACTGCAGTATTAGCTCATCTATATCTTCAGTATGGACATTTGCCAGCAGTAGAACCTTTTATCTATGGAATTAAACCAGCAGTTATTTCACTAATTATCGGTTTATTAATAAAACTCACTCAAAAGGCTTTAAAATCGTGGCAACTTGGTGTTGCAGGAATTACTGCTATGTTATTATCGTGGTACGGTATACACGAAATCTATATATTCTTCGGAATTAGTTTTTTAGGTGTATTAATTAATAACTTAATGAGCAAAGACAAAGTGGCTTCTGTATTTATACCTATAACTTTTTTGCAACTAGCTACTCAAGTTTCAGACTGGCTAGATTGGAAATTATTTTTAACTTTTTTAAAAGTTGGAGCAATATTATATGGAAGTGGCTATGTATTATTTGCTTTTTTAGATGCAGAATTGGTAGATAAAGGTATTTTAACTACACAGCAATTAACAGATGCCATTGCTGCAGGTCAATTTACTCCAGGACCTGTACTTACTTCTGCTACATTTATTGGTTGGCAATTAGGCGGCCCTTCAGGAGCTATTTTAGCAACTCTAGGAATATTTTTACCTTCATTTATTTTTGTAGGTATCATTAATCCGATGGTTCACAAATTAAGGAAGTCAAAAGTAATGTCGACATTTTTAAATTATGTGAACATAATTGCTGTTGCATTAATTTTTATGGTTTCACTAAAAATGACCTTAAGTTTTATATATGATTGGAGAGCCATAATAATAGGTTTAATAAGTGTAATAGTAACTCTCAAATACAAAAGGATAAATGGGGCATTCATTATAGTAGGTGGGGCTTTTTTAGGTTATTTGCTCGCTTTTATCCAGATTTAATTTGTATGAATATTTTAAGTTACATTAAAAACTTTGATGACTAGTGTTTAATCCTGAACTTTACCTCAAAAAATAAACATCATGAATTTTAAATCAGCTATCGGAAGGTTACGTCTATTTGCCATCTTAGAAGGTATTAGTTATTTACTATTTGGAATCACTATGCCACTTAAATATGGATTAGGCATAAAAGAACCCAACTTATATGTAGGTATGGCGCATGGTTGGCTTTTCATCGTCTATGTAATTCTTTGCATACAGAACATCTATCTTAAAAAGTGGTCATTTAAAGTAGCTTTTTTTGCTCTGGTAGCCTCTTTAATTCCATTTGGTACTTTCGTTGCAGATGCCAAGATATTTAAGCCAGAGAGTTTGAAGGATGCAAAAGTTTACCCTGAAAGTTAACTTCAGGGTTCAATAATCTATCAGTTATATTTAAAATTAAAGGGAATTGTCATTCTACTTTTTACTGGGCTTCCATTTTTACTTGCAGCAATCCAAATTGGACTTCCTCTAAATACGCGAACAAGTTCTTCTTCACATTCAAAACACTTCCCATTAAGAATATATACTTGTTTCGGAATGGTCAATAATGAAAGTTCTTCTTCAGTGAGTGGCCTCACAGAACTCTTATCTACATTTCCATCTTCATTAATAATAAGTGTGATATAGACCTTACCTTCAATCCCTTTTTGCAAAGCTTCATTTGGATATCTAATTGTTTTTTTGATGTATTTATAAAGTTTTTTGTATCCACCTTTAGGTTCAGGTGGAGTATCTGGAATAGGGAAATTATCTTTGAATACCTCTTTTAGCTCGCTGTTTTTTGAACTTTGAGTCCACCCTGTAAGTGATGCGAGTAGTAAAAAAATAAAAACTAAAGTGCTTTTTCTCATAATAGTAACTACACATTTTTATATTCCTCATGTGTTTTAATGCATCAAAACTAGGATGAAAATTCTGTTTTTGTCAATATTTATTTAAGTTTTCAATGGATAATTGAAATTATTCAGAATTATGATTCTAAATACTCGATTTCTTTTTCTTAGGTATTTATAAAAGAAACCCCCTCTGGAAAACTTGCTACCAGAGGGGGTTCTTTTTTACCAATCGTCTTCATCAACGATTTCTATTCCATAACCGCTTATTACTTCATCAAATAAAAGTTCAGAGTCACCTCCACTAGCATTTACTCTCAAAATACCTCCTTTATTTTCATCTTCAGAAGAGTTCATCCAGTAAAGATAACCCATATACACCTCTAAATCTGTAATGTTACTTAGGTAATCACTAGTGATTGTAATTTCGTTAATATCACCTGAACCACTTCTATCTGCTTGGTAAAATACACCTTGCTGGTCAGATAAATACATGGTACTTCCGAAATAATCTACAGCCAAATTGTTTGGCTTAAATCCAGTATCGAAATTACTATTATCATATAAAGTTTTGATGTTTAAAGTTTCAGAGAAAGTGCTTGTACCTACCATAATTCGGTAAGTGCCTGAGATTTCATCAGTTTCTATCCAATATAACATACCTTGCTCAATCTTAAAATCACTAATCTCTAACTCTTCACCACTTACAGAGTTCTCATAGATAATTTCTTTAGTTTCATTTTTTACATCAACTTTCAAAATATGTACAGATCCATTTGTTGATTTTGCTGCTAAGTAAGCAATTCCTCCAAATTGATCCATAGCTGTAATTTGGTTTATTTCTGATGAACTGTAAGTTGTTGAAGTATTTTCATCGCTATAGTTTTCAGCTATAATATGAATATATTCATCATCAGTTTGATAGGTGTTATAGAAATAAAGTTTAATATCAGTGGTGAGATCATTTATGCTAAATGAAGCTACTGAGTTTTCAAAATGTTGATATTCAGTAATTAATTCATTTGAGTATTGTTGATCATCCGATGAATAAGATAATTTATAAATCTCATTAGAAGCCAACCAAGCACCACCCCAATCTGAAACAGATGAATAGTAAATTTGTGGATAAATAGCAGATGCTGCCTCACCATACTCTACTTCTATAGATGGCCAATAGGCACTTTCTTCATTGTCTGAAGAATAGAATGTTACCGCAGCAATTTCATTTTCGCCTTCTATACTTAATGCTAGATTGAATCCAAACTGGCTCAATTCATTTTCGTATTGATCATTCAGCAAATCAGTTACATCTATTTCAAAGAGCTTTTTATCGGTTAAGGTATCAAGCGTGAAAATTTTGGTTGAATACATCGTAGTTGATGGATTATTATTATAGCTCAAAGTACTTTCATCCCAGTCTTCATTTATCGCTGATACTAACAAAGAGTAAGCTGTGCTACTCGAAATGTAATTACCCTTAATGTATAGTTTTAATGAAGCGGATTTTACATGGTCTTCAACTTTTGTAAAATCATTGAATTTAATGTAGGTGTTTTTTTCAAGTCCATCATTTTGAACAGTTAATTCTTCAATTGTTTCTGAATTAAGTTGAGTTATTAAACTCGTATTATTGATAGAAGTGAATCCATCGTCGATCAGATTATTATTATCAACAGGAATTACATCACAATCATACTCTTTTACACAAGAGCTTAAAATTCCAATCAAAAAGGCAAATACTAACTTTACTACTAGGCGGTTCATTTTTTTATTTTTTGTTCAATTTGAGTTATTTGCCGGTGTCAACAATCATCATAGCGGGTACCATATTTCCGATATATTATCCGGTTTCAATAGTTAGATGCAGAAATATTAAAACGTGCCCAAAAATTTTTAAATAATTTTATTTAACAGCTAAATACTAGTGTAACTTATTGAAAATGAGATTTATAATTCTGCTTAATTATTTGTGATTTTTTTATGCAAACCGGAGAAATAAACCTAATTGGTTAGTCAAATAATTTTATTTCTATATTTGAACCAATTAAAAGGGATAACTACTAGGTGTAATTTAATTGATGAGCTTTCTAACTAAATGGAAGAAAACGAACTAATTAAAGCCTGTATTAAGAATGATCAGCAAGCATATAACCTACTTTTTAAAAAGTATGGACCTATTATGTTGCTGGTTTGTATGCGATACATGTCGGACGAAGACGAGGCAAAAGATGTACTTCAAAATGGTTTTATCAAGGTTTTTAAGTCTATTAAATCTTTTAAGTTTAATGGCTCTTTTGAAGGTTGGATAAAAAAAATAATGATAAATGAGGCCTTAGGTGCATTAAGACAAAAAAAGAAATTTAACTTAGATAGTGCAGATGTTTACGAAAAAACAGATTTAGCTGCAGAAGAATCTGATGAAGATATTAATCAATATCAATTTACCCAAGATGAGTTGTTACAAACATTAAAAGCATTACCTGAAAACTTTAAGGTAGTTTTTAACTTGTATTGTTTCGAAAAGTATTCGCATAAAGAGATAGCCAAAACCTTATCAATCAAGACAGAAACGTCGAGGTCTAGGCTAACCAGAGCGCGTAAAATACTTAAAGAAAAACTCACTGAATTGGCAACCCAAAAAGAGAAACTAAATGAAAATGGATGATAATATAGACGACATTTTCTTTGATGGACTTGATAGTAAGTCTGTTGAGAAACCAGCTGGCTTTTGGGAAGATATGAGCAGTAATGTATTAAAAGAAAGCTTGGTGAAACCTTGGTGGACAACAACAAGCGCGTATATTTCGGGTGCTGTAATAATGGTTGCGACTGTTGTTACTGTTTGGGTTGTAACTTCAGAACCAAATGTACCTGTAGAAAACAATCAGCCGGTTATGCCAGATACAACTGATAAGATCCCATCAGATTCACTTCCTGTGAGTCTAGATACAATTGTTAAAATGGATAAATCTGATGATGCTAATGTGATGTCAGATAGGGAAGAGGAGAGCTCAGTTGCTAGAGAAAAAGAATCTGTTGAAACTAATATTTCTAAAAAACAGGCTGACAAAGATTCTTTAGAAGATGAAATATTGAATGAAGGTTTGATTCAACCTATGGATAGTACTAAAACAGTTGAGGAAGACGTATCGATTGTAGATAGTACCAAGCTAGTGATTGATATTCATAAGGATTCACTAAGCCAAAAAATTACTGAAGAAAATAAAGATTCTTTAATTCAGAAGAAAAAACCAGTAGTTGTAATTGTACAAGATACAATTGTGGTAACAGACACCGTGAAAACCCGAAAAAAGCAATGATTTTCAGTAGAATTATTCTTTTACTTATTGGTTTGCTATTGGTAAACATCGCATCAGCTCAGGAAGAAGATAGCATTTTTTACCGTAACGATACAGCCTATATCATTAAGAAACCGGTAATTATAAAAAAAGAGGTTTATGTGGAAGTTCCTGTTGTAAAGGAGACAATAGAAAAATCTGGTTTTTATATTTCACCTTTTTTTCAAAGCACTTATTCTTTAGACTATATTGCTGTTTGTAGTGAAAAGCGAAGCTATTTTGATGAAATTGATGCAGCTACCACACCTGAAATCAATTTAACATTTGGAACTGCGGTTTCAATTAGAAAGTCTAAAATGCAATATAAGTTAGATATAAATTATACTGCTTTTAGAGAGCAATTTGAGTGGGAGGGAGAAGAACAAATCAATCATCACAACACACTTATCACAACTTTCGAAGTTGGATACTTTTTAATTGATAACAATAAGCCTTTTGATTTAATGGTAGCATTAGGTGCTGGCTATTTATATACATTAAATTATAGTGGAAATACCTTCGACGAAATATATCCATCGCTGGTGATTTCTCAAACCGAACAACAAACATTGGATAAAGCCTCAGCAGTAGTTACTGGTAAAATTCTTGGGAATTATTATTTCAACAATAAACTTAGTGTGTCGTTTGGGCCAGTTTATTCAGCTAATCTCATTTCAATCACGCAAAAGCATATCCCATATGATGAGTGGAGAAATAATATTGGATTAATGTTGGGTGTAAATTTTAAGATGGATTAAAATCTGGTTGTTAATTATATATATAACTTTTTCTTTTTTTAAGTTTTGAAGCTGAGTTTCTGGTATTAATTTAGCTTTCGATTAAAATCTTTTCAACCATCAAAAAATTACTATATGATCAGAACACTACATAGATTTTTTGTTTCATCAGCTTTCAATCAATTTACATGAACAAAGCTTTAGTAGCATCTCTGATTTTAGTATTATCTTATCTTACAACAAGCGCACAAGTAAAAGTCTATTCTGGGTTAGATGTTGGTTTCTCTGTTGTACTACCCAAAGATGCTGATATTGGTAATGTCGTTTCAAGTAAAAGCTATGCAGGTACATGGGGATTAATCTTGGGTGTAGATATAAAAGATAAATGGCAAATCGAATCCGGGTATATTAATTCAAGAAATAGCTACAACTACGACTATGTCTATTATGCTAATGGTGGTGTAACCTACAATGCATTAGGTGTTTACTCTAATGTTTTTAGAAGTGATGTTTTTCCTTTGAGGTTTAAGAAAAAAATTAAAAAGAATAAGGTGAGAATCAGTCCATCACTTGGAGTAGTATTTTTAAAGGTAAATCAATCTAAAGAATACAATGCTTACTATGATGATTTGAGAAGCATTGATGAAATTGAAACTTATCAAATAAGTACTTCTAGTCAAGAATTATATGTGAAAGATTTTCAGACCTATTTGGAAGGAGCTATAACACTACAAGCACCATTTATATTAGAGCCACTCAATATTTTTGTAAAAGGTAGCTATGCTTATGGGCTTACAAAACTTGCTAAATCTAGGGTTAATTATAACATTTCAGATCTGGATATAGAGGGAGAGTTTAATGCTCAAAATAGATTGAGTTATCTTAATTTTTCTATCGGACTTATATACACATTAAAAGAGTTTAAGAAATCTTAAAGTTAAATTGTCTGATTCTTTCATTTGATAATTAGCGACTATGCACTAATTTGTTTTTTTATTAAAACAGATTGTAGATTATAAACTAACATTTAATTGAAACGCGCTAATTATTACCCCTCATTCAAAAATGCTAAAGGCATTTTCAAAATAGTATTTTCTTCTTTATTAATTCTTAATTGTACTTCGTTATTTGCACAACAGCTCGAAAAATTGGCAGATCAAGTATTGATTCGCCGGACAGAATACGGTGTGCCACACATTAAAGCCGATAATTTAAAAGCTGTAGCTTTTGGTTTAGCTTGGTGTGAGTTAGAAGACTATGGAGAAAGAGTGATTAAACCACTGATATCTGCAAGAGGAGATTTGGCAAAAGTGGAAGGTTACGAAGCTATAGATGGAGATTTTTCCAGACAATTAGGCTACCAAAGAACTTTAGCGACTTATGGAAAGCTTAGCAATCCAACCAGAAATTTATTGGAAGGTTTTGCCGCAGGAGTCAACTATTATTTAAAAAAGAATCCTGATAAATATCCTCAATATAAAGATTGGCAATTTACTGGGGTTGATGTAGCTGCTACAACTACCAGTGTTTCTACTTCTTATTCGGGTTTTAATTTTGCCAAATTGCTAAAAAAGCAAAAAGCCATTAGAGATTCAATTGCTTTAACAGAAGCTGGTTCAAATGCTTGGGCCTTTGCACCTTCTCGAACTAAGAAAGGCAATTCTATTCTAGTAAGAAACCCACATTTATCTTGGTCTGCTGGTTATTACGAAGCTCATATTACAGTTGAAGATACCCTAAATTTTTATGGTGATTTTCGTATTGGAGGTTTGTTTGCCATTATCGGTGGTTTTAATGACCGACTTGGTTGGGCAACTACTAACAATCATCCAGATTTAGAAGAAGTTTATGCGCTTCAAGCGGATACAACTCAAGCCGATCACTTTATGATCGATGGTGTTTCTGTGCCATTAGAAAAGAAACTATTGACTGCCGAATTTATAAATGGTGCTGCAATCTCAACAGAAACCAGAGAGTTTTTATTTACACCATTCGGGCCAGTAATCCATAGGGATGAAGGAAAGATTTATATTTTGAAAGAAGCAGGTGATGGAGAATATCGTCGCGGAGAGCAGTTTACCAGAATGATGCTTGCAAAAAATTTAGAAGAGTGGAAAAATGCCATGCGCATGCAGGCAATTACCGCTTCCAATTATACCTATGCAGATGCCGATGGAAACATCTTCTATATCTGGAATGCAACAACACCAGTTTTATCCACTATTTCTGGTGGAGATACTGCCGCTATTGAAGTTACAAAGAGTAGTGAAATTTGGAGTAATTATATTCCATTCGATGAATTACCTCAGCTTCATAATCCCAAAGGAGGTTATTTACACAATGAGAATGATCCATTCCATTTCACTAACTTGAATGAAGTTTTACAACCAGAAGATTATCCAGCAAATTTCCCGCAACCTCGATTGAGACAACGCAGTCAGCACAGCTTGTCTTTAATCCATAATGATGATGTGTTGACTTTAGAGGAAGTAGTTGCTCGCAAGCATAGTATGAAAATGCTTTTGGCAGACCAGTTGAAAGAAGATTTGATAAAAGCATTAAATGGTTCTCAACCAAATGAAGAAACTCAAAAAGCCATTACTCATTTAGAAAACTGGAATAATAGTGTGGAAGCAGATAGTAGGGGAGGTGTGCTATTCGAAGAATGGTTTGTTCACTATGCCAACTCAATGGAAGATGATGAACTATATGCTATACCATGGTCATTCGACAAACCCATGGAAACTCCTTTTGGCATAGCTAATACTGAAAAAGCAATAGTAGCTTTTGAAAAGTCTCTTAAAACCTTAAATGAAAAGTATGGCACATGGGATGTGAGTTGGGGTGAAGTTCACAGATTAAGACTTGGCGATTTGGATTTACCTGTAAGCGGTGGCCCAGGTGGTTTAGGTTGTTTCAGGGTTTTATGGTTTAATGAAGACAAAGATGGCAAAATGAAAATCCGTGGGGGAGATGGCTGGCAGTTAGCGGTCGAGTTTGCAGATACACCAAGAGCTTATTCGATTCTTGCTTATGGGCAAAGTAACAATCCTGACACAGGGCATCATACCGATCAGGCAGAAATGTTTGCTAACAATCAAATGAAAGAAGTTGCTTATACCGAAAAAGCCATCAAGAAAAAGTTGATAAAATCTTATAAACCTGGAGAATAGTTTATATGAAATTTATGGTATAAGTATTTAGATATTTATATACACCAATTGTGTACTTTATAATTGGTGTATATGAATGTATTATACTGTCAATTATCTCAATTTATACTAAAAAATACGGCTATTTATGTTAATTACATTCGCTTTTTTGATAACTCGTATAGTTATTTTTCTGTAATTTAGGTTTATATTTGGCGAAATAGCTATAATTTCTGTAGGTTTAAAGTTTAGTTTTTTAGTAAGGTAATAAATGGCAGGCTTAAGGGTAACGCATAATAAAAGTCTTAATGAACAAACAAACAGCTTATCAGAACAAAGAGATCTGAGTAAGTTTGACAATTTACCCGACTTTAATATTTGGACTTCATTTAAAAAAGGTGAAGACGCTGCATTCAATTATATCTACAAAAAATACTTTTATCAATTATACAATTATGGTAATCAGTTTATAAATGATGCCGATGTAATTCAAGATCTTATACAAGATTTGTTTATAGAGTTACGAGAAAAGAGAAAGAATTTGGGTGATGTTGAATCTATCAAATTCTATCTATATAAAATCCTCAAAAGAAAAATACTCCACTACAAAAAGAAAAATGTAACTGATTTATTCAGTGATTCTTGGATGTACGAAAAAGCCTTCGACATCACACTATCCCACGAAACAAATCTCATCAATACTCAAATAAGTAAAGAAACTAAGGAAAAGCTTAGTAAGGTAATGAATATGCTTTCTAAAAGGCAAAAAGAGATTATTATCTATTATTTCTATGAGGGTATGACTTACAAGCAAATTGCCGAACTCATGGATTTTTCTAAAGTAGAACATGCCAGAGTTTTAGTGAGTAGGTCAATTGCAAAGTTGAGAGAAGAAATAAAAAAATACAGCATATCGCTTTTTATAATCTGCTTTGTAGGGCTTGTAAAGTGGATTAATTCCTAATTTGAACACATCATTAAAAAAAAATCAAAAAAAGATTAAATTTTTTGTATATGCTTTTAATACTTTGCCCTCTTGTATTACGAAGAGTATAAGAAAGGTTTTTGATGCAATATAAAGACTACAATTTAGAAGATTTTTTGGGTGATGAGTTTTTTGTAAATTGGGTGATAAATCCAGATGAAGGATCTACCGATTTTTGGGAAGGATGGCTCAAGCAAAATCCAGATAAATTAGTAGTTGTAACTCAGGCAAAGGAAGTTATTAAATCAACATCGTATAAAGAAAATTACATTCCAGATGAGTCGGTTTACTTCGATGTACTTGAGAATATTTACAAAGGCAAAAAGAGTAAACTGCAACAAGCAGAACAAAAGACCAAGTACTCATTTTATAAATATGCAGCAGCTATTGCTTTTATACTTTTAGTAGGTGGAATATGGATTGTTAATTATTCAAATTCCATAGAAGCAAAAGAGGTAGTAGCTAGCTTAGAATTTATAAAAAAAGAAGTTCCGATAGGTAAGAAGCTTTCGTTAAAAATGCCTGATGGAACGAGTATTAAACTGAACTCACAATCAACAATTACCTATACCAACCAGTACAACCAGCAAAAGAGAGAGGTCTTTTTGGAAGGTGAAGCATTTTTTGATGTAACTCCAAATCCAGAGAAACCATTTATTATTCACACAGGAACCGTAACCACAACCGTATTAGGCACCTCTTTCAACATAAATGCCTACCCAGATAAACAACTTATTAAAGTAGCAGTAGCAGAAGGTAAAGTTTCTGTAGAAAACAAACAGTCAGAAACAGGTACAGACTTATATACTGAGAATGTATTGTATCCTAATGAAATGGCGATCTATGATTTAGGAAAACAAAAAGTAGTAAAAGAAAAAGTAAATATAGAAGATGAGATTTCTTGGAAAGACGAGATCATCATATTTAGAAATGCCAAGTTCGATGCTATTGTAGACAAACTTGAAAAATGGTATGATGTAAAATTTGAAATACAAGAAGGGCTCGAAATTAAAGGTGAGTTTAGTGGTAGGTTTGATAGAAGTAGTTTGGAAACCGTATTAGAAGGCCTGAGTTTCTCATCCAATATTTGCTATAAGATTGATGAAAAAATTATAAAAATAATAAACTGTAAAAAATAGAAAATGAAAGCAGATGAAAGTCTGTAACAATTAGATTAATAAGGTTAAAAACATCTACAAAAAAGGGTATCCATGCATTCCGTTGGCGCAGAGTCTGGATACCCTTGGGTAGCTTTTGATTTATTTTTTTTCACCAAAAACTTAGGTAAATATATGCAATGGAAGTTTCTACAACAAATTTGGGTCATGTCGAAATATCTACTTTATGGTCTCACCCTTCAGATATTTTTTGCGGGCATGTTGTTAGCTGGTCCTGGCAATGCGCAAACAGAAAAAAAGCTTGACGAGATTTATTTGTCTTACGATTTTAATGGTAAAGACCTTAAACAAATTTTTAAGTTTCTTGAAAAAGAAACTGAATTCGCTTTCTCTTACAACAACTTTATTGTTAATGAATCACAGAAGATAGAACTCTCTGGAAATCAAAATTCATTATACAATATCCTTTCAGAACTTTCTTCTAAAGCCAACTTAAGGTTTAAGAGAATAAATGGAAGCATTTATGTAACCAATGCACCTGAAGGAGATAAAAACAATGATAAAGTTGTAGAAGAAATAGAGGCAGTACAAATAAGAGTTACTGGTACTGTAACAGGTTCTGATGGTAATGAACCTCTTCCAGGAGTAAGTATTCTTATTAAAGATTCTAACGAAGGTACTACAACAGACATTTATGGTAATTATAGCTTAAATGTTAATCAGGGAGATGTATTACAATATAGTTTTATTGGTTACAATACCTCAGAAATAGAAGTTGGAAGTAAAACGGAAATTGATGTAATATTACAAGTTTCTACTGAACAGTTAGAAGAAGTTATAATAGTTGGTTATGGAACACAAGAAAAAAAGGAAGTAACTGGTGCTATTGCTCAAATCGAAAGTAAAGAAATTCTTAAAAGTTCAGCAGTTTCTGTATCGAATGCTTTGGCTGGTAGAGTTCCTGGTTTAATTGTAAACCAAACAAACTCAGAACCTGGTAGAGATGAGGCTTCTGTGTATGTTCGTGGTATGGGTACTACAGGAAATAATGCGGCTCTTATCGTAATTGACGGTGTTGCTAATAGAGATGGTATTTCTAGGATAGACCCTAACGACATTGAGTCTATGACTGTGCTAAAAGATGCTTCTGCTGCTATCTATGGTGCTCAAGCTGCAAATGGTGTAATTTTGATTACAACCAAAAGAGGTAAAACTGGCAAACCAAGTATTAAATATAGTTTTAACCAAGGATTTGTAAGCCCAACCAGAAAAATGGAGTTGGCAGATGCAGCACTTTATACAAAGAGTGTAAATGCTTGGAGCGTTCAACAAGGTCAAGGTGAGATTTATACAGATGAGCAAATTGCAGCTTACGAAAGTGGTGCTGAACCAAGTACCGACTGGTTAGATGAAGTTTATAAAAACCACTCGTTACAAAACAGACATAGTTTAACAGTAAGTGGTGGTACTGATGTTGTTACTTACTTCCTTTCTGCTGGTACTACTTTCCAAAATGGATTGGTTACTGACGATGACATTACTGAGTATAGACAGTATAACATTCGTTCAAATGTTGATATTAATTTATCTAAAAGATTAAACATTGGATTTGATCTAGCTGGAAGACGAGAAGATAGAAATTGGTTACAATATGAAGATGCTACAATCTACGGAAGTACAATTAGATCTGCTCCGATTATTCCTGCTACTATAGATGGCTTACCAGCAAGAGGTAGAGAGAATCAAAACCCATTAGCTATAGCACAAGGTCCAGGTTATTTAGCTCAAGACAGAGATGTATTTAATGGTACATTTAAAGCAGAATATGATATCCCCGGTGTAGAAGGTCTTTCAGTTGACGGTTTTGCCGCTATTGATATTTTCACAGGACAAAGAAAACATTTCTTCCAACAGTATTCATTTTATGATGATCTAGATGGTGATGGTATTCCTGAAGAACAAAAAGGAGGTCCTTCTCAAAGTGATACATATTTAAGACAAGATGATCAAAATAGCCAATCTATTACTCTTCATGCTAAGATTAAATATGAACGTCAGTTTGGAGATCATAACATTGCTGCTTTTATGGCATACGAGCAGAATAAAGTTCAAGCAGACACCTTCTGGGTACAAAGAAGAGGCTTTGAATCAGATCAAATTGATCAAATCTTTGCAGGGAGTGCAGATACTGATAATCATTCTAATTATGGATGGGCTGCGCAAAGTGCTAGACAAAACTACTTTGGTCGTGTAGCATATACATTAAAAGACAGATATATGTTCCAATTCCACTTTAGATATGATGGATCTGATATTTTCCCAAGTGGAGAGAGATTTGGATTCTTTCCTGGAGTATCTGCAGGTTGGAGAATTTCTGAAGAATCATTTTTTAATGTACCTGTCATAAGTAGCTTAAAGTTAAGAGGTTCTTGGGGTAAATTAGGTAATGATAGAGTTGGTCGTTTTCAATACCTAAACTTATTTAGTTATGGAGCAGCAAATGGTGGTTATGTATTCGATGGAGCAAACGTAAATGTATTGATTCCTGGTGTGGCTCCAAACCCAGCTATTACATGGGAGACTAAAAACACGACTAACTTTGGATTGGATGCAGGTTTCTTTGAAGATAGATTAAGTTTTGTATTAGATGTATTCTTTGAAAATAGAAAAAGTATCTTAACTGCAAGGAATGTAACTGTACCTAATTATACAGGTTTAATATTACCTGACGAAAACATAGGTGAAGTTGAGAATAAAGGTTTTGATGCTCAATTAACTTATAGAAATAAGATTGGTCCAGTTAATTTTAACATAGGTTCAAATATTACTTATGCAAGAAACAAAATCATCTTTATGGATGAGGCAGGTCTTTATCCAGAAGATTATCAATCTAGAGAAGGGCACCCAATTGGTTCATCTTTAGTATATGATTATATAGGAATCTATCGTACGCAAGAAGATTTAGATACCTACCCAGGTTTAGAAGGTACAAGACTTGGAGATCCAATCTTTAGAGATGTAAACGGAGATGGAATATTAAATACAAGTGATAGAATTAGAGAAGAACGTACAAATATTCCACAGTTGCAATATGGTTTTAATCTTGGTCTACAATATAAAGGATTCGATTTTTCCGCATTGTTTCAAGGTCAAGCTAGAGTATCTCAATACTTAAGATATACCTTTAACAATGGTAATAATGCATTGGCTTACTTCTTAGAAAATGCTTGGACAGAAGATAACCCTAATGCTTCATTACCAGCTTTTAACAGAGGTACAACTAATGATAGATTAAATAACCTTTGGTTAAGAGATGTTTCTTTCCTTCGTCTTAAAAACATAGAGCTTGGTTACTCATTGCCAACTTCTTTAGTAACTAAAATAGGTTTCCAAAATGTAAGAGTATATGTAAACGGATATAACCTATTAACTTTTGATGGCCTGAAGAAAGATGGGTTAACAGACCCTGAAAGTGTAAACATAGAAGGATGGCAGTTCCCTCATACAAAAAGTGTAAATTTTGGGTTTAACCTAACATTTTAATCCCTAGCTAATATGAATTATAGAAAATTATATATATATCTGATCGCAGTATTGTCAGTATTAGCTTCATGTTCTGATGATATACTAGATACAAAACCACTAGATGGTTATAGCGAAATAGACGTTTTCGCTGATGAAGCCTTATTAAGGAATTATGTAAATGGAACTTATAGAGGTTTTCGTCATCCATTTGATAATGAAAACTCATTAACAGATGGACTAACGGATAATGCTTTTAATCAGCATGGTAGTGCAGAGGGTACTATTAAAACCTATACAAGAGCAGAAGTAAACCCAAGTAATGGTGAAGGTATCACTAGAAGCTTATGGGCAACTGCTTATGCTTATATTAGAAGAACAAATGTTTATTTTGAAGGAACTGTAGATTCTCAAATAAATGAAGAAGCACTTTCTGTGATGGATGGTGAAATGCGGTTTATTAGAGCATTTCTTTATTTCGATCTATTAAGATGGTATGGTGGTGTTCCTTTGATTACAACTACATTTGAGCTAGATGATGAAAATATGGCAGTTTCAAGAAACTCATCAGAAGAAATAGCTAGCTTTATTGTTGAAGAATGTGACTTAGCAATCGAAGAATTATTATCTGTTGCTGATGGTGATTACGAATTAGGTAGAGCTTCAATAGAAGCAGCAATGGCTCTAAAAGCACGTACTTTATTATACATTGCTAGTCCATTATATAATGAAGAAGGAGACATGTCTAGATGGCAAGCAGCTAGCGATGCTAATCAAGCTGTTATGGAATTATCAACAGTTTCTTTAGTACAAGCTGCTGATAATCCAAATGCCTACGGTGAGTTATTTACTGCAGACTTTACTGAAGAAGCAATCTTTTCAAGATATTTCACAGAAGTAAATAACCAAGGTTATGGAGTAAATACTTGGCTTTTTCCAAACAGTAATGGAGGTTGGGCTAATACTACTCCTTCTCAAGATTTGGTAGATAGTTATGAGTTAACTAATGGTAACTTACCTTCAAACCCAGAATCAGGTTACGATGATCAAGATCCTTATGTTAACCGTGATCCAAGATTCTACCAAACCATTCTTTATAATGGAGCTCCTTTTAAAGATGCTGAATATGAGTACTTTTTAGATATAAATGATCCTACCAATTCTGCATTAGCAGGTAAAGATTCTCGTTACTCTACAATTTCTGCACATAATGCATCAAGAACAGGATATAACTTCCGTAAGTGGGTGCAAGAAGACGAAGGAGAATATTCTGGTAACACTGGTCCATGGATCATATTCAGAAAAGCAGAATTCTATCTTAACTATGCTGAAGCACAAATTGCTTTAGGCAATGAGAGTGAAGCTAGAACAGCAATCAATGAAGTTAGAGAAAGAGTTGGAATGCCTCCTTTAACAGTGAGTGGCGAAGAATTAGTAGAGAGATACAGAAATGAAAGAAGAGTAGAGTTGGTGTTAGAAGATCATAGATTCTTTGATGTAAGAAGATGGACTATTGCTCCTGAAGAGTTTTCTGAAACTGTTACTGGGGTAAATGTTTACAAAGATGGTGATGATTATGTCTATAGTTACGATTTAATTACAGACGACACTAAAGTGTGGGAAGATAGAATGTATTTCTTACCAATTCCAATTGATGAAGTTCAAAGAAGTGGAAATTCACTTGAACAAAATCCTGGCTACCAATAAGAAAATGTGAATCTTCACTTTTAAATAGCTAATTACTATCTATTATCTCCAGCTACCTCTTAGTGCTTTCTTTGGTGGCTGGAGATTTTTTTACTATCAGAATCAATTCAACAGCACTTCACTATCATTAATAGCATATCATAATTTTAATCATTAACAAAGTATAAATACATTTGCAGGTAGGTTAAACTATCGCAAATCATTCACTTTAAAATACAGCCATCTCAATTATGGGCAAATCAAGTTTATTTAGGTTAATCAGTTGTTTGTGGGTATTACTGTTTGTTAGTTGTGAGGAAGACAAGATGTTTAAAGAAATGCCATCGAGTCACACAGGTGTACACTTTACAAATGAGATAATTGAAACCGAACATAATAACATTATGACCTACGAATACACCTACAATGGTTCTGGTGTGGCAGTAGGCGATTTGAACAATGATGGTTTGGCTGATATGTATTTTTCTGGAAATACAGTGCCTAACAAACTGTATTTGAACCAAGGAGAATTTAAGTTTAAAGAAGTTACGCAAGAGACAAAAACAGCAGGTAGAAACAACTGGAAAACTGGTGTGAACCTAGTAGACATCAATGCAGACGGTTGGTTAGATATTTATTTATGTTATTCTGGTAATGCAAAAGGAGAGGGATATAACAAGCCAGTAATTGTAGATCAACCAGATAGAATGAACCAATTGTTCATCAACAATGGATGTGAGCCCGGTGGAGTACCAACATTTACTGAGAGTGCTAAAAGTTATGGTTTAGAAGCTCCCGGAACATTCTCTACACAATCTTACTTTTTCGATTATGACAAAGACGGAGATTTAGATATGTTTTTGCTGAATCACGCCAACATGTTTTACTCTGTTTTTTATAATGTAAAGCGGTTAAGAAGTTTAAGGCATCCTTATTTTGGGAATAAACTTTTCAAAAACGAGCAAGGGAAATTTGTAGAAGTAAGTGAAGAAGCAGGTATACATGGTAGTGGGTTAAACTTTGGTTTAAGTGCTTCTATTTCAGATTTAAATGCAGATGGATGGCCAGATATATATGTAACGAATGATTACGATGAACAAGATTTCTGTTACATTAATAATAAAGATGGATCATTTAAAGAAATTTCTCATACCATCTTCGATCATCTTTCTAAATATGGAATGGGCTCTGACATTGCAGATATCAACAACGATGGTTTGCAAGATATTTTTGTAGCGGATATGTTACCAGAAGACAATCGTAGACAAAAATTACTAAAAGGTCCAGATGATTTCGACAAGCATACTATGGCAGTTGATAGTGGGTATCATCATCAATACATGAGAAATACCTTACAATTGAATCAAGGTTTTTTTGAAGATACCTTACCACATTTCAGTGAAATAGCTCAGTTTTCGGGAATATCTAATACGGATTGGAGCTGGTCTAGTTTATTGCTAGATTTTGATAATGATGGATTAAAAGACCTTTTTATCACCAATGGTTATTATCGTGATTTTACAAATCTTGATTTTGTAAAATATACTGTGAATGAGCAAGCAAGTAAATCTAATAGTAACATTAAAGATGTAAATATGTTGGAGCTTATCCATCAAATGCCATCTACCAAAGTGAGCAATTACATATTCAGTAATACAGATGGGGTAAAGTTTACGAACCAGACGGTAAATTGGGGTTTGGATAAACAAACCATCTCAAATGGAACAGCCTATGCAGATTTTGATAATGATGGCGACTATGATTTGGTAGTTTGTAATTTGGGAGACGAAGTGAGCATCTATCAAAATCAACAAGAAAAAACAAATACAAATAATTACCTCAAGCTCGATTTAAAAGGAGAAGGGCAAAATACAAAAGCAATTGGTTCTAAAGTTTGGTTGAAACTCGCAGATAAGGATTTATTTTACGAAGCATATTATACAAGGGGATATCAATCTTCAATTGAGCCAGTTTTAACAATTGGTTTGGGAAAAGCAACATCAATTGATGAACTTAAAATAGAATGGCCAGATGGTAAAACTACTGTTTTAAATGATGTAAAAACGAATCAAGTTTTAAAAGTCGAGCAAGCAGAAGGCAAACTGTTAGCAAAAAATGAAAATGATCAAAATATTAAATCTTACCTATTAGGAGACGCTACTAAAGCTTCAGGAATTAACTTTAAGCACAAAGAAAATCCTTATGTTGACTTTAAAGCTGAAAGGTTATTGTTGTACCAGTTATCTAAATTGGGAGGTAAGTTGGCAGTTGCCGATGTAAATGCAGATGGGAACGATGATGTGTATTTCTGCGGAGCAGCAGGACAAGCGGGAGAGTTGTATTTAGGTAATGATGATGGCACTTTTATAAATGGTGAACTCACTCTTGCTGAAAAAGATCACATCTCTGAAGATATAGAAGCTTCATTTTTTGATGCCGACGCTGATGGTGATTTGGATTTATATGTAGTGAGTGGTGGGAATGAATTTACATTCAAGAATCAGTTTTACCAAGATAGATTATATCTGAATGATGGCGCTGGTAATTTCTCAAAAGCAGAGACAAGTTTACCTAATAACACTACCAGTGGAAGTTGTGCAGTGGCAGTAGATTTTGATAAAGATGGAGACCTAGATGTATTTGTTGGAGGTAGGTTAACTCCAGAAAATTATCCATATATTCCAGAAAGTCATTTCTTTAAGAATGATACAGATGCAACAGGAAATCTAGTTTTCACCGATATCGGATTAGATGTTTTCGATGGAAACCAAAAGTTAGGCATGGTGACCGATGCACTTTGGACAGATATTAATAATGATACTTGGCCAGATTTAATAGTAGTGGGTGAATGGATGCCTGTTAAGGTTTATCAAAACAATGCGGGTAAAAACTTTTCAGATGTTTCTGATCAATTCAATTTAGGAAAGACCAATGGCTGGTGGACAAGTATAACTGCATTAGATGTTGATGGTGACGGAGATCAAGACTTTTTATTAGGCAATGCAGGTACAAATAACCAATTAAATGTTTCACTTGAGCAACCCGTTACATGCTTTGCCTTGGATATTAACAAAGATGGCAGAGTTGACCCAATTTTGTGTTCTTACGTTCAAGGCACGAGTTATCCTTTGCCAAGTAGAGATGAATTATTAGAGCAAGCTGTAATTTTGAGAAAGAAATTTATCAAATATGCAGATTATGCAGATGCAACTATCGAAGATGTATTGAATAAAGAACAATTGGATAAAGCTCACAAATTGACAGCTTATACATTAGAATCTGCGGTATTAGAAAATAAGGGAAATGGTAAACTTGAGTTAAAACCGCTACCTGAAATGGCTCAGATATCTATGATCAATGCATTTGTGCAACACGATTTTGATGGCGATGGAGCTAATGAGATTTTAGCTGCTGGTAACTTTTATCCATACAGAGTAGAGTTTGGTAGTAGTGATGCCTCAAAAGGTGTGCTTCTGAAATTTGATAGTGGTGAACCACAAGTTTATAAAACAAATTCTCAACTTGCGCTTGGTGGTGATATTCGAGATATGGCAGTCTTAAAATTCAAAAATGGCAGTGATAAAATCATTGTCACAAGAAACAATGACAAAGCCAGTGTTTACGAAATCAATTCAAGTACACAGCATGTAGTTGTAAAGTGATGAAGTTTGACTTTACAACTTTGATATTAATCTTAGATAAAATGAGCAGGCATCTATAATCTGGCTTACTTCACATTGTTCGTTGCGCATGTGAGCCAGTTTATATTCCCCTGGTCCAAAACCAATTGTTGGTATTCCCATGCTTACAGGAGTGACTGCGTTTGTGCTAAAATCCCAGAACTCAAAAGGGACATCGGTTTTGCCAGTATTATCTTTATAGGCAGAAACACAAGCTTGTGTTAATTCGTGGTTTTCGTCAATTTTCCATGCTGGGTGTAAAGGATCGTAGCTAAATTCTAGACCTGTCCAGCTAGTTCTATAAAGTGTACCTACTTCCCAAGTAGCATTTTTCCCTACTATAAGTTTATCCATTTCTTTAGCAATATCTTCTTTAGTTTCACCTAAAACCATCCTTCTATCCAAATAAATTTCACACTCAGTAGGAACGGCATTTAGTGAAGCACTTTTGCTTGAAATCTTTGAAAGTACAATAGTCCCTTTAGCTCCATTTATTTCTGGTAATGTTTGATTAAGTTTTTCAACTCTTTGGATTATTTCAGCCATCTCATACACAGCATTAACTCCTTTATCTGGAGCCGAACCGTGGGCAGATATACCTTGTGTTTTAATTTTAATTTGGGCTTTTCCTTTATGTCCCAGTGTAATTAAATTTCCAGAAGGCTCACAAATCACCATGTAATTAGGTTTGATATCAAGGTCTTTAAAAAGATATTTTAAGTTTTCTCCATCGCAGTCTTCTTCGAAAACAGTACAAGAAACCAAAATGGTTTTATCTTTTATAAACTCGGTATTTTTAGCTAATGCAGCAGCAAAAACAGAAGCTGCTGCTGCAGATTTCATATCAACAGAACCTCTACCTTGTAGTTTTCCATTAACAATGTTTCCACCAAAAGGAGGGAAGTCCCATTCATCTTCATCATTAACTTCTACAGTATCTACATGCGAGTCGAACATCACTATTTTTTCTCCACTTTCAATTCTACCAACAACGTTACCCATTGAATCAATCTTCACCTCTTCGTAACCAAGTTCTTTCATTTTCTTCTCAACAAGTTTTATGGCTAGTTCCTCTTGTCCTGAATAACTTTTAATTCGAACCAGTTCTTGTGCAAATGAGATGAGGTTTTCTTTTTGAGTTTCTGTTAGCTGAAAAGGGTTTTGCATGTTTACTATTTTAAAAAAATTAATTAGCGTTGATTCCTATAATTTTATTGAATTCGTCTATATCAGTTGCTCCTTCTGTGTTGAAGCAAAGGATATTGGTTTCTTCATTTATCCCAAAATAATCTCTTAAACCTTTATATTTAATATCTTGAATTAAAGCCATAAATCCTGCAAATGCGGCAACTCCAGATTCACCGGCGATAATTTTTGGGTCATCACCTTCGGAGTAATATAGCTTACGCATAGCATTTTCAGCATAATCATCAGGGATTTTTATAACAGCATTTACACCATGTTTAATTATTTCCCAAGCGCTTAATGAAGGTATTCCACAATTTAGACCTGCCATAATTGTACGGCCATTTCCAGATGAGTTTGATCTTCTATTTTTATAAAATGAATTGAAAATGCCATCAGACTCATTAGGTTCCACAATAATTATTTGGGGCTTGTTTCTACCATATCGATTCATGTAATACCAAATAGCAGAAGCAGCCCAGCTACCCACACCTGCTTGTATAAACACGATGTCAATTTTGGGTTTGGGCAATGTATGTAATTCATTTTCAAGCTCTTTTAGGCTAGTTAAATAGCCTGCCATTATCATTGCTGGTATTTCTTCATAACCTTGCCAAGCAGTATCTTGCAACAATTCCCATTTAGATACTTTGCTTATCTGTGCAGCAAATTTACAGGTATCATCATAGTTTTTATCCATTTGGATAACAGTTCCACCAACAGTCTTAATCGCCTCTATTCTGTTTTTAGACGTGTCGTAAGGAACATATATAATTGCCTTTTTCTTTTTTTGCTTTGCAGACCAAGCAACAGCCTTACCATGGTTACCGTCCGACGCAGTACAAAAAGTCTCGATATCAGGTTTACACTTTAATACATTGTGAATCGCATAAGAAGCACCTAAAGCTTTAAAAGCATTTAAACCCATGCGCATAGATTCATCTTTGATGTATAAGTTTTGTACACCAGTTTTCTTTGCTAGACATTTAAGATTATGTAAAGGAGTAGGAGTGTAGTAATCTAAATTCTGGTGATATTCAAATGCATCGTTTTCCATCAAAATCCGATTTGTATGATTTTGATTCATTTGATTATCTGGGCGATTTATAAAATAGGGTGACATTATCTTACTGATTTATAATGCAAATTTATTTCATTTTCATCTTTAATATTGATTGAAATTGTGCAGGTATTTGCAATTTTATTTCATATTTTAATATATAAATGAAATTTTAATGCATATGGATAGCTTAGATAAATTCGATCTAGCAATATTGGATATACTTCAAAAAGATAATACTACTTCGCAAAAAGTTATTGGGGAAGTTATAAGCCTCTCTGCGCCTGCTGTCCAAAGAAGAATTAAACGGATGCAAAAATCAGGGGTAATTCAATCGAATGTGTCTATTATAAATCCTGAAAAAATTAAGCAGTCAATTACAGTGATAGTAGAATTAGAATTGTATGAAGAAAGTTTGAAACACCTTGATGATGCAAAAAATTTATTTAATAGCACCCCCGAAGTGCAGCAATGCTATTATGTTACTGGAGATACAGATTATATATTGATAATGATTGTAAGCTCTATGTCGCATTATGAATCTTTGACGAGAAAATTATTTTTCAATAATACGAATGTAAAACACTTTAAAACCCATGTTGTAATGAATAGAGCTAAAGTGGGGTTAAATGTTCCCTTAGACTGATATAGATAGAATTATATAAAAAAAAGAAAGGTGATTAGTTTCACCTTTCTTTTTAAAAATATCTTCAAAGTTAATTAAGAGCTTGCACTTTTCTTTTGAATTCTAATTGCTAGGTATTGAGTATCAGGTAGGTCAATACTTACGCTGTTACTAAATTCACCAGCAGATTCGATTTCCATGTTCCAAGTATCAATGATATCTACTTGGTATGTTCCATCATCTGGGATGTCATAAGTGAAAGTATCTGGAGTATCTTCACCTAAATACTGTAAAATGTATCCTTCTCCTTCTGCTATATAGTTATCTCCACTTACACCAGTTAGACCATATCCATAATCTTCGATAATGTTTTGTAAGAATGTAATCCGTTCTGGAGTTTCACCTTTTAGTTTACCACCTTTTGCCCACCATAATACATCATTTGGATCTTCATAAGTTTCACCATGGCTAACATATCCACCTTTAGTAGTAGCTATCCAAAATTTATCAAGAAGTAAATTTGGAGAAAGATCACCCCATTCGAATGGTATATCACCTTCGTAGCCAACTTCATCAGCAATCACTGGTTTTTGATATTCATCCCGCCAGTCCATTATTTCATCTACTTCTTCAACTTGTACACTTACATGAGTAACCCATGATTTACTAAAATCATAAAATCCTCTTTTAGCATTATGTACTGAGTTTAAGTGCTCGTATGGATCATTATCTGCAACATATTGACCAAGCTCATCCCAATCTTCTTCAGTAAAATCTTCTAATAATTGGTATTCATTAGCCATTGACCACCATACATTACGGTAAGCTCCAAATCGAGCTATTACATATTGAAGATATTTTTTATTTGCATCAGTTCCCATTCTACTAAATCCCCAATAATCATATGGATGAAAAAGTATAACATCAGCTTCTATACCAAGTTCTAATAATTCTTCAATACTATTTTCAACATCTTGAAAATATGCTGGATTTATTTTATCAAAATCATAATCACCTGCTTCATTCTTTTCATATGGGAATTCAGGTGGAAAATTAACACAGTAATCATAGAACTTAGGCATTACACACATTCGTACTTTGTTAAAAGAACTTTCTTGAAGAGACTCTATAGTTTGGTTTTCTATCTCTTCACCTTGGTAGAACCAGGCATATAATGTAGTACCAAAAGGGAAGTAACTAGAACCATCATCATAAGCAAAATGATAAGTGTTAGAAACTTTCACCATTCCATGATTTTCTACTGATGGAGAAATAGCATTTATTCCTCCACTAACTCCATTTATAGAATCAAGTTCACTAGAAAGTTCATATGTCCATACACCAGATTTTGTTGGCATAAATCTGATTCTGTAAGTGCTGTCTCCATCATAAAAACCATTTATTTCCATTTTTTCCCCATCAGAGTGTGTAAAAATTCCACTTAATGGAGGTGTTGAGAATGGATCTGTGAGTACTTCTGCTTGGAAAGATAGTTCAAATCTATCCCATTGTTCTAAATTATCATAGTCTGGATTAACCTCTTCTTCTTCTGTTCTATCTTCTGTTTCAGGTGTAATGTCGGTATTATCTTCAATAAACTCGTTGTCACAAGCTATCAGGCATGTAAATATGAAAAAATAGATTAAATATTTCATTGAATAAAAATTTGGTTTATGTTGGCTGAAAATGATTTCACTAGTATATGTGCAATAAGTGGGCATAATTGATCGTTTTTAAATATTTTTCTTTCTCATTTATGTTAGAGTAACAAACAGATATTGAAATTGTACTAATTAACATTTGAAAATCTGTTACAGGAAGGGTGCTTATGTATTCTTATGGTAAATTGAATTATTCTAATAATTTTCTATTTAAATTGAAAAATTTCTAGTTAGGAAATTATTCTAAAATGCTGCTATTGCTTCTTAGAGTGGGATTTAATATTTCTCATTAGTAAATATTAAATAAATAATTGTAGTAGCCACTATCCATTAGGATTTTATATTTTTGATGAGAACAATTACAATCACTCATTCAATAGTTACAGGTTAAAAAACTACAACAAAAATTCATGAAAAAACTAAACAAGCTTTGGAAACTTACCCCTAAAATATGCCAAGCTTCCGATCAATTATTTTCTGCAATTTCAAATCAAAGATTTTCATTCAAAAAGCTCACTTTAGGATTAGCATTAGTTGTAATGCCATTATTTCTAAAAGCACAAAGTTCATCTATTCCAAAACCTGAAGATGTAATAGGTTTTAAAGTTGGAGCTGATTTTCATCTGGCAACTTATGAGCAGTCTATCAGTTATTTTGAAAAATTGGATGCTGCCAGCGATATGGTTGAAATGAAATCAGCCGGAAAAACATCTGAAGGTAGAGACTGGAAATATGTTTTAATTTCTTCTCCTGAGAATTTAAAGAATATAGATCACTACAAAGAAATCTCGCAAAAATTAGCACACCCAGAAAACCTAAGTAGAGAAGAAGCAAAGAAACTTGCCGAAGAAGGCAAGACCATTGTCGATTTAAGTGGTGGTTTGCACGCATCAGAAGTTGCCGGTGCTCAGCATATCATCACATTGGCATATGAGATTTTAAGCAAAGCAGAAGAAAAGAAATTTAAAGCTATTTTAGATGATGTAATTTTGGTGCTTTGGCCATCACTCAATCCCGATGGACAAGATATAATCGCTAACTGGTATTTGAGTAATGTAGGTACACCTTACGAAACTTCGAGAACTCCTTGGTTATACCAAAAGTATGTTGGCCATGACAATAACCGAGATGCATATATGCTCAACATGCTTGAGTCTAGAGTGGTAGGCAGAACTTGGAGAGAGTGGGAGCCTAACATCATACATGTGCACCATCAATCTTCTCCTTTTCCAACTCGAATTTGGTTGCCGCCATTTGCAGAACCAATTGCTACACAAACCCCACCAATTGTAGCTCGCGAAGTAAATATGATTGGTATGGCAATGGCTCAAGAACTGGAAACTGAAGGTTTGCCTGGAGCAGTACACATGGGAAAAGGTTTTGATGCGTGGTATCCGGGTTATATAGATTATTTGCCAGCCATGCAGAATATTCCATCATTTTGGACAGAGACTGCTCTTTATATGTATGCTACTCCGCATTTTTATACACTTAGAGATTTCCCAAAAGACAGAGCCGATTTAAGAGTTGAATCTTTGTATTCGAGTCCTTGGAAAGGTGGTTGGTGGCGAATAAGCGATGCAATGCAGTACATGCAAGTTGCTTCGATCGCCGTACTTGATTATGCCGCTAAATATAAAGAAACATTGCTTTTCAATAAGTATCAGTCTGGTGTAAATACAATTGAGAAATATAAAAATGAACCTCCGTTTGCTTATTTCATTCCGCAAAAGCAACGTGATAACGTGAGACCAGTAGAAATGTTAAGAAGGTTGGCTTTTAATGGAATAGAGATTTCTCAATTAAAACAAACCATCACTTTTGAGGGTATTACTTATCCGAAGGGAACTTGGGTAATTCCGATGGATCAAGAGTTTGCTGAGTTAGCCAGAGAAGTGTTAGATGTGCAGGTTTATCCAGATTTGAGAGAGTCACCAGACGGACCACTTGAGCAACCTTATGATGCTGCCGGTTGGACATTACCTTATCAAATGGAAGTAAAAGTGATTGGTGCAATGACCCCTATTACACAAGAATTGAAAGATGCACTTGAACCAATTGAAGGTAAAGTAATAGAACCAACCGACAATATTGATACAGACCTAGATAAGATTGATTTTGCTCCTGGAGCTGGTTTTAGTAGCAATGCCATTGCGGCAGGAATTAAACCTTTACCCGGTTCGCTAAAAGGTAATGGAAGTATTCTATTGGTTGATCCAACAGAGAACAATACTTTTAGGGTATTGGCTGAGGCAAAAGAAAAAGGTTTAGCCATCATTTATAATGATCAAAAAAAGAAATACGGTATTAAGGGGGCAAGTAGAAGCTTAATGCAACAATGGGTTGATGATTATGCAATTAATGGAGAGTTGACTTCTCAAAATTCAGAAACTGATGTAAAAACCAGAGTGGCAGTTTACAGACCTTGGACAGCCAGTATGGACATGGGTTGGACTCGTTGGTTGCTAGATAATTTTGGGGTTGAATATACTTCTATAAGGAATACTGATTTTTGGGCTGGTAATCTTAGCGATCGATTTGATGTAATCGTGATGGCATCAGAAAGAAACGGTACTATCGAAAATGGTATGCAAGCAGGTTCTGCACCGCCACAGTATGCCGGTGGTTTGGGAGAAAATGGAAGTCGTAGCCTAAACAACTTTGTCTCTAAAGGTGGTACGTTGGTTTGCTTAAACCAGAGCAGTGAGTTTGCGATTAATGCGCTTCACTTGCCAGTACAGAATGTGGTGAAAGGAGTTGACCGTGCTAAGTTTTTTACTGGGGGCTCTATCATGGAAGTGATTTGTAACAACGAACATCCGGTAATGGCGGGTATGCCAGAGTTTGCTAGCGTGTTTGTTTTTAGAAGTCCGGTGTTTGCAACTTTAGATGGTTTTGAGGGAGAAGTGTTGGCACGTTATCAATCTAAAGGTTCACCTTTGCTTTCGGGTTATTTAGTTGGAGAAGAATATATGAATGATAAAGCTGCCGCTTTGGATGTAAAACACGGTGAAGGACATGTATTGCTTTTTGGTTTCCAACCGCAATGGCGTGGCCAACCGATGGGTACCTACAGAACTTTGTTTAATGCATTACTTTATGGAAATGAAGTACCGAAGAACCACAAACCAGCATCTGAAGATTGGTTAAAAGTAAAATAGATAATTATAAATCAAATTATAAAGCCTTTCTACAAAATTTGTAGAAAGGCTTTTTTTATTAAAATTGCTTTTTTAACTCAAAAAAGGGATATTTAGAGTACTTGTCTTAAGTATTTAGTGCCAAATTAATTGATAATGAAAAAACAGATTACCCTCGATATTCCTAAACCTTGTGGTGAAAAGTGGTCTACTTTTACTCCGACAGCAACTGGTGGATTTTGTGTATCTTGCCAAAAGAATGTGATTGATTTCACTAAGATGACAGATGAAGAAATTCAACAGTTCTTTTTGAATAAGCCTCAGTATGCATGCGGCAGATTTCATCCAGACCAATTAAAAACTTATTCAATAACATCAATTCCTAAAAACAAATTTGGTTGGAAGTTACTTAAAGCAGGCTTCATTAGTTTATCATTATTATTACTGAACAAAAAAGAGAGTTTAGCACAAAGTAGCTCCAAAATTGAAGTTATTGGGCAGGAAGAGGAGTATAAAAATCAACAAAGTGGAGATACAACAAATTCATTTTCAGTGAAAGGAATTGTAATGTCCGAAGTGGATAATGAGCCTTTACCAGGTGTATATATATTTAATGGAGAGATACAGGAAACTGCTATAACTGACCTAGATGGAAATTTTGAATTAAAAAATGTAAAAGCAGGTGACGTTATAACATTTAGTTACATAGGTTTTAAGGAAGAAAAATATAAAATACCTAAGCAAGTAGATTCTGAACTAATAAATGTGACTTTAAAAAATGTTTTTCTTGTCTTAAATGCTGAGTTATTAGGTGAAGTAGCTATCAGTGAAGTTTATTCAGAAAAATCACTATTTGGGAAGTTAGGAGATAAGTTTAAAAACATCTTTAATTAGTTGATATGAAAAAACAGATTAGCCTCGATATTCCTAAACCTTGTGGTGAAAAGTGGTCAACTTTTACACCGACAGCAACTGGTGGTTTTTGTGCTTCTTGTCAAAAGAATGTGATTGATTTCACTAAGATGACAGATGATGAAATCCAACAGTTCTTTCTAAAAAAGCCTCAGCATGCATGCGGCAGATTTCATCCAGACCAATTAAAAACTTATTCAACAAAACCAGTTCCGACGAATAAATTTGGTTGGAAGTTACTTAAAGCAGGCTTCATCAGTTTATCATTATTGTTTCTGAGCAAAAAAGAGAGTTTAGCACAAAGCAACTCCAAAATTGAAGTGGTTGAGTATGACGAGAAGAATAAAACTCAGCAAAGTGAAGATTCTAAAAATACATTTACAGTAAAAGGAATCGTGAAAATTGAAGATGAAAATGAGCCTTTACCGGGAGCTAGTATAGTTCTTTTTGGTACGGATAAGGGAACCATTGCTGATCTTGATGGATACTTTGAATTAGAAAATATTAAAACTGGAGATGTTTTACAGTTTAGTTATATAGGTTGTGAAACTCAACTTTACACTGTTTCAGTAGCAGATTCTTCAATTACATTAAATATAGATCTAAAATACGAATGGAGCGATGGAGATATGTGTATCGTGATAGCTGGTGAAGTATCAGTAAATGAAGTTTATTCAGAAAAATCATTTTTCGCTAAGTTGGGTGGAAAAATTAAGCAGATATTTAAATGAGAAAAAATTATTGTAGCAGGTTAGTAGGGTTATTATTCCTTTTGTTAATTTCAATTTCTCTAAATGCACAAAATCAAAAAATAGATTATAGTAAAGCAGATAGTGTCGGGCAATTATATCCTAATCATCCTTTAAATGACTTAAGAAATCTTACGATTAAACTCACAAAACCTTTTTCTACTGAGCATGAAAAATTCAGGGTAATTTATCGCTGGATATGCGAAAACATAGAAAATGATTACAACTATTATCTGATGAACAAGCGCAAAAGAGCCAAGTTTAAAGGTGATGAAGCTGCGCTGGGAGAATGGAATAGAGAATTTGCTCCTAAAGTGATTGAAAGGCTTGTAAAACAACAAAAAACGGTTTGTACAGGTTATGCCTATCTGCTAAAAGAAATGACGCTATATGTAGACATTGAATGCGAATTGGTAAACGGATACGGCAAAAACTTAGAAGCTAATAATGGTGGTGACGGGATTCCGAATCACTCTTGGAATGCCGTAAAACTTGATGGAGAATGGTATTTATGTGACCCAACTTGGTCAAGTGGCTCCATAAACTTGACGCATAAAGCATTCGAAAAGACATTTAACTCCGGTTATTTTCTAGCTTCTCCCAAACTATTTGCTATGAGCCATTATCCTTTAGACACAAAATGGTTATTGATGGATAATGCTCCGACTTTAGAATATTTTCTTAATGGACCTCTGGTTTACAAAGGTGCTTTTAATACTCATTTGACTCCGATTTATCCAAACACTTTTAATCTAGCAGTTCAGCGCGGGGAAGAAATAGAGTTTTGCTTTTTAAAAGAGGGTAATATCGAAGAAGATAGCTTTCAATTAGAAATTGTAAAGGGAAGTAGCGCTAGAACAGTTATTCCAGAAATTAGTCAATCTTCAGGCAGATATTATTTCAAACATACTTTCAATAGCAAAGGATTGTATGTTTTGCATCTAAAGACAAACGATCAATATATAGTTACTTATCGAATTAAAGTAAGTAAATAAAAAGAGATGTCTACAATTTGTAGACATCTCTTTTTTTATCATTCTAAATCCTTATTAAAATAACCGCCTCTGTTTTCTTTTCTTTGTATAGATTGCTCAATGATTAAATAAGCAATGGTTACTAAATTTCTCAATTCACAGAGTTGAGGCGAAAGCGTAGAGTTGTCGTATAATTTCTTGGTTTCTTTGTAGATAAAATGCAGTTTTTCTTTGGCAAGTCTTAATCGCTCGTTCGACCGCACAATGCCAACCAGATCACTCATTAGCGTTTGCAATTCTTTGCGCATGTGCGTAATTACAATTTTCTCTTTAGGCTCTACTGTTCCTTCTGCGTTCCACTCGTTTATCTCAGCCGGAATTTCGATAGAATCGTATTTTTTTATGCCATCTTTATAACATTTATGTGCATAAACCAAAGCTTCTAATAATGAGTTGGAAGCCAGCCTATTTGCTCCATGTAAACCAGTGTTACTACATTCTCCGCAAGCATAAAGGTTTTCTACATTGGTTCTTCCGTTCATGTCTACATTAATACCACCGCATAAGTAATGAGCTGCTGGCACAACCGGAATCATATCTTTTTCTGCGTAAATGCCTAGGCTAGCACATTTCTCATAGATGTTAGGGAAGTGCTTCTTAAAGCCTTCCATCTCTAAATGTCTGCAATCCAAATAAACAAAATCATCTCCACTAATCTTCAGTTCAGAATCGATTGCACGAGCCACAATATCTCTAGAAGCCAATTCCTCTCTTTCATCATACTTATGCATAAAAGGTTCGCCAGATTTTGTTCTCAACTTAGCACCAAAACCTCTTACCGCTTCAGAAATTAAGAAAGAAGGAGAAACTCCCGGATTATACAAAGATGTTGGGTGAAACTGTATAAACTCCATATTCTGGATAAATGCCTTAGCACGGTATGCCATAGCAATTCCATCACCAGTAGCTACTAAAGGATTTGTAGTGTTTCTGTAAACATGCCCAGTACCACCACTACCTAATAGCGTAACTTTAGATAATATTCGCTCAATCTGTTTAGTTTTCTGGTTGAGCACATAAGCTCCATAACACTTAACATCTTCAGGTTTTACTTCTGGTTTTACCTTAAAATGATGCTCAGTGATTAAATCTATAGCAAAATGATAAGACAGAATCTCAATGTTTGGCATGCTATGTACCTGTTTTAGCAGTGTACGAGACATTTCCCAACCCGTAACATCTTTGTGGTGCACAATTCGATTTACAGAATGGCCACCTTCTCTGCCAAGGTCATAATCTCCAGATGGTTGCTTGTCAAATTCAGCGCCCCAACCAGTGATTTCTCTAAATCTCTTAGGTCCTTTTTTCACCACCATTTTCACCACTTCTTTATCACACAATCCATCTCCGGCGATAAGGGTGTCTTTTATGTGCTTTTTAAATGAATCTTCGTCTTTATCCAACATTACAGCTATACCACCTTGTGCATATCTGGTATTCGATTCACCTTCGTCTGCTTTTGTTACTATCGTTACCTTTGCTTCTGGTAACTTATTTGCAACTTTTAGTGCATAAGCCAGCCCAGCTAGCCCAGACCCAATTACTAAAAAGTCTGTGTCAAATCTCATAATTACCTCTCTTTCTAAAGCTATTTTGCTTTAATCTTCGGCCAAATTTAAAGTATAAAAGCTTAAGAAATTTCCAACATTCTTTCAATTGGACGTCTACCTTTTATAATCACTTCTTCTGACAAGGTAATTTCAGGAGCATCGTACTTCATGCACAAATACAGCTTTTCCAAGGTGTTTTGCTTCATAAAAGCACACTCGCTACATGCACAAGTATTGTCTTCGTTACTAGGTGCTGGAATTAAAGTTTTATTAGGAACTTCTTTCATCATCTGGTGTAGAATACCAGCTTCTGTTGCTACAATAAACTCTTCTGCACTATCTTCTTTTACATATTTTAAAAGTTGTGCAGTAGAACCAATAAATTGAGCGGTTTTCAAAAGTGGTTCTTCAGATTCTGGGTGAGCTATAATTTTAGCTTTAGCGTGGTTTTGGTGTAATTCGAGCAATCTGTCGATAGAAAATGCTTCATGTACTATACAAGATCCTTCCCATAATAACATATCTCTTCCTGTTTTCTTAATCAGGTATTTGCCCAAGTTTTTATCTGGAGCGAATATAATTGGCTGGTCTTTCGGAATAGATTCTATAATCTGTACTGCATTAGATGAGGTACAAGTAATGTCGCTCATGGTTTTAATCTCAGCAGAACAGTTGATGTATGTAATTACTATATGACCTGGATGTTGATCGATGAATTTTTTAAACTCTGTTGGAGGGCAAGAGTCTGCTAAAGAACATCCTGCTTTTAAATCTGGTAATAGTACTTTTTTTTCTGGATTAATAATTTTTGCAGTTTCTGCCATAAAGTGCACGCCGGCAAATACGATAGTTTCTGCATCTGTTTGTGCTGCTTTTTTAGCCAAAGCCAAGCTGTCTCCTAAATAATCTGAAATGTCTTGTATTACAGGTTCTTGATAGTAATGAGCCAGAATTACAGCATTTTTTTCTTTTTTTAATTTGTTGATCTCGGCGACTAAGTCTATTTCCGGATCAACTTTGATATTTAGATAACCTATTTGGTCAAGCTTTTTTTTAGCCTCTTTTATGTTTGGTGCCATTTTTTATTTTTCCTCTTTTTTACCCGAATGTTTAATTAACTTCCAAATTAAAAAATGTATTTGCTTAGTTTTTATAAAACAATTAATTGTTAATTAGATTATACCTGAAATAAAATTTGAAGAAATTTCTATTCTATATTTATCTTGGTATATGCGTATAATAGCTTGTTAAAGAACAAAATTTCTATCATGAAAGTTACGCAAATATTGCACATCCATGAATAAAACTAAAATTATAAGTCTGTTTTTAACTTTAATAAAAATCGACCAATTTTTTATAGGGAAATAATGGCAAGTTGAAATGTACATTAAAAGTGTAAGTATCAAATACTTATGTTTTAAAGAACTATTAGTATAGAAGTAAATACCTTGATGGATATTAGTTTAAAATAATATCCATCAAGGTAAAAAAGCTAATTATTCTAACCAGAAAAACTCTGCATTATAAAAGTCCTCTTTGATATTTGATCTTTGCCTTTCATTACCATATGGGCTTATATGGTATCGTTTAAGCAAGCCTACTCCAGCGCTTCTATTATTATCATTCTTAGAAACCACATAGGTTTGTAATTCATCGAATGGTAAAATATAAATTTGCCCCATACCACCAGGATTTAAAGGGCCTGAACCACCAAAACCACCTTGGTACACTGCTAACCATTTTCCATCTGGCGACCACGAGGAGTATTTAAAGCCTGTTTGTAAATCGTCTTTATGGATTGTTGCCATTTGATGGAAGTTGTTCGTTTCCAAGTTGAGTGTCCAAAATGTAGAGTAGGTTGAGACTGTTACAGTTCCATCGTTTACCAAAGCAAAAGAAAGATATTTGCCATTTGGGTTTACTGAAATATATTTAATTTTTCCTGTTTTCACACTTGAAGGCAAGTAAATTACTTGAGCTTGCTGAGTTGAATAGGGCTGTGTAATTACAAATTGTCGATCTGTTGCATAAATTAATCGCCCATTAGGTAGCCATTTAAATGAATTTACTGATATTTTTTTGCCATCAATGTATTCATTATCGAAACTGTAAATTTCTAACCAGTTTTCGTCTAGCTCTCTAGTTAAGGCAAAATGTTTTTCGTCTGGTGCAACTTCGGCTCCCGAAAGAATATCATATTTAAACTTTAAACCGGGGAAAAATTTTCCTTCAAAATCTTGAATTAAAGTAAGGCTATAGTTATCGCCTATTTTCTCTGGCCAGTTTAATGCATCTCTTATCGAAATAAGGATTCTATCACTTTTTGGAAATGGTTTCGAATAGTATTTGGCTATTCCCATTGCCGGATTTGATTCGTCTTTTTCCCAAGCTTTATTATTAAAGAAAGTATAGTTACCAGATTTTAGATCCATAAGTACTGGTTCACCACGTAGTTGGAAATAAAACTTACCAGAAATTCCGTTGTTCAGTTCAGCATTAGGTTTAATGCTTTGTAAACTAAAGATGCAAAATATCAAGCTCCCGAAAAAAAGTAATTTAAATACTGTGAAAAGTTGAGCTTTTGGATTCAATTTTAAAAAATGGGGTAATAACATGTTAAAAAAATTGTAAAGATTTTGTGTTTAGCTTTAGTTAGTTTGCTCCAAAATAATCACAGTTTTTATACACGTATATATAGTTGATAGGTTTATAAAAATGCTATTTAATATGAGAAATTTTATTAAAAACCTGATCTCACTTTCAAATAAAAAAAATTGCCGTTATTAACCCTCAGATTGTCGCAGTTGTACCATTATTTATTGAAAGCATGGATTTATCTTGCATTAGTTAATCATAAACTAAAGACTAATGAAATCTAAAATTCTATTTGTAGTTTGCCTCCTTTTTGGGTTGATGTTTATTAATGCTGGTTTAAATAAATTTTTTAATTATATGCCCATGCCCGAAGAAATGCCAGAAAATGTGATGCGAGATTTTAATGCTTTAGCAGAACTTAGTTGGCTAATGCCTTTAATCGCTTTTGGCGAAATTGTAGGCGGTATTTTAATGATAATACCTAAATTAAGAGCTTTTGGGGCAATTGTAATTTTCCCGATAATGGTGGGTATTTTACTGTTTAATATGCTCGAAGCACAATCTGGTATACCAATCGCTTTGGTGCTGTTTGCTATAATGACTTGGGTAATTATTGAAAATAAAGAAAAGTATTTACCAATGTTGAGATGATAAAAAATGATAGCGTTTCGATTTAAATGAAGTCGAAACGCTATTATATTAAAACCTAAAAACTAAGCTTTTCTCCATCTTCTGGAATTAGAATTTTATCACTTGCAATTCCTTTTGATTCTAGAAAACTTCTCAATCCATTTCTTGTAACTGTATCGTGATCGAGTGCACCAATATGTACTGTAATTATTTGACTTTCAGGTGAGAATTCATACATTTTAAACAATTGCTCTTCATTCATCACAATGGCTCCAGAGTCTTCTGTCATCCCTACTTGAAATAAGTCGTATTCCTTTTTAAATTCGTTTCCACCTGCGTTTGCTATAATGATTTCCGGATGAAATTCATCTATTGATTCAGCTACTCCTTTATACCAAATGCTGTCTCCAATAATGTATAAAGATTTTTCTTCTTTAGCCTTTAATATATAACCACTTACTTTTCCCATAAAAGGCAAGAAAAATCCTTCACCATGTTGAGCAGGTGTTCTATTGATTTCTATACCTTGCCATAAAATAGAATTTTCTATTGCAGTTACCTTTGTAAAGCCACTAGCTTTAATTTGTTCAATATCTTCTGGTTGGCAAACAATTTCTATGTTTTTATCTAGGTGTTTTTTAGCCTCATCATCAAAATGATCTGGATGAAGGTGTGTAATTAAAACTAAATCGACACTCGCTAAAATTTCATCAATAGAAAAAGGAAGATCAACCGTAGGGTTTTTCGATTTTCCAGTTAAAGAGCGGAGTGATTCTTTTGCTGCAAAATAGGGATCAACCAGTATATTTTTACCAGCATATTGTACTTTTAAAGTCGCATTTCTAATTAATTGTACTTCCATAGTCTTTAATGTTTTATTGGTGTTGAGACTAAGATAGAAGCATTGCCTAGAAACTAAACTATTGAAAATTGCTAATTTCTCTATATCGATTAGGCGTAATTTTTAATTGCTGCTTTAAGATAGGATAGAGGCTGTTACTTTCTTCGAAACCTACTTGTAAAGCAATTTCATTAATAGGCATATCGGTGTTTTCTAGCAAAAACTTAGTTCTTTCCATACGAACATATTTAAGCATTTTACCAGGAGTGATACCAAATACTTCTTTAAAAACTCTTAAAAAATGGAAATGAGACATAGCAACAGCTTCGCTTAATTGGTTAATGTTAAAGTTAGCATTGTCGTAACTACTAAAAAGAATATCTTTTGCCAATAGCATTCTTTTTAAAAGTTCCTTTTTTGTACTCTGTTTCTTAGAAGAGACTTTAATTAGTTTTTTTTTCAGTATTTGATCTCTTTGTAAAAGAGCCTCTATTAGATTCAAGAAAAAATCAGTTTCATCTTTCTTGCTGTAATTAGTTAAAACCTGTTTTATAACTGGGTCTTTAAAGTGTAATTGATTAATTACCAAATCGGCATGAGTCTCTAGTTGTTGAGATTCTAACAGTTTTTTATCACTATATAACAATGTATTGCAGGCTTGTTGGAAAAAGTCCCATTCAAAATGTACATTCACACTATTCACTTCTTCTTGAATCTCATATTCAAAATTTTGAAAAGGATTTACAAGCATAAAGGTCTCTTCGCAAATTCTTTTTTTCTGTCCTTCAATATTAATTATTGCATTTCCTTTAACATTAGAAAAAATCGAAAATGCACTCTCTGGAACTTGCTTATAGTATTTTTTTGTTTTTGCGGTTACCAATACGTTAGGCCATAAGATATGGCTTTCGTCTTTTTTGTTCCTAAGTTGGTATATTATGGATGGTTCAACAAAATGATTTACTTGCATAAATTCAATTTATAAAATGTATACAGTACATTTTACACTTTTATCTACTTTTTGCGCAATATTTAATCTTTATATTTATATGCGTATTGCTAATATGTACCAGCTCATATTAAACTACTTAAAGCAATAATTGCATTATTCTAATTTTTTGATATCATTTTAATCTAATATCTATAATAGATGTTATAGAATAACTTTTAAATATATTATTGTTTTTTTAATCGCGCGTTTACTATATAAAAAATAAAATTTTATCATGGAGCTTATATACGAAAATGAATACGGTAAAGCCGAATATGATTCTACTAATAAATTGTTAAAAACTCAGTATATTGGTGTAGCTCGAACAGAACCCATTTTAGACCTATTGAGAAAAGTTATTCCTTTTGCTGAGAAAGGAAAAATAAGACATATGATTGCAAATCTTACAGAGATGAGAGGTTCATTTGCAGGAGCAATGAATTTTTTTGAGACTGAATTTTACCCTCATATGATTGGCAATGGATTAGAAACTTATGCAATGGCTTTTTCTCATGATGAAATGACAAAGTTTGCTGCATTACAGCTTAATTTAAAAGTGATGGGTAAGTTGGATTGGCATGCATTTCCGAGTTTGGATGAGGCAGAAATTTGGACTAGTACAAAAATTCAGCAAAGGGCTAGAGTAAATTATCTTTAGGAAGGTATTATTTTATATTTGAGAGTATTAAAAAAAGGTATATCTGAGATAAAATCGGGTATACCTTTTTTCTATATTTTAAGCAGATTTTAACCAAGTACGTGCTTTGTCTTCTCCAATAAATCTTTGCGTTTCAAATCCACTTGTTACTTTTTGAAAGCCTTGCAGAGATAACTGAGTAAAAATATTTTCAGATTCGATTACAGCCATAAATTTTAAGCCAGCTTTTATGGCTCTAGGGTTCCAGTCGTTTACATACCAATCGTTTGCTTTACTCCATGGACCCGTTACTTTTTGATTGTTAACTAGTATTTTACTAATTCCACTAACAGTTTTGAAAATTTTAAGGAGTTCTTCGGAACCTTCTTTAACCTGATCTACAGATAGAAATCCATCCCAATCAATATAGATGAGATCGTTATCTTGTTCAACATAGATGGTGGCAAAGGTACTTCCAGAAGATCTTTTTAATTCGGTTTTGATAGATGCTTCTACTGGCATAATGCAAGATTTAATTTAAAAACTACAATTTGGTTTTATAACGCATTTTGTAAAAAGTAAATTATAGGTATTGCAAGATAAGCCGACTAAACATCTTAAATTAATTAAAAATAGTTAAATAACATTGCTTAGAATGTTTTTGTGTTAAAGAATTGATACATCTATTATCGATTTTAGCTTAAAAAATAAAGATTTTTTCAATTATTCATCATTTCAATTTGGTAGAATTTGAAGAGATTCTCTATAGAAGATGCTATTATTTTAAATAATATGCTCAGCTATTATCTTTATCTATCAATGGAAAATTTAAAATAATAGTGGTGCCTATACCTTTTGCACTTTCAAGCATTATTGTACCTTTCATACTTTCTACTTGAACTTTGGTCATGTATAAACCAATTCCTTTGCCTTCGTGGGTATTATTAAATCTTTGGAAGAGTCTGAATATTTTATCTCCTGCATATTGCATGTCTATGCCTATACCGTTATCTGAAACTTTAATATTTACATTTTCATTTTGGCGATAACAGTGTACATAAACGAAATCTTCTCCTTCTTTCATTTTACGATATTTAATTCCGTTGTGAATTAAATTGTAAAAAATGCTGTGTAAGTATGCCCTAATTCCATGGATAACAAATTCATCGTCGTACTCAATTTTCAGATCCACCTTTTTATCTATGCATTCTTTTTCAATATCTTGTCTTACTTGGTTAAGGGTTTCTGTTATGCTAATCTCAATAAGTTCTTCTTGAGAGTGCTTCATTTCTATAATTGATGCCAGATCATTAACAATTACATCCAATTTTTCTACACTGATTTTTATCTTTTCAACTATTTCATTGGCTATGTTACTTGTTAAAGAAGGTAGTAAACTCAATAAACCTCTTAAGCTTGAGATAGGGCCTTTTAAATTGTGGCTAGTGATATAATTAAATTGTTCTAATTGCTGATTTTGAATTAAGAGTTCTTCATTCTTATTGTATAAATCTTCAGTTCTGTCTTTAACCCTTTTTTCTAATGAATTTTTTAACTCTAGTAGTTCAGATCGTTGATTTTCGAGTAAATCATTCTGTTCTGATAGCATATTACTTTGGGCAGTAAGTTCTTCGTTTTGCGCCTGAATTTCGTTGTTTTGTTCAGATATTTGAAAAGTTCGCTCCTTTACTGCCTTTTCGAGTTTGTCATTTTGTTTCTGATAATTTTGTACGCGAAAGTTATTATAAACTATACCGCCAAATATCAACACAGATAAACCAATTGCAATAAACCAAGGTCTAACCCAAATTGGGTTGTTAATTGATATCTGAAAAGAAGCGGTTTCCTCTTTCCATTGTCCATAAGCATCTGTAGAGTTTATTATTATTTCGTATTCTCCAGGTTGAAGATTGGTAAGATTAATAAAATTTAAATTTCCGTTATTTATATAGGTAGTGTCATTTTTATTTAGTTTGTAGCGATAATAGATAGGAGAAGTAGCATTATACGATACAAAACTATAGTCTAATTTTATATTATTTTCGTCGTGAGATAATTCTAGTTTTTTATTTAGCCAGTCTTGTTTTTTAATTTTCTCTTGATTGATCCAAATATTCGTAAAAAACAATCTTGTAGAACTAGTATTAGACAACAATTCTTCTGGTTGGAAATAACTTAAACCATTAATACCTCCAAAAAATAATTTGCCGTTTTCAGATTTATAGAATGAGCCAGTATTAAACTCATTGCTTTGAAGCCCTTGTGATGCAGAGAAGCGAATTAAATGATTTTTTTCTCTTCTAAAACAGATCAATCCATTATTTGAAGACATCCAGATGTTCTGGTTGTTGTCTTCTAAAATGCCATAAATACTTTTGTTAGGTAATTGTTCATTGAGAGCAAAAGGGGCAAAATTATTCTTCTCAGGATTATATTGATATACACCATCACTCCAAGTTCCTACCCACAAAACATCTTTAGAGTCTCTATAAATATTCATGATCTGCTTTGGGTAAGGAAGATCATCTTTTAAGAAAACTTCAGCATCATCTAAAGTTTTATTTAATTTGTAAATAGCTTTATCAGTACCAACCCAAATATCATCTTTCTCTACTAAAAAACTTCTTACTGCCTCATCTTTTGGGATTAAATCAAGCTCATTATGCGTTCGAATTTCTGGATCATAAATAATCAGGCCTATTTCTTTATCAACAGGTCCGACCAATATTTTGCCGTTTTGTAAATGGGCCAGATTGGTTGCAATTACATCTTTAATTCTTAAAATAGGTTTTACTCCGTCGATTAGTTCATAAACACCTTTTTGAGTGCCTATAAATAAGTTATTACTTTTTTTAGCAGGTAAAATCTTATAGACAAGACCACAATTAAGATTAGAAAAATTTAGACTATTTGTTTTTATAGGTGGATACTGCTTAAAATCGAATACATCTATATGCTTTTCTGAACCAGCATAGAGTTTTCCATTTTTTACATACAAACCAGACATATATTGGTTTGTAAGCGCATTGTTATTATAAGGATTAAAATTGATAGTGTTAATGGAAGTTTCGTGTTGGTTGTATTTGTCAATACCAAATCCGTTGGTACCAACCCAAACGGTACTATCTTTAGTAGTAAATAAAGTTAATGGGTTGTTTGCAGAGATACTATAATGATCAAATTTATCTGATACCAATAGTTTAAACTTAGCATAATCCTGATTAAAAATATAAATACCTGTATTGTTACAACTCAACCAAATTCTGCCTTCTGAGTCTTTGGTTATACTTTTTCTATCATCTGTAATACTTTTTCTATTGTCGAACACAACTTCGGTAAATTGAATTTGTTTTTGAATCTTAAGCGAAGTATCTAAAACATATAAGCTAGTATCTGTGGTGAGTAGCACTTCATTTTTTTGCTTATAAAAAGCCTTACAGATTTTGAACTTATTTTGAAGAAAAGGTAGAAACTGATTGTCTTTATATAGATAAGTTCCTATTTCCGAGCCTATTATGCAAGTATTTTCATCTAACGGATTTGCAAAGTATACTTCTTTATTTTTAAACAGTTCATGATTTGTCAATTTGTTTGAAGGTATGTGATAAGTGATAAAGCCTTGTGAGTTTGCAATTAATAGAGTCTCGTTAAAAATATTAAGTGTATAAGCAGTTGGTTGGTCTTGACTTAGATTTGAAGGGAAGTAATTATAAAATTTCTCTTCGAAAGAGTTATAGTAGCTAACTCCTAGCGAAGTTAAAGCCCAAACTCCTCCTTTGGGATCTGCGCAAACAGCCCAAACTATATTATTAGCAATACTATTTTCATCAGTTTCGTCGTGTTTAAAAACTTTAAAGTTGCTTCCATCATATCGATTAAGACCATCTCTGGTGGCAACCCAAAGATATCCCTTACTATCTTGTGTAAAGTTATGGACAGCAGATTGACTTAAACCCTCATTAACTGTAATGTGCGTAAATTTGATTTGGGCAAGAGTTATTTGTGATAGTAGTAAAAAAAATAAGGTATAAAATTTCATTAAATTGAACTATAGCCAAACTGATGATAAAAGTATAAAATAAATATTTAATTGTATTTTATTTATGTAATTTCATTCAGTTAATAACACTTATTTTTCTAAGTTATTTCTTTTTTATTAATAGAATATTTGATTTTTTAATCTAAAATACAAATTTAAAATTACCAAAAGCGATGTTGTTTTAATTATATGTTGTTCTAGCTTTATACAAAAAAAGGATGAATATTATGCTATATTCACCCTTTTTTATTAAAAATAAAATTTTAAATTATTCAGCAGCACCTTCATAAATAGCATTAAATATTAGCTTATAAGTGCCTCTTGGTTGCGCTCTAAATTGAGGGCGGAAAGCATATAGTATTATTTTGCCTTCGCCATATTTTGCTTGAACCATTGCTGGCTTGTTTGCAATGTTTTTATCAGCACCTAATGCCCATCCGCTCATCAATAAATCTTTTGGAGCGTAACTAGCAATAACCTCTATTTCTGGAGCAGGTGCATCTTTGATCTCTTCTTTACCACCTTCGCCAGATTTTCTTTGTTTATCGATTTCAAAAGCACGGCTGCGATTAAAAGAAACGGCTACAGTATCTTGCATACCGTAAGCTAGTGGTTTAGAGGTATCAACTACCGCTTTAATTAAAGAACCTGGAATAAAAAAGTCGTTGCTACTAGCTCTTGCTACAGCATTTCTTAAAGGAAGCCCAAACTGCTCAATCACAAAATCACTTGCTGCATCAAATGCCAATATAATTCCGCCATTTTTTACATATTTTTCTAAAGCCAATGTACCTTCAAGACCGATTCCGCCAACATATTTTTCTGGCATTTCTTGAATTGTGTGGCCGTGTAAAATAGATTCGGCTCTTTGCGAAGGTAAAATAATTGCATCGTATTGAGATAAATCTTCTGAACGTAAGTCTGTATCGTGTAAAGTATCAGCATCAAAAGCGTACTCATCCATCACAAATCTTGTCCAACCTTCGTCCATGTTTGCTTGCCAACTTTTGTATAAGCCAACTTTTGGTAAATGTATCTCAGAAAGTTCAACATCTGGTTTAGCTGAAACTCCTGTAAATGTGAGACCATATTCTTTAGATAAAGAACTGATTAAATCTTTATCACCAGAAACGATGTATGAACCAGCAGGGAAGTCTGATTTACCCGCTTTAAAAGTTGTACCACTTTTGTAAGCTTTGCCACCAGCCTTTAATATTTTGTTAGCAACAGCTACAGAAGCATTTGTATTTACGCTAAGTGCATATCCGAAAGAAGCACTTCCAGAAACATCACCTTCGTAATAAGATGCTTTTTCTGAAACCGGCTTGCTAGATACTTTAAATGAAGTAGGCACTTTTTCAATTGCAATGCCCATTTGCATTGGTAAAGTCCAACCAGCTAAATCGTAAGGAGTGTCTGGAGGTCCACCTGGATATTGAAATCTTGTAGGGTAATTTTGTTTCTCCATCAGGTCAATTAAATACGGACGGAAAGCTTGTCCTGCATAGATAATGTAAGAACCTTTTTTGAAGTTTTTACCATTTAATTCAAAGTCGGCAGATGCTTGTTCCACTTCGATACCACCTTGCATTAAAACATTTACCAAATTAACGGCTTCAAAAGAATCCCATTGGTCTTTGCTAATAATGTATGCAAAAGGAGCTTCAGTGTTTCCTTTTTCAATAGCATCTTTACCCATTCTATATATGTTGTACAGGTAGTTTGTTCTTCTATCTGCTGCGATGTCTAATACAGCCCAAGTAGCTGTAAGCATATAGTCTACTGCATCGCGGAAGTGAGACTCACCACCTTTCCAAGGGTCAGGATACATAATATCTGTTCCATCTGTAGGAATACCACCAGCTACATATTTTGGCAGTTTTTCTGGGTCGTAATAACGAGGAGTTGGAGTTGTATGTCCAGTTTCTGTTAAGATACCAATCATGTTATGGTAGTAAGGCACCGTGCGACCTCCACCATTCCAGAACATTGTGTACACGTTGTCAGCAACTGCACCAGGCATGTGCTCTAATGAAAATCTTCTAGACATAGCAGAACCTACTTCACTTACACCTGCTGTTACTGCTGGGTGAATGTTTGGGTTTACTGGGTCTGCATATGGTGGAATAGAGATTTTTGTCCAAGCCGGAGAAGATTGGTGGTGGTTATAAACTATTTGTGGGTACCACTCACGGTAAAGTACTTTAGTTACATTATAGGTTTCTGGCATGTTGTTCATAAACCAGTCACGGTTGTTGTCGTGCCCCATGTAGTAGTGATACAAAATAGGAGGACGAGAAGTCTCATAAGGAGTCCCCAAGTTTTCGCGGTACCAGTTTACTACAATGTCTAAACCGTCTGGATTCATTACTGGCATTAAAAGCGTAATTACATTTTCACGAATTTTTTGCATCTCAGGTGTTTCAGAAGTTGCTAAAGTATAAGCTAGTTCCGAAGTCATTTGTCCGTGAGCTAATTCGGTAGAGTGCATACCACCATCAATCCAAACTATAGCTTTACCATCTTGCGATAGCTTTTGAGCTTCTTTATCATCAATTTTAGCTCTGGCTAGTTTGGTACTAATGTCTTTCCATTTATCTAATTGATCTAGATTTTCTTTAGTTGAGATAAACATCAAATACATTGGGCGACCAAGTACAGTTGTTCCTATCTCAATTTTTTTGATTCTATCAGATGCCTGGTCGAGTTTTTCGAGGTAATCTTGAATTTGATCGTAGTCTGCAAGTTTGTAGTCGGTACCAACTTTAAAGCCATATACATCTTCTGGTGATGGTACCTTTTGAGCTAGTAATGAAGCAGCGCTGCCCAATAACATGAGGGATGCCAGCATCATAGCTTTGTGAAAAAAGGTTGTAGTTTTAATATTTAGCATTTTTAATACAGATAATTTGTAAATGTTTGTTGTTCAATTATTTAGTTATTTAAGTAGTTGGTTTATTTTGTTAATACTGTCACATATCTTCAACTACCAGATTATTTTCAAATCAAGCTTTAAGTTAATAAAGTTGACAATTCAATTAGTCATTTTCAAATAATATAATTATGTGCTTGCAGGGCTTCTAGACGAGATTAGAGAAATTGATAGTGATTGTTGATAATATTCTTATCTCAAGTAATCGCAATTTACAGAAAAAACACTTTACGAAAAAGGGTCTGCAAAAGCTTATTGGTTAAATACTATCGCATATTTAATGAAATATTTCTATAATTAATGGTGTCTAAAGATTTTTTTTAAATTCTTTGATGACCTTTCTTTTATAGCTGCGATACAAGAGTGAATCACTAATAAAAACTTTTTATCATGAAACTGTTCACTCTATTTACTTTCGTTTCTTTTATCTATTTGGCGAGTGCTTGTGGTCAAACTAATCAAGGGGGAGCTTATCAACAAAACCCCAATTATTCCAATACTCAAAATGCTACTAATTTTTCAAACACATCAAACACCTCAAATATGCAAGCTATAAAAGACCCTCAAACCGGAATGATTTCTACTTATGTTCCATTCCCTGCAAGCTGGCAACAAACTGATAAGGGTTTTAGAACTCCAGATGGCTCGACAACAGAATCTTTTAAGATAGATACTTATAACCAAACACCAAATTGGTTGAGCTCAGTACAAGCTGTGTTAGAACAAAGAATTTATCCATTACTTAATCAAATAGGAGCAAGAGTTACAAATACTTATAGAGTACAAGAGATTGTAGAAGGAGATAGACAAAGAGATAAATTGTATTGGAAATCTGTACAAGGGCAATATTCGTTCGATGCTATTGCCATTGAAGCAGATTATCAAGGTAAAAAAACAATTGCAGTAATACATTTTACCTTAATTCAATCTCAAATAGGCAATGCTTCTGTTTGTTATGGAGATCAGTTAACTACTGAACCTCAAAATTTCGAAAGAGATAAAAAAATCTTTTTAAATGGATTAGCAAATATGCAGATGAACCCGCAATGGGTAGCCATGCAAAACCAAAAAGATCAGCAGAGAACGCAAACAGCTTGGAATGCACATAATAATAAAATGAGAGAGAATCAGAATCATTTTAATACAATGAATCAAATCCATAATGATACTTATAATACTTTGAATAATATTTCTATGGAAACTTATAGAAACAATTCAAATGCATCTGATAGAATGCAAGACATGACAGTGAATGGCATTTGGGAGCAACAAAATATGCAAAACCCTTATTCTGGGCAGACTATAAAAGTGGAGTCAGGGTACAAGTATTACTATATAAATAGCAATAACCAGTATATCGGAACAAATGATGCCTTTTATAATCCGAATACAGACCCAAATATGAATAATGTTGAGTGGAAAAAAATGCCAACAGAAAAGAAAAGCGATTATTAGTAAGTAGTTTTTATTAATCGGAAAGATGGGTGTTTTCATTCATCTTTCTTTGTTTTGTTGGTTTTAAAAAATTGAATTCTGTATGCTTTTGATCTAGGTATTGCTCAAAAATTTGTTTAATTTAATGTTGACCTTTTTCAATAAATTACAAATTTAAACCTCACAAATTATGTCAACCCATCAAGAAGTTTTCTCACATGCTGCGAGTATTTTACCTGTTTCTCATATCGATGAAGCGATTGTTTTTTATACTGAAAAACTGGGTTTTCATTTAAACTTTACTTGGAATGAACCCGTTGATTATGCCATTTTAAAAAGGGGAGAAGTAAATATTCATTTATCAAGAAGAAAAGATGCTCCTAAACCAGATAGTATGTATTCTTCCATCTACATTTTTGTTCACGATGCTGAGGTCGTCTATAATGATTTTAAATCGAAAGGAGTAAGTATAGTGAGCCCATTATGTGAAACAGATTATGGTATGAAAGAATTTGATATAAAAGATACTGAGGGATATGTATTAAGTTTTGGCGAAAGTTTGTAGACTTGTTATAAAAGTACAAAAACAAACATTAGCTCATGAATCATCTTATTCTGTTGGATAATTATTCTTTATTTTATGGAAGCAATCCGACTCCAATAAGAAATCATGGGCATCCAACTATTCAGTTAGTAATTTCAGAAGAAGAACCTTTTAAATCAAAAAATGCAGAAGGGCATTGGGTAGATAAGCAAGGTTTGCTAATTGCACCAAACCACAAACACGAATGTGATGCCCAAAATATTAAGCTACTAAGTTTAGATATTGATCCCGAATCTTTATTGGGTGAGTGGATTGTTCAAAACTATTTGAAAGAGCAGAACGTCATTGACTATCCATTTGAAAGAAATAAAACTTTTGATTTCACTCAATTAGCAAAGTGGATAGAAACTAAAAATTGGACAGTAGTTAATAAAATGGTGAATGATTTTTTTTACTTTCAAAAAACTGAGCTTGAGTTAGAAAAAGACGAGCGGATTGACAAAGTACAAGCTTATATTGCTGAAAATATTCACAATGAAATAACAACATCTATTCTGGCAGATTTGGTGCATTTAAGTGAAAGTAGATTGGTGCATTTATTCAAAGAAAAAATGGGTTTGCCAATAAGAAACTATATACTTTGGTATAGGCTAAAGCTTTCTATTTCTGAACTACAACGTGGGTGTTCGCTCACCCAAGCTGCGCTTACTGCCGGTTTTTTTGACCAATCTCATTTTACTAGAACATTTGTAAATATGATGGGAATTGCTCCTTCAACTCTAATGAATAATAGCAAATTCGTACAAGTTTCTATTCCAAAATAGCCAGAGTTTTGTATTCAAACTAAAGAATACAAAATGAAAAACACTTTAAGGCTTATACTATTTTTAGTAATTCTTTCAGCATGTAATGCGCATCAACCAGTTAGATCCGCATATAATTTACCTGAGTTTACACAGTTGGAGAGTTGGTCTAATTTGAAATCACCTCAAATAGATTCTTTTAAAATTTTGCATACAGGTGCTGTAAAAGTTCCACTTAAAGGTATGCTCAATATCGAAAAACTTCCAGAAAACCATGGAATGGATGAAATGATTTGGGTTGATGTTTTTGCTTATTTATTCCATCATAAAACCAAAGGTTGGTACTTAATTGATACAGGTTTAGATAGTTCTTTTCAAGACAATGGTAATATTAAAGGCTTATTGGCCAGTAATTATATTAAAGAAAGCAGGCAACAAAAAGGTGAAAATATTGGCAGCCAATTAAAAAGGGAAAACAAAGATATTAAAGGCATATTTCTAACACATTTGCACGGTGACCATACAGCTGGTTTGCCAGAGATTAATCCTTGTATTCCAAAGTATGTAGGAAGCGGAGAGGAGTATTTGTATTTACCTACATTCTATCATTCGAACCATTTAAGTGAAAAAGATTCACTAAAAGAAATAAGTTGGGAGTATGCTGAGGTAATTAAGCCTCTAGAAAAAGTAGTTGATATTTTCGGCGATCAATCTTTTTTTGCCATTAGTACACCGGGACATTCTAATAGCCATACATCTTACCTTTTAAATACTTCATCCGGATTGATTTTGCTAACTGGAGATGCGAGCCACACCAAATATGGTTTTGAAAATAACATAGAACCCGGTTGGATTACAGATCAACAACAAGCAGAAAATAGCCTTTCTCAACTGATTAGTTTTATGCAAATGTACCCTGAAACAAGAGTGATTTATGGGCATCAGAAATAATTCATGCATATGTAATCCACTAAGTTTTGAAAACATGAAATACATAAGTAATTTAAATTAGTTGATAATTTATCTTTCCCTTGTCCCCGAATTGCTCATTCAATCGTCATGAGGATGAAACATCAAATTATAAAACAATGAAAGAATTCGCATTAATTTTCAGACTTAGCAACATGGAAGATTTTAAACCTTCACCAGAGCAAATGCAGGAGAGAATGAACTGGCTAGGGAGTATCGCTGCTCAAAACAAATTGGCCGACAAGGGAAATACATTGTTACCGATGGCTGGAAGTGCCAAAACTGTAAAGCCAGATAATGTGGTAACCGATGGGCCTTTTACAGAAATTAAAGAGTTTATCAGCGGCTATGTGGTTGTAAAAGCTGAGACTATTGAAGAAGCTGTAAGCATGGCTAAAGAAAATCCCATTTTTAAAATTGGTGGAAATATTGAAGTGAGAGAGGTTTTAAAAAAAGATTAAGTTTGGAAAAAGAGCATTCTAAAGAACTTTTACCTCATTTATTCCGACAGGAACATGCCAAAATGATTGCCGTATTGTGCAGTCATTTTGGTTTAAGGCATATTGAGTTAGCAGAAGATTTTGTAAGTGATACTTTTTTGAAAGCTTCTGAACTTTGGGCGATTGAGGGAATACCTGAAAACCCTACAGCTTGGTTGTACACTGTTGCCAAGAATAAAACCAGAGATTACTTTAAGCATCTATCAGTTTTTGAATCAAAAATTACGCATGAATTTTCGACCAGAGAAATCACTTACTTTCAGGAAATTGAGATTGATAACTCTACCATTACAGATAGCCAACTAGCAATGATTTTTGCTGTTTGCAATCCCATAAATTCTAAAGAATCGCAAATTTGTTTGGCATTACAAATTTTGTGTGGGTTTAGTGTAGAAGAAATCTCAAATGCCTTTTTGGTTCCGAAAGAAACTATTAAAAAGAGATTGTTTAGAGCTAGAAAGAACCTTCGAATTGATCAATTCAAAATTACGCAATTGGATGAAAAAGCTATTCTGGAAAGATATGATGTAGTTCTAAAAACTTTGTATTTACTTTTTAATGAAGGTTATTATTCCAAATCTGGCAATCATCTCATTAGAAAAGAACTATGTTTGGAAGCACTAAGATTGGCATTGCTTTTAAATCAGAATACACTAACAGATTCTCTACAATTAAATGCTTTAATTGCCCTAATGTGTTTCCAAAGTTCGAGGCTCGAAGCCAGAACCGATCAGTTTGGTGATAGTATTTTATATGAAAACCAGAATCGTGCTTTGTGGGATAAAGCTCTCATTGATAAGGGAAATTATTTTCTGGTAAATGCTTGTGGAAATAAAGATAGCGAAAAGGTTTCTAAATACCATTTGGAAGCGGGAATTGCCTATTGGCATACGTCAAACGATAAGCATAAATGGCAACATATTCTTCATTTTTACAATCAGCTTTTGGTTATGGAGTATTCACCAGCAGCGGCTTTAAATCGCACATTTGCTCTAGCAAAAGTTTATGGAAATAAAAAAGCAGTTGAAGAAACCAGTAAATTAGGATTAGAAAATAACAGCTATTTCCATGCGCTGTGTGGTTATTTATATGCAGAAGTAGATATTGCTCAAGCAATTAATCACTATACTAAGTCTATCGAGCTTTCAAACTCAGAATCGGAAAAGAAGACTTTGAAAAAAGAAGTGGAAAGGTTAATGATGCTTTAGTAAAATGAATAAACTTTCTGTTGTAAGGAAATCTCAAGAAGCTATAATTCTTTCATTTATCATTAACTCAAAATATTCTTGAGTTCTTTTAATTTTGTTTTTATCTCTTTCAGCTGGGGTAAATAATCCTTTTTTGTAACTACTTTCAAAAAATGACAAGTCTTCAATAAGTAAAGACACTTCTAAATCTTTTTTATAATCAAAAGTAGAGTCTATAAGATTAAATTGACCTTTCTCAGAGGCAAAAGGTAGGTCAATGATAAATAAATCAGTACAAACTGTTGATATACCAAAGTCATCACTAACTACTTTTTGAACTTGGGTAATAATGCCACCTAATATGGTTGGAAGATTATTTCCACGATCTTCAAAATTGTTTTCAATTGGCCAGTATATATGCTCAAATTGATCTTCATAATAATATCTTAAATCCCAGTGTTGATCAGTATTAAACCAGCTTTCGAAGATAGATTTTCTTAACTGAATTAGGTCTCCTGCTTTTACATTAGGTATTTTGATTTGTCTATTTTGGAAATAACTCTCATCAATTATATTATTCAAGAGTTCTTTCGCTGAAATGTTATTCTGTTCTAGGTATGTTTCAATTGATTTATAATTTGATGTTGTTTGTATGAATATGAGCCAAAAATGAGGTTCTATATCTTGTTTAGTTTTAATTCTTGAATATGGTACTTCAACAATTTGATTACTGTATTTATGTTTAAATCGAATATGAAAGCCATGGCTATTACCAATCCATTTTGACTTTTCTGTATAACTCATAGAAGAATATCCCATCAACTTATTACATAAGTTAATATAATCTTGAATTGATTTTAATATAAGCTCCTCTAAATTCAAGTCAGAAAATTAGTTATACTTCTTAAATTAGTAAACCAAACAGACCAGTATTTACTAGCCTGTTTGGTTTTGTTATTTACCATGCTTTTTTAAGCACAAACTTGTCTTTTATTCTAATATCTTCAGAAGAAGCTCCTACCATCACTTCAAAATCGCCTGGTTCAACTACCCATTTCATTTTGCGATCTAGTAATTGTAGGTCTTTTACAGTTAAGGTAAAAGTGATATGCTGTTGTTCGCCCGCTTTTAAGTTAATCCTTTTGAATTTCTTTAGTTGCTTAAGCGGTGTTACAGTAGAGCTTACTACATCTTTTAGATACAACTGAGCCACTTCGTCTCCATCAATATCACTTGTGTTTTTCAAATCGAAGCTTATTTCAACTGATAACTCACTTTGTGTTTCATTCGGAGTAATTTTTAGGTTACTATACTCAAATGAAGAATAGCTTAATCCGTGTCCGAAGCTGTAAAGCGGTTTAGAATCCATCTCTACATAATTGTGCTTTACAGGAGGTTTTGCATTGTAATATACAGGCAATTGACCAACATATTTAGCAACAGAAATCGGTAATCTACCGGCAGGATTGTAATCTCCAAATAAAACATCAGCAATTGCATTACCACCTTCTTGCCCTGGATACCACGCATCTACAATGGCAGAAATATTTTCTGCAGGCCAGTTAAGATTTAATGGTCTACCTTTTATCAATACCAAAACTACTGGTGTTCCTGTCGCTTTAATTTTTTTAAGAAGTTCTAATTGCTTACCTAACAAACCAAGTGTAGCACGATCGTAACCTTCGCCGCTTTCCATATCGCTAATCACTTCACCATCTTTGCTATCACCTACAGTAGCAGCACCAGTATCAATATATTTGGTTTTAAAGTCACGTGCACTTGATCCACCTAAAACAACTACTGCTACATCTGCTTTTTTGGCAGCAGCTACAGCTTCATCAATTTGTAGTTGTGTTGTGTCGCGAATCGCAGTTCCTTTTACATAAGTAACCTCGGTATTTTTACCTACTTTGTTTTTAATACCTTCTAAAACTGTAATTATGTTTTCGTCTGCTTGAGGTGCAGTGTAATCGCCTAATTGGTTGTAGATATTATCAGCATTTGGCCCAATTACAGCAATATTTTTTAAATCCTTTTTAAGTGGAAGAAGGTTTTCATCATTCTTTAAAAGCGTAACAGCTTGTCTAGCTACTTCACGCGCTAAAGCTTTATGCTCTTCATTTCTTACAGATTTTGTTACGTTTTTAGTTTCAACATAAGGATTTTCGAAAAGCCCCATATCAAACTTTAAGCGTAAAACATTCGCTACTGCTCTGTCTAGTTCTTTCATACTTACTTTGCCATCTTCAACAGCTTTGTTAAGTGCTCCACCAAAGCCATTACCACCAAGGTCTGCATCTAGTCCAGCATTTAAAGCTTGAGCAGCTGCATCTGCTGCAGTCGCTGCCACATGGTGACTGTGTTGAATTCCTTCAATACTACCAAGGTCAGAAACGATGAAACCTTTAAAGCCCCATTGTCCTCTAAGAACATCTGTTAATAATAGCTCATTTGCTGTACAAGGAATTCCGTCGATCGCATTATATGCTGTCATTACAGAAAGCGCACCTGCTTCCACAGCATCTTGAAAAGGAGGGAGGTAAGACTCAAATAATTCTCTTTGTCCAACACTTATGCTATTACCATTATGTCCACCTTCTGGCACACCATAAGCGGTAAAGTGTTTCAATGTTGAAACTACATGCTTTCCATCTTTTAAGTCATCTCCTTGAAAACCAGTTACCACTGCTTTTCCCATAGTTCCATTTAGAACCGGATCTTCTCCATAAGTTTCTTCTACACGAGACCAACGAGGCTCTCTAGCAAGGTCTAAAACAGGACCATAACCAACATGTGCTCCTTGCAAACGTGCTTCTTGTGCAATGATGGAAGCCATCTTTTGAATTAACTCAGGATTCCAGGTACTGCTTTGCCCAATTGAAGTTGGAAAAACGGTAGTTCCAATGGCCATGTGACCATGTGCACATTCTTCTGAAAGTAAAATTGGTATGCCTAATCTTGTATTTTCAATTACATATTTCTGTAATGCATTGGTTGCTTTTGCAGCTTGTTCTGGCGAAAGACCAGTTTCTAATGTTTTCCTTGTCCAAGGGTCAGCACGAAGTGTTGCCCACAACATACCAATATGTCTTTCTTGAACGGCTTTTTTAAATTGCTCACTGGCATCTACTTTTTTGCCATCTTTAGCATACATTTCCCAGCCAAGTAGTGTCAATAGTTGGCCAACTTTTTCTTCCAGAGTCATACGACCTAATAGATCGGCGACTCTTTCTTCAGTTCTCAACTCTGGATTTTTGTAAGGAGGAATATCCTGAGCCGAAACCCAATTCGCCTGGCATAGCAGGGCTATGTAAATAGTTAATGCTTTTAGCGTTAATCGAAGCTTATTCATTTAAAATAAAATGTTATTAATTAATAGGTTGAAGAGCAAAGTTATTAAAACAGATTTTAATTAATCGATTATAAAAAATGTATAATGCTAAATCTGGAAATTTTTAGCCTGATAGCATAGCGAAAAAATGTTTTCTAAGTACTTATTCTTATAAAATTCTTGATATAAAATATAACGGGTGAGGTTTGTTATACGCGCTTAAATAGATAGGTGCTAATATTTGTCTAGATAGAAAAGAAGATTATAATTTATCTCCAAATTTAGTAAGTGCATTAAAAACAGGGGCTAACTGTTTACCTAAGTTAGTGAGTGAATATTCTGTTCTTTTCGGGTATTCGTCAAAATCTTGTTTTTGGATTAAACCATCTTCTAGCATTTCTTGTAGTTGTTGGGTTAGTGCTCTTTTGGTAGCTTCGGGCAAGCCTTCTTCCATATCTTTCAACCTTAAATTCGTCTTTAAAAGCCCACTCAATATGGCTGGTTTCCATTTGCCTGCAATCACGTTCAGTGTTTTTTCTACAGAGCAATCGCTTTTTTGAGGAGTTTTTCGCTGATACTGACTCATGTTAATTCGACTTTATGAATTAGAAGATACTAACTTGATTATATTCTTATTAAGCACAAGACTCAGGTTTTTATAAAAAAAGTCTCAGCTTAAGCTGAGACCAAAAATAGAAAATTAAGTTTAAAGATTTTTCTAGATTAATTCTAGTTTAGTGATTTTAACCAGCTCACGCCTTCATTAGTAGATCTAAAAGTAGTGACTACACCAGAAGCTGGTATAGCTTTTTTAGCTGATAATTGGGCAAATACATTTTGAGAGAAAACCCATGCAAAATGTTCTAATCCAGATTTTTCCATTTCAGGAAACCATTCTGTTGCTACCCATTCAGTCGCATATTGCCAAGGGCCAGTAACATGAGTATTATCATTTAATACTTTAGAGCATTTTTTGGATTTAAGCACCTCAAGCATTTTGTTGCAGCCATCTTTTACTTTTTCGGTACTTTGGAATCCTATCCAGTTACAATAGAGTATATTTTCTGCAGGACTGTAACTAATTTCAAAGTTTTTCTCTTTTAGAATAGTTTCATTTTTTGATACATCAAGTTGATTCATAAGCTAGAAGTTTTAATTTTAAATGCCTATATAATGGTATATGAAATTAAAAATGCTTATGCCTAAAATTTATTATTAAAATGATTAACTATAGCTATAAATTACTGGTAAAAACTTCAATTTAGGCACAAATTGAAGGAATATATGCTTCTTTTAAAGACAAAAAAACCATTCTGCAAAGCTGCAAAATGGTTTCAACATTATGATAGAGAGCTAGTTAATAATGGTGGATGCATTAGTTCCACCCACCACCTAAAGCACGGTAAATATTTACCATTGCATTCATTTGTTGCATTTTCGTTTCAATTAGCTCAAATCGAGATTCAAGGGCATCACGCTGAGTTAATAATACTTCCATATAATCTGCTCGGGCTGATCTGAACAAATCATTAGAAATATTAATTGATTGGGTTAGCGCTTGTACTTGTTGCTCTTTCAAATCAAAACTGCTAGACAGATTATTGATATTTGAAAGCTGATTAACAACCTCGATGTAAGCATTTAAGATTGTACGCTCATAGTTATACACGGCTTGAATTTGCTTGGCATTTGCATTGTAATAAGTCGCTTTAATTGCATTTCTGTTGATCAATGGACCTGCTATATCGCCTGCTAGCGAATACAGAATCGATTCAGGTGCTTTTACTAAGTAAGTTGCATCAAAGGCATTCAATCCTAAACCTGCAGAGAGTCCCAATGAAGGGTAGAATCTAGCTTTTGCAACTTGAACATCAATTTTTGCAGCTTCGAGTTCCAGTTCTGCTTGTCTAATATCCGGACGGTTAGCTAATAATTGAGCAGGTAAACCAGACTGAATACTATCTGGTACCAGACTAATAAAAGAATCTGAGTTTCTTTCTATAGGTTGTGGAAATCTACCTAATAAGAAATTGATTCTATTTTCAGTTTCAACAATTTGCTGTCTAATTGTAAACTGAAGACTTCTAGTGCTAAGCACCTGAGCTTCAAATCTACGTACAGCTAGTTCAGTCACTTTTGCCGCCTCTTTTTGTAGTTTTACAATTTTGAAGGCATTGTTCTGAATCTCGATATTTTGCTCTACAATTCTCAACTGATTGTCTAAGGCTAATAACTCGTAGTAAGAATTTGCGATTTCAGCAATCAGGTTAGTCACCATAAAGTTTCTGCCATCTACAGTAGAAAGGTATCTGGTATAGGCAGCTTTTTTTGCATTACGCAATTTGTGCCAAATATCCACTTCCCAAGTAGCATATGCCCCAATCATAAAATCTCCAAGTGGTTCAGGAAATCCTCTTCCATCAATTTCAAGGTTTTCTTCTACTGAGCCATCGCGTGTATACTGAGATACTTTATCTACACCTGCACCTGCTCTTACATCTACAAATGGTAAGTATTCCCCTTTCTTTTCTTTTACTTCATTTTTAGCTATATCAATCTCCTGAAGCGTAATGTTCAATTCCTGATTGTTTTTTAGGGCTGTATCAATTAGAGCAGAAAGGTAAGGATCAGCAAAATATTCTTGCCAGTTTACACTTGCCACATTTGTTGAGTCCTGCGAGTCTGAATAGCTCGCAGGAGTTGAAGTATTTGCAGTTTTATTAGTTAGGGTAGGAGTACATGCACTAAAAGCAGTAAGCATACAAGCTACACCCAAATAATGTTTTATTTTTATCTTAATCATCGTTATACGTTCGTTTTATGGTGATAGGGTTCTTCAGACAAAGGCTCGTCGTACTCATCCCTGATCAGTTTTTTGCCATCTGCTAATTTTCCGAATATATAATATAGTCCGGGGATAATAAGTACCCCGAATATGGTTCCGAATAACATACCACCAAGAGCAGAAGAACCAATAGTTCTGTTACCAATGGCACCTGCACCAGTTGCTATAATCAATGGTATCAAACCAGCGATAAAGGCGAAAGATGTCATCAAAATAGGACGGAAACGTACTTTTGCTCCTTCAATTGCTGATTCCAGAACTGTAGCACCTTGGGCTCGCTTCATTACAGCAAACTCTACAATAAGTACGGCGTTTTTTCCGAGTAGACCGACCAGCATGATGAGACCTACCTGAGCGTAAATATCGTTTGATAGTCCCATCAATTTTAGTAACATAAACGAACCAAAAATACCAACAGGTAATGAAAGTAATACTGCTAGTGGTAAAATAAAGCTTTCGTATTGTGCAGCTAGTACCATGTAAACGAATGCCAATACAATTAAGAAGATGTAAAGTGATTCATTTCCTCTGTTAGCTTCATCATAAGAAAGACCTTCCCATGCAATATCGTAACCTTTTGGTAAGGTTTCTTGAGCAACTTCACGAATGGCTGTAATAGCATCGGCAGTTGTGTAGCCTGCTGCTGGAAGCCCCCTGATAGCCGCTGAGTTATACATGTTGTAGCGAGTAACCTCATTAGGACCTTGTTTCTTTTTAATCTTCATGAATGATGAATAAGGCACCATTTCTCCTTCTTCATTCTTCACAAATAGATTTAATACATCTGAAGGAAGTCTTCTGAATTCTGGAGCAGACTGAACGTAAACTTTAAAGAAACGACCAAATCTAATAAAACCCTGCTCATAAGTACTACCAATTAAAATGTTTAGGTTTTCCATTGCTTTACCAATAGAAACACCTTTTTGCATTGCTGCTTTGTTGTCTATTTCTAATTCGTATTGCGGATAGTTAGCCGCGAAGAAGGTAAATAATCCAGTAAGCTCTTTACGCTTGCGAAGGTTATCTAAGAACTGTTGGTTTATTTTATCAAATTCTTGATAATCTGTACTAGTAGTTTTATCTAACAAACGCATTGAAAAACCACCTGAAGAACCGAAACCAGGTACTGCCGGTGGTTCGAAGAATTCAACAATTGCACCAAGTCCTCTTGATTCCTCTTCCAATTCTTCCATAATTTCGGTAACGGTATGCTCACGTTCAGACCACTTTTTTAAGTTGATCAAACATGTACCAGCATTAGAACCCCTACCTTCTGTCATGATCTCGTAACCTGCCAAAGAAGAAACTGATTCAACACCATCTATCTCCTCACATATTTTCTGTAATGCCTGAGCTACTTTGTTAGTTCTTTCTAGAGTAGCACCTGGAGGTGTTTGGATAATCGCATAGATAGTACCTTGGTCTTCGTTAGGGATGAAACCAGCTGGAACAACTTGGTTTACATATAAAATACCCACACTAAAGGTAACCAGAATGATGAAGGTTAACCATCTTTTGCTTACCATGTGTCTTAATACGCCAGTGTACTTTCCTGTGAGTTTATCAAATCCTCTGTTAAAGCTATCAATAGATCTGTTAAGGATATTTCTCTTTTTCTCTTTACCATGATCGTTTTTCAGAATCATAGCACATAATACCGGAGTAAGTGTAAGCGCGATAATTGCCGAGATTACAATTGAACTAGCCATGGTGATAGAGAACTGACGGTAGAATGTACCAACAGGACCTGACATGAATGAGATAGGTAAGAATACGGATACCATTACCGCAGTAATCGCGATGATCGCACCACTAATTTCTCCCATTACTTCTTTTACCGCATTATATGGATTGAGATGTTTTTCTTCCATCTTCGCGTGTACGGCTTCCACCACAACAATCGCATCATCCACCACAATACCAATTGCCAGTACAAGTGCAAAGAGTGTAACAAGGTTAATCGACATCCCAAACATCTGTATGACGAAGAAGGCTCCCACCAACGAAACAGGTACTGCCAAAATCGGGATAAGTGTTGAACGCCAATCGCCGAGGAAGATGAACACAACAATTGCAACTAATATAAATGCATCTCTCAATGTGTGCACAACTTGTTCTATAGATGCATCAAGGAATTGAGAAACGTCATAACTAATTTTGTAATCAACACCAGGAGGGAAGGTGGCTTCCATCTCTTTTAGTGTAGCTTTTACTTCGTCGATTACATCACTCGCGTTACTACCATAGTTTTGCTTTAATACAATCGCAGCTGATGGGTGGCCATCTAAGTTTGAATAGATATCGAAAAACTCACTACCTAACTCTACCTTTGATATATCTCTTAAATGAATACTCTCACCTTCAGAATTCGCTCTAATAATAATGTCTTCGTATTCTTCAGGTTTGTTATACCTACCTTTATAAGTTAATACGTATTCTAATGATTGTGCGGAAATACCTGAGCTTTGTCCTAAACGACCTGGGCGACCTACTATACTTTGTTCGGCTAATGCTTCCATTACTTCCTCTACAGAAATATTGTAAGCTCTCATACGGTCTGGGTTTAACCACAAACGCATCGCGTATCTTCTACTACCCAAGATTTGGGCTCTTGCAACACCCTTAATCCTTTGGATTTCAGGAATCATCTGAACATTGGCGTAGTTGTATAAGAACTTTTCATCCATATGTTCATCTGTACTATATAAGTTGACGTACATCAACATACTTGGCTGTATAGGCGTAATTACTACACCTTCTCTCTGCACCAGTTCTGGTAATAGCGGCATTACCTGGTCGACTCGCGTCTTTACCCGAATTACTGCCAAGTTAGGGTCTGTACCTGGTTCAAAAATTACTCTAAGTGTGGCTTCACCAGCACTAGTAGCATCTGTCGCCATATATCTCATACCCTGCACACCGTTAATGGAGTTTTCTAGTGTAACTAGAGTAGATTTAACTAATACGTCTGCACTCGCTCCAGGATATGCTATAAATATATTGACTGTAGTTGGTGCAATTTGCGGAAATTGGGATATAGGCAGCTGCTGTATTGCCAGTGTACCTGTAAAAACGATAATAACCGAAATTACAATGGCGAATACAGGCCTATGTATTATTTTACTAAACATTTCTTTTCTATTTAAGGATTCTTAAATTATTCTGCATACAGACTTAAATCTGAAATTGCAGTTTTAGGCTCTACGAAATCAAATTCTATTTCTTCATTTTCTCTTACAAGGCGTAGCCCTTCAAGAAGGATTTTATCATTCAATTCTAAACCTTCTTTAATTATGAAGAGGTGTGGCATTTCAGCAGCTACTTTTATATGTCTCGATCTAATTTTGTTTTCTTCATCGATTACATACACATACAATTTGTCAAGAATTTCGAATGTAGCTTTTTGTGGGATGAGCATTGCATTTTTCATTGGGAATGTCATCTCAATATTACCTGTCTCTCCGTGTCTTAAGAGTCCTTTAGGGTTAGGAAATGTTGCTCTAAAAGGAATATTACCAGTTTCGTTGTTAAAATCTGCTTCAATTGTTTCAACTAAACCAGTGTATTCAAAATATTTATTATTGGGTAATTTTAGTTTTACTTCGTCTAAATGGTCTTTTTCAACCTGTGCCTGATAGTCTAGATATTCAGCTTCTGGAACGTTAAAGTATACCCACATTTCACTGTTATCAGATAAATTTGTGAGTAAATCTCCTTCGTCTACTAAGCTACCAAGTCTAACATGGAAACGGTCAATTATTCCATCAAATGGTGCTTTAATTTCTGTAAAATCCAGATGAACTTGAGCTAATGATAACTCGGCATTTGCTTTGTCAAACTTAGCTTTTGCCATTGCCAATTCATTAGGCGCTACAATGTTACTGTCGGCAAGTCTTTTTGTGTTTTGAAATTCAATTTCTGCAAGATTTGCTTCTGCTTTTGCTTTTTGTTGTTCTGCTTCGTAAAGTCTTGGCATAACTTGGAAAAGAAGTTTTCCTTGTTTTACAAAGTCTCCTTCATCAACAAATACTTTCTGCAAATAGCCTTTCTCTTGTGATCTAATTTCAATATGCTGGATTGAATGTATTTGACATACATAATCTTTAGTAATGGCAGTATCCATTCTTATTGGGCTGGTAACCAAAAATTTGGATTCCTCCTCATGTAATTCTTTTTTGTGGGAGTTACAACTAGTGCTCCAAAACATTGTGCACAGGCTTAAAAGGATGAAAGTTCTCTTCATCATGATTTTACTAAAAGGTTTCGTTAGTGAATTATTTTGAAATATGTATAGCGCATTATTTTACTGCAAACATAAATCGTTGTGGACGTAGTTATATCAGACTTATATAGGAAAGATTTTTCTTTTTTTTTTTTAATAATTCCTACAAAGCTGCCATTATCAAACCTATAGATATAGAAGTTTGATGTTCAGTTAAATAATGAAATGATAATAGGGATAACGGTTTTTAAAGATATTGCGTCCAAAACATAACCCTGAAACATTATCGTGTTGCAGGTTGTTATACAGTATGAATTAACCAAGAAGTTTAGTCAATTTGAGTTGCTACTTGGAGATCTTGTATCATATTCTGAATACTTGCAATATGATATACCACCTATGTGATGAGATATAGTAAGTAAAGTGCTTGTAACAAGCTAAGTGGTTCTTTACGATATGAAAAAAGTATTCGGATTGTAACGCACTGTAATTTAAAGCTGTAGAAGCATAAAAGCTTTCTAAGTGCTTTTTAACGTCAATCCTTTCATCTTCTTCTTCCTCAACATCATTGTCTTCAATAATAAGTGTTTTCTCTGAACCTGCTGGGGAATTATTAATGATTAAAGAGTGGGGAAATTGCTCGGCATTTTCTAAGCTATTATAATCTACCCCTGAAACACTTTCTACCTTGCTGGCGAAAGCACTCAAGTTGGCATATGCAGATGCCTGATTATATCCGCCTATTAGCAGAATGCAAAGGGGTAAATAATATTTAACTAGTGCTCTTATCATTATGAGTGTCAAAGCTACATTATCATATGATTATTGTCAAATTTTAAAACCTAAATAATTGTAAATACGTAGTAGATTTTTTTTTAAAAATTTGCCATGATTTAATAAAGCGTTGATTATCAAAATATTGTATGCTATTTCAAATGAATTTTAGGGTTGTTTTATGAGCATTAAAATATGTTAAAAAAATATAAAACCTTTAAAATAACTGATATTTCAAGAGGAAAATCCAAATTTTGGTTAATCCCAAATCTTCTCCACAGGCAATATGAAGAAGATTTTAAAAAAAGTTCCATTAAAATTGATATTTAGTAAACACATCAATTTCGGGTTTATATTTGAATTTGATAAATAATAAACTACTTCATGTAAATTATTTGGTAGAAAAATAAATCGAGTTATCTCATTAAAAGCAGCATTCATGCTTAGTTACATAAAGCTAATTTTTTGACTATTTATATTCAACCTATTTTTATCAATTTACTAAACAAATAAAAAGAAAAGTGAAGCATACTCTGATTATTACCAACAAAATTTTTTTAGCAGTAATTATTGCAATTTTTTTAACAAATTGTACCCAACCAAAAGAAGTATCAACTGAAAGTATAGCTGTTTCTCAAAAACAAGTAATTGCTGGAGAATTGCCCGATCCGTCAATTATAGAGGTTAATGGTGTCTATTATGCTTGCGGTTCATCTAACGATTGGGGACCAATTTATCCAATTTACAAATCGACAGACTTAATTAACTGGACATTTGTAAATTATGTGTTTAGTAAACCTCCAGAATGGACAATCAATAGCTATTGGGCACCAGAGCTATTTTACCATAATGGTAAATTTTATTGCTATTACACAGCACGAAGAACAGATGGAGTATCTGGTATTGGTGTTGCCGTTACTGATGATATTACCAAAGGCTTTGAAGACAAAGGGCAAATTATAGAGTGGGGCAGTGAAGCGATTGATGCCTTTGTATATAATGAAGAGGGTAAACTTTACATAACTTGGAAAGCTTACGGATTAAACCCAGATAAGCCAATTCAATTATTAGGCTCAGAACTGACGGAAGATGGTCTTGCTTTAAAAGGAGATGCATTCCAAATTTTAACAGCCGATACTGAAAATTGGGAACGAGGTGGCATAGAAGGCCAATGCATTGTCAAGCATGGAGACTATTTATATATGCTTTATTCAGGAAATGCTTGCTGTGGTGCAGGTTGCGACTACCAAGTTGGTGTTGCCAGAGCAAAAACGATGATGGGTCCTTGGGAAAAGTTTTCCGCTAATCCTATTCTCGATAGTAACGATTCATGGAAATGTCCTGGACATGGTACTGCTTTTAAAGCAGGTGCTAAATGGTTTTACCTGTATCATGCGTATCCAATAGATGGTTTTCCCTATTTAGGGAGAGCAAGCTTATTAAGCGAAATGACTTGGGATACAGAAAATGGCTGGCCAAAATTTAACATTGATGCTGAAAAGATAGATAAAACTGTATTGAAAGCAGATATAAACGATCAATTCGCAACTGGTAAATTAGAAAACTGGTGGCATTATGATATACCGAGTTATGCATTTAATACTGAGTTTAAAGATGATAAGCTTAAGCTAACAGATGAAACTGTCACTGAAAACAAACCAAGTGTGGCAGCTATTTGTGTGATTCCAGAATATGCTAACTTTTCAATTACCACTCAATTAGCTAAGCAAACCGAAGCTCTTAAGGGAATCGTGTTTTATGCGACCAATGCAAACAATTTGGGTTTCGGTGTAAAAGGAAACGAACTTGTTTTATGGAAAACAAAAGACTTTCAATTTGAAGAGCTAAACAAAATCACATTATCTAATACTGAAAGTATCTATTTGAAAGCATATGCTTCTGATGCTCACATAATTGATTTTTCTTATAGCGAAGATGGTAACAATTGGATACCATTAACTAATAAGTTAGACGAAACTGGAAAAGTAATTGGCGATAATCTAGCTTGGTGGTCTTGGGGAATGAAAACAGGTTTGTTTGTGAAATCAGACTCAGTTACTGGTGATAACAGTGCAGTTTTTAACAATTTTAAATTGGAATATGCAGCAGATTAAGTATTGCTTTTAGATTTATATTTCTCACTAAATTCTAAAGGTGTTTCTCCTGTCCATTTTTTAAAGACTCTGGAGAAATAAGCATAATCTTCGTAACCCAATTCGTAAGATATTTGTGAAAGGGAGCCAGAAACATAAATTATCATTCTTTTGGCTTCCAAAATTATTCTCTCGATAATTAATTGAGAAGTAGTCTTTCCTAAAGATTGTTGAACCAAACGATTTAAGTGCCTTGTGGTAATGCTTAACTTTTCCGCATAAAATGTAGGCAGCTTCTCAACCTTATAGTTTGCTTCAATAAGTGTTTCAAGTTTTCTTAAATAGCCTGAATTTGATTTAGATACTTCTGTTGTTGCGAGGTATTTCCTGCTCAATTCAATATAAATTAAATTGAGAATGGACTTTATCTTTTGGATTGTATAGAAACTTCTATTGCTATACTCTTCTAGCAATTGCTCAAAAAGTATATAAATTCTTTGAGCATCTTTTGCTTCTAAGTTTAAAACAGATGGATTTAGCAGTGAATAAAAGAAAGGAAATTCGAAGATACTTTGACTGGTAAGTGCCAAATCAAAAAATTCTTGGGAGTGAAAAAATATGATACCTTCAATATCGCTAGAAAGTTCCCAATAGTGTGTTTGACCCGGATTTAGCATAAAAACACTACCCGGTTTAATTTCATACCTTTCAAAGTCTATTTCATGAATGCCATTTCCTTTTGTGAAAATTACTGTTAGAAAAAAATTATGCTTATGAGGTATGGTAATATCTTTATGGTGTAGTTCTAAATGAGCACTAAAGTTATTGCAATAAAAATCTTTAAGAGCTTCTTTATATTCAAAATCTTTAATATCTAAAATACTAAGCCTTTCCATAAATGTCTTAATAGTACAAGTAATGGCAACAATCGTTCAATGCAAAATTACTTTTTAAACTTGAGCTTTGTAGCAGTAAAACTTACTTATTGAGCTATGAAGCCTATATTGAGAAATATAATCGAAGAAAAATGTCCTAAATGTGGAGAGTCTCATGCTTTTTATTCAAAAGGGAATGTCCTTTTATTTAAAGCTCCTAAAATGAATGAACGTTGCACACATTGTAATTATAGGTACGAGAAAGAACCAGGTTATTTTACAGGAGCAATGTACATAAGTTATGCTTTATGTATTATAGAAATGTTGCTAGTAGTTGTATTAGGCAATTTTGCTGATATTTCTATCAAACATATCGGATATTTATTGATGTTATTAATTTTTGCGCTTTGGCCTTTTAATTTCAGAATGTCGCGTATTCTGTGGATGTATATCGCTTAGAAACGCTTTTTGAGTGTGTTTTCAACAAACTGATTAGTGATAGTTAGATTATCTAAATATATTAGGTGAGAATAGTCAAAATTAACTATCAGAAAAAGATTGGCTATTAGGTCAAGAATTAAGTTGAAAACACTTGGTAAATATGAAGAGAAAACAATTTTTAAAAACATCATCGACTTTGGTTGCCGGAAGTTTAATTGCTCCAATGATTTCATGCAACTCAAATTCAAAAAGTGCCGGAACTGAAACTACAAAACCCGAAGTTGAAATGGCCACTGCAAGAACGAATTGGGCAGGTAATTACACTTATAAAGCTCCTAAACTTCATACTCCCGAATCAGTAGAAGAACTACAAGAACTTGTAAAAACACTCGATACCCAAAAAGCTTTAGGGTCAAAACATTGCTTTAATAACATTGCAGACAGTCCATTAAACCAGATTTCTACAGAGAAGCTCAACAAGGTAGTTTCTATTGACAAAGATGCCAAGACAGTAACTGTAGAAAGTGGCATTCGATACGGCGATTTGGCTAACCCATTAGATGAAGCCGGTTTTGCTTTACATAATCTTGCCTCTTTGCCTCACATTTCTGTTGTTGGCGCTTGTGCAACCGCAACGCATGGTTCAGGAGTTAAAAATGGCAATTTGTCTAGTGCGGTTGTGGGTCTCGAATTAATTACTCCTAGTGGAGAATTGGTGAAATTCGCTAAAGGGGATCCGGAGTTTAATGGGGTGGTAGTAAATATTGGTGCTTTAGGCATCATCAGCCGAGTAACTCTAGAAGTTGAAGATACTTATCAGGTTCGTCAAGATGTTTTACAAGAATTGCCACTAGCTTCTGCGATTGAGAATTTTGAAGCCATAATGTCTGCTGGTTACAGTGTGAGCTTGTTCACAGATTGGTTGAATGACAAAGTGAGTCAGGTTTGGGTTAAGCGCAAAGTAACTGATGGATTAGCTGACTTAGGCAACGATTATTATGGTGCAAAAGCAGCTACCAAAGACTTACACCCAATTACGGCACTTTCAGCAGAGAATTGCACAGCTCAAATGGGTGTTGCCGGACCTTGGTACGAAAGATTGCCACATTTTAAAATGGGATTTACACCAAGCAGTGGAGACGAGCTTCAATCTGAGTTTTTTGTACCAATGGAAAACGCAGTAGAAGCTTTAAAAGCCATAGAAGCTAAGAAAGCTGTAATTTCACCACATTTATTTATTTCTGAAATACGTAGTATTGCTGCCGATGAGCTTTGGTTGAGTCCAGCTTATAAAAAAGATATAATTGCTTTCCACTTTACTTGGAAGCCGAGAGGACCAGAGGTTAACAAATTACTTCCGGTAATAGAGCAGGAGCTTGCTCCATTTGGAGTAGTGCCTCACTGGGGGAAATTGTTTACAATTAACCCTGAGGTTTTACATAGTAGATACGAGAAGATGGAAGATTTCTTAAACCTTACTAAAAAGTACGATCCTGAAGGTAAATTTAGAAATGCTTATTTAGATAAGAATCTATATGTATAATTAATAATATATTGACTAGCCCTAAAAAAGTGGTTCTTTATTTAAGGTATCACTTTTTTATTGGTTGATTAAAAAATATGAGATAGAATAGTTATTGTAGTAATAATTATCGAAGCACTTAATTTCTTTCGCAAGAACTTTAAGGCAGCACTCATCTGGTTTTCGACTGTCTTTTTAGAAATATTAAGTTGTTTTGCAATTTCATCATAACTCATTCCTTCATTGCGACTCATTTGAAATATGAGCTTTCTTTTTTCAGGTAATTCATCGATTAAACTGCTAGAATATTCTTCTAAGTTTCTAATTATCACTTCATTTTCCGTAAGATTTGAAGAAACAATATTTTCATGTGGATAAGAAACATATTCAATTTTCTTTCTACGAACTATTTTAAGTAAAGTCGTTTGGGTAATCTTAAGTAAATAACCATGAATCCCCTGGTTTACATCCAAATTGTTTCTGTATTTCCAAAAAGTCGTAAATATATCATGAACGGCTTCTTCAGCATCCTGTTTGTTTTGTAAATATTTATATGAAATTCTAAATAACCGATCCCAATTGGTATCATAAACTTGTTTAAAGGCTTTAATATCGCCTGCCTTTAAAAGAGCTACTTCATTATTGCTCATATGGAAATTATGCTAATAATTCACTTTAAATTCCAAGTTAGGAAAAAGATTTAACTTTCCATACATACTTTAGAAATTATAAATTAATCTTTCAAAAAATAAATACAAAACAAAAGACTACTAACTATTTATTAAACAATGCGCTATGAATATTTTAATAGCTTTGATTAAATTAATTGCTAAGTAAGAATAAATGTTTATAAAAAACAGGAAAATATGTTATCTAAATCGTTACCTTCCAAGGTGCTGAATATCAGTTATTTATACAATTTTTGGTCTTTTAATTCTGATATTCGATTTTAATTTTCAGAAAAAAACCAACTTTTTTTTAAAACCCAATAGGGGTGGTTAGGGGGAAATGGGATATATAATAGTACAGACCTTAACAACACTACTTAATACAATTTTATAATATATATGCAAGACAATAGTAATTCAGAAATTAATGATTTGTTGCAAAGGTTTTTTGATGGAAAATGCACCGAAATTGAAAAGAAAAAGGTGTTTGATTGGCTTGCAAAAAATAAAAATGAGAAAGTATTAAAAGAATTCGTAAGAACAGATTTTGAACAGGAAACACCAAAGCTAGATATCTTTCGCGATCTAAAAGCAGAGCAATGGGAATCTATTCTTAAAGATCTAAATTTAGATGAAAATAACAGCGTGTACAATGTTATTAATGGAGATGGATTGCACCTTTGGCAAAAACAATGGTTTAAACTTGTAGCAGTAATTTTACCATTAATTATTGTTTCGATAGTTTTTCTGAAATTTTATGAAGGGTTGAATTCTGCTCAAAATACAATTGAAGAAATAGCATTTGTTGAGAAAAACACTTATAAGGGAAGAAAGAAAACAATTACTTTACCCGATAAATCTACAGTTATATTGAATTCGGCTTCATCAATTCGTTTTGCTCAACAATTTAATACACAAAAGGAACGAGTTATCTATTTACAAGGAGAAGCATTTTTTGAAGTTGAAAAAAACGGAAAGCCATTTATTGTAAAAACAGAAGACCATGAAGTAAAGGTATTGGGTACTTCTTTTAAAGTAAGTGGCTATAAAGGAAATAACAATGTAAACGTCGCTGTGGCAACAGGTATCGTAAAAGTGAGTAAAGCAGGAGTATATGAAGAGAAGTTGCTAAAAGGACAGAAAGTGATTTACAACAAAGAAACCAATAAGCACGAGGCATTAGAAATAGATAATTGGGAGAAAGAATTTGCTTGGAAAGATGGGGTGCTTATTATAGACAATGCTGCTTTTGAAGATGTGATTAAAGCACTTTCTGATTGGTACGGAGTAGAAATAATCAATGTAAACTATAAGCCTGACAGAAAGAATTACATGGGTAGGTATGAGAATGAGTCTTTAGAGACTGTGTTGGCGGGTTTAAGTTATGCTTCCAGATTTAGATATGAGTGGAAAGAAGGGAAGCTTTACATTTACAACAAAGAATAATATTAACCAGAATACATAGAAATATTCATTTATTTCAGCCATAAACATCCAATAAACACCACAAGAAAGTAACGTTACTTATCCTAGTGCTTACCATAAAAGTGAGGGACTTTCTATTATTGAAACCAGTTATAAAGACTCTGTTTTTATAGTTGACTTCCTTTCTTTTGCCGACTTACTAAAAAACCTGGTGAGGATCTGATTTGCCGTCTCCCCTCACACAGGAACAGATTTTCTATTTCAAAAATCATTTAATATTATGAATAAGTATTTACTTAAACAAATTTTAAGGATGTCCCGGTTTGTATTTTATGGCATAATAATACAATTGGCACTTACAGGAGTAATGCTTGCTAATGATGGCAATGGCCAAAGCGCAAGCCTCAATGAAATTTATTTAACTCTGATAGAAGAAGACGCTCAACTAGCAGATGTTTTTAATAAAATTGAGACTACTACTTCATTTAAGTTTTCATATTATAAAAGTATTATAGAAGATAAAGATAGAATTACAATAAATGCTCAACAGCAGTCTTTAGGAGATATTTTAAGTGAAATAGCCAGAAAATCAGGCTTAAGATTTAAAAGAATAAATGGAAACATCTATGTCGATTTAGATGATAAAGATAAGTACCCTACTGTTGATGAATTAATAATTGAAGATAACCAACAACTCGTTATTACTGGTAAAGTAACAGATGGCGCAGACGGTCAATCGCTGCCCGGAGTTAACGTTTTATTAAAGGGTACAAAATTAGGAACCACTACAGATATCTACGGTAGTTATTCACTTTCAATTCCTGCTGAAAATGTAAATGGTACGCTTATTTTTTCTTTTATAGGATATAAGGCCAAAGAGTATGCAATTGGTAATCAAACAGTTATAGATGTGGTAATGGAATCTGAAGCTCAAACACTTAATGAAATTGTAGTAACGGCTTTAGGTATTGAGAAATCTAAAAGTGCTTTGGCTTATTCGGTAACAGAGGTAAAAGGAGAGGAGTTTACACAAGCTAGAGAAATAAATGTAGCAAATGCATTAACGGGTAAAATTGCCGGTGTAAACGCAACTGGACTTTCTACTGGGCCCGGTGGTTCGAGTAGAGTTATTATTAGAGGTAATGGTTCTTTAAATGGTAATAACCAACCTTTGTATGTAGTAAACGGCATGCCTATAGATAATAGCAATCCTGGTGGAAGCCCATCTGCTAATGGTGGTGGCCTTAATATCGACCGTGGAGATGGTATTTCTGGTATCAATCCAGACGATATAGAAAGTATAAGTGTACTTAAAGGAGGAACGGCTGCTGCACTTTACGGAGCAAGAGCTGCGAATGGCGTAATTCTTATCACTACAAAAAAAGGAGCTGCACGACAAGGTATAGGTGTAGAGTATAACTCAACATTTACATTTGAAACACCTGCCATTTTCCCACAAAAATTCCAGTATGAATATGGTCATGGTAAACTAGGTAGAAAGCCAACTACTCAAACAGAGGCTATCAGTTGGGGTAGACACTCTTGGGGAGCTAAAATTGATGGGCAAGATTACATGTCTTTAGATGGAGAAATGCACCCTTATTCTGCAGTAAATGTAAAAGATAATATCAAGGAGTTTTACCGCACAGGTACTACTTTTACTAACACCATAGCGTTAACAGGAGGTTCTGAAGATTTAAACTACAGACTTTCTGTTTCCAATATGGATAATGAAGGTATCTTGCCGAACTCTTCATTAAATAAAAAAATAGCCAACTTAAGTTTAAGTGGTCAACTCGGAGAAAGAATAACAATTGAAGCTTCTGCTCAATATAATTTAGAAGAAGTACATAACAGAACCATGGCGGGCGATGCAAACGGTAATCCGAACTGGATTTTAATGCTTGCTAACACTGTAAATGCGACGCAACTTTCACCAGGCTATTTAGAAAATGGAGATGAGTTTGTTTGGAACGAAACTCCTTATGCAACTAATCCATACTTCATCATCAACAGGTATCAGACAAAAGATGAGAAGAATAGATTCATCGGGATGACCAGTGTGAAGTATGATATTTTGGATGATTTATATGTAAAAGGAACTGTAAGCCGAGATTTTTATAATTTTAATTTTGTTGGTATTATTCCTACAGGTACGCAGTATCTTGCTATTCCCGGTTCAGGTGAATATCATGGCTTAAAGTCTGTTGTTTCTGAGACAAACGCCATGGCAAACCTTAATTATCACAAATCATTTAACAATGTATTTGATGCAACATTAATGGTGGGTGCAAACAAGCGTATTTTTACACAAGATGAAACTAGCATAGACGGTACCCAATTTATATTGCCATATTTTTATAGTTATACCAACCTAACTTCTATTACCAATACACCTAATTATCAAAAAACAGAAACTAACTCAGTATTTGGTTCATTAGATTTAGATTACAAAGGCATTGCATACTTAAGTCTTACAGGACGTCAAGATTGGTTTTCTACTTTAAGTTTAGATAATAACACCATCTTCTATCCTTCAATAGGAGGTAGCTTAGTACTTTCAGAAGCTTTTGATCTACCAGGAGCCATTAGTTATGCTAAACTAAGAGGTTCATGGGCACAAGTGGGTGGTGCAATTCCAGACCCTTATGCAGTAAATCTAACTTATAGTATGGTTCAAGGTGGTCATGCAGGACAGGCAATACAAAATGTTACTTCTAGTACCATTACCGATCCTAACTTAAGACCTTTAACCTCAACTACTTACGAATTAGGTTTAGAGGGTAAATTATTTAATGGTGCACTTGGTTTCGACATTGCATACTACAATAGAAAAACCTCTGATGATATTGTAAATACTGCTATTCCAATTACTTCGGGTTACAGCTATGCGCAGTTAAATGTAGGAGAGCTCCAAAATAAAGGTATAGAAGTTTTATTAACTGCTACACCAGTAAATGCAAAAGGATTTATTTGGGATGTGAGTTACAATTTTGCTTATAACCAAAGTGAAATCACCAAATTGGCAGAGGGTTTAAATACCATCCAAATGTCGAGCAGTGTAGGAGGTTGGGCAGGTGTTTATAATGATATTGGAAGACCTTACGGAATTATTAAAGGGTACGATATGCTTAGAAATGATAATGGAGATATCGTTTTCAACTCTACATCAGGTTATCCTGTAAGATCAGAATTGGTTGAGTTAGGTCAAGGTGTACCTCCGCTTACAATGGGTTTAACCAACACATTCAATTATAAAAGATTATCATTAAGTGTATTGCTAGATGGCAAATTTGGCAACAAAGTATTCTCTGTAATGAACACTTATGCCATGCGTTTCGGATTACTTGAAAACACCTTGGAAGGTAGAGAAAATGGTCTTGATTTAGAAGGTGTTGATGAAGAAGGAAATCCATATACAAGCCACATCGACTACGATTCTGATGCATTCAGATTGTACTACGATAATCAGAAAAACTACTCTGTACTCAACACTTTCGATGGAAGTTTTGTCAAATTGCGCCAGGTAATTTTAGGATATAATATCCCTAAAGAATTTTTAAAGGCTGCTAAAATTCAATCTGCTTCATTGTCTTTTGTTGCACGAAATCTGGCTATCCTTTATCGTAAAACTGAAAACTTCGATCCAGAAACTAGCCACACCAACGGAAATGCTCAAGGTTTCGAATCTTTTGCATTGCCACGTACACGCAGCTTCGGTTTCAACTTGAAAGTTAAATTTTAATTAATCCACACTTCAAAGGATAACTAAAATGAAAAATTTATTTAAAATTATATATAGTCTTTTGGCTGTTCTCTTAATCGGGCTTCAGTCTTGTGACGAAGGTTTTGAAGAACTAAACAATAACCCAGACGCAGTAAATGAACCCACTGCCGAGTATATTTTTACTAAAGCACAGTTAGATGCGATTGATTGCCAGTACTATGCGACCAATGTAATTTGTGCGGGTGGATTTATGCAACATTTCGCGACCTACAAAGATGTTCCGAGTTTAGGAGACAGATATACTTGGTCTCAAGGTGGCTATCCTTACGATTATTTCAATGGTATTTTCCCGAATGCAGTTAATGAGATTGCTGAAGTAATCAAAGCCGTTGAAGAAGACCCAGAACAAGTTAATTTACTTTCTATTGCTAGAATTTGGAAGGTGTATGTAATGCATAAAATTACTGATTTATATGGCGATATTCCTTATTCTGAGGCGGCAATGGGTTATACAAGTACTATCTATACGCCAAAGTACGATGAGCAAAGCTCTATTTACACTGACCTGTTAAGTGAACTAGAAGAAGCGGCACTTGCATTGGATGATTCTAAAGCTTCTTTTGGAGATGCAGATTTAATCTACAGTGGAAATACAGTTCAGTGGAGAAAGTTTGCTTATTCTCTTATGCTGAGATTAGGGTCAAGATTATCTAAAGTTGATGCTTCTACTTCTCAAACTTGGGTGCAAAAAGCAATTGCTGGTGGAGTAATTATGGACGATGCCGATGTTGCATCGATTCCTTATACTGATGGCCCACAGACATTTAATTACAATCCGGTTGCTTATGGTTTATTGAGCAACGATTACGGAACTGGCGACGGAGTGAGTAACAAAGAAGGTGGCAAATTAGCAGAAACTTTTATCTCATACCTAAAAGAAACCAACGACCCAAGATTAAATGTTTTGTCAATTGTTTGGATAAACGGAGTGGCAGATACTTCTGCTGCGATTCAATCTGGTATGCCAAATGGACTTATTGGTGGCAGTGCTCCCGAAAACTATGGTTCATATTCAGAACCAAATCCTAATACCTTATTAAAATACGAATCTCCATTTTTGGTAATGACCAATGCAGAAACCAACTTATTGCTTGCCGAAGCTGCTGTAAAAGGTTGGAGTAGCACAATCTCAGCAGAAGATGCATACGAAAATGCAGTAAGTGCTTCTATGAGAAATTGGTCTTTGTACGATGCATCAGCAGGGTATATCTCTGACAGTAAAATTAATGCTTACCTAGCTCAAAATCCTTTTTCAACTGGAACAACAGAAGAGAAGTTGGAGCAAATTAACACGCAGTATTGGGTGTCGCTTTTCCCAGACGAAACAGAGATTTATTCAAACTGGAGAAGATCAGGTTATCCACTTTTAACACCTGTAAGTGTTCCGGGTAATATTACGAATGGCACCATTCCAAGAAGATTAATCTATCCGCCAGATGAAGAGACATTAAACGCAACCAACTGGGCTGAAGCGGTAAATAGAATTGGCGGTAACGACTTTACAACCAGAGTATGGTGGGATGCTGAATAAAGCATCCACCCACCTTTTAATCTTACAATCTACAATACAATTATTATTTAATTCATGCAATTACAAATGAAATCAGAACGCAGATCACTAATAAAAAAAATTGGGACTTCTTTAGCGAGCTTAGCAGGTCTTGGAATAGTAACTACTGCAAATGCTGAAAAACTGGAAGAGAACAATGGTGAAAAACTAGTTTACGGAGTAGTTAAAAACGACGAAGTTCCATTGTTTTCGAGTGCAGTTAAACATGGCGGATTTGTATTTATCGCTGGTAAAGGAGCTCATTTTGAAGGTGATGTAAAAGCGCATACAAAACATGTGTTAGATGAACTTGAAGCAGAATTGAAAAAAGCGGGTTCGTCTATGGAGAAAGTGGTAAAAGTGAATGTTTACCTGCATGATTTGAGCGATTACCATGCAATGAATGAAGAATATAGAGGAAGGTTCGGAGATAAGCCTCCAGTGCGTACAACAGTTGCTGTTTACGGAGGTGTTCCCGGAGATTCTTTGGTAGAAATTGATTGCATTGCGGCTGTCTAAAAAGCACATTTACTAATCATTTAAAACACCTGCAAACCACTTTATAGAATTGGGATACTGAAACCATGAAAATGGTTTGCAGGCTAGTCTTTTATTGTCAAAAAAATTAAAATCATAATGTTTAAAAGAAGAGAAATATTAAAGCATCTCACAGCTTTACCATTGGTGGGAGGTGTAACTACATTGGCTACAGGTCCATTACAAGCTAAAAGTTTACTAAGTCCGGCTCGCGATTATTTTAAAGAGTTAGGGGTACGTACTTTTATTAACGCAGCCGGAACTTATACTTCTATGACTGGGTCTTTGATGTTAGATGAAGTAAAAGAAGCAATTATGTATGCTACCCAAGATTATGTAATCTTAGATGACCTACAAGATAAGGTTGGCGAAAGAATCGCATCATTAGTAAAATGCGAAGCGGCAACAGTTACTTCGGGAGCAGCATCAGCAATTACTTTGGGTACTGCGGGAGTTTTAACTGGTATGGATGAGGTGAAAGCAGGCCAACTTCCACACTTAAAAGGCACTGGCATGAAAACCGAAGTAATCATGCAAAAGGCGCATGACATCCCTTATGCACATGCTTTGAAAAATTGCGGCGTAAACGTGATTTTTGTTGAAACTGCTGCCGAATTAGAAAAAGCAATCAACAAAGAAACAGCGATGATGTTCTTTGTGAATGCGAATAACTTCGATGGTAAAATTCAAGTGGAAGAGTTTGTGAAGATCGCTAAGAAACACAACATTCCGACAATGAACGACTGTGCTGCGGATGTACCACCAGTTGAAAACCTTTGGAAATACACACAAATGGGTTTTGATCTGGTATGTTTTTCAGGAGGTAAAGGTTTGCGTGGTCCACAAAGTGCTGGTTTACTGCTAGGTAAAAAAGAATATGTAGCTGCTGCTAGATTAAGTGCGGCTCCAAGAGGTAATACAGTTGGCAGAGGTATGAAGGTAAACAAAGAGGAGATTTTGGGTATACTTGCTGCTTTAGAATACTATCTTTCTAAAGACCACGAGCAAGAGTGGAAAATGTGGGAAAATCAAATCGCTCATATTCAAAGTGCAGTAAAAGATATCGATGGTTTAAAATCTACAGTGGATGTGCCACCAATTGCCAACCATGTACCTACATTAAACATTTCTTGGGATACCAACAAAGTAAAAATCTCTGGTGATGGTGTAAAAGAAGAATTGAGAAACGGTCATCCTTCAATTGAGATTGCTGGTGGTGGAGAAAATTCTGTGAGTATAACAACGTGGATGTTGGTTCCAGGTCAGGAGCGCATCGTTGCTAAAAGATTGGGTGAAGCATTAACAAAGGCTTCAGTTTAATCATTTATTATTTCTTTAGGGAAGCCAATCCGGCTTCCTTTTCTTTCATATAAAATTTCAGGCATTATGTTTCAAAGGAAATATATCTATATTATTCTTTTGTCTATTTTTTGCTATGGCCAGCTTACAGCACAACAATATACTACACTTATTAAAGGAGGTCGAGTTATCGATCCTAAAAATAATATAGATGGAATAATGGATATTGCTATAACTGGCGATACCATTGCGAAAGTAGCCAAGCACATAGATCAAAATCTGGCTGATAAAGTCATTCTCGCAGAAGGTTTGATAATTACTCCCGGATTAATCGATTTACATTCTCATAACTTTTTCGGCACGGAACCCAATCATTATCTCAGTAATGGTTTGGAGGCACTTCCACCAGATGGATTCACTTTTAGATGTGGAATTACTGCGGTAGTAGATGCAGGTGGAGCAGGTTGGAAAAATTTCCCCGTTTTTAAATCTCAGGTAATAGATAATTCTAAAACTAGAGTTTATGCTTTTCTAAACATTGTAGGAGAAGGCATGCGCGGGCATCCATATGAGCAAAACATAAACGATATGGATTCTAAAATGACAGCGCTAGTTGCTTTACAGCACAAAGAAGTTGTGGGTGTAAAAGTAGCGCACTACTCTGGTAGTGAGTGGACTCCGGTAGACAGAGCATTAGATGCTGCCAAGAGAGCTAGAATTCCTGTAATGATCGATTTTGGAGGAAATATTCCACCTTTGTCTCTGGCAGATTTACTTATTAACCGCTTAAGATCTGGCGATATTTTCACACATGCTTATGCCAATGTATCGGGTAGAATGCCTATTGTAGATGCCAATGGAGAAGTGATGCAGTTTGTAAAAGAAGCACAAGAGAAAGGAGTGATTTTCGATGTTGGTCATGGTGGCGGGAGCTTTGCATACAGCCAAGCTGTGCCTGCTACTCAAAACGGTTTTTTCCCAAATACCATCAGCACAGACTTGCATACTGGTAGTATGAATGCCGGAATGAAAGATTTACTCAACGTGATGTCTAAATTTTTAAATCTGGGGATGACTTTACCAGAAGTAATAAATGCTTCTAGTTGGAAATCTGCACAAGTAATACAGAAAAAAGATATCGGACACTTATCAGTTGGAACTGTGGCAGACATTGCAGTTTTCAAATTAGAAAAAGGAAACTTCGGCTTTGTAGACTCTTCTGGGTACAAAATGCAAGGAGATAAAAAACTGGTTTGTGAGCTTACCATTAGAGCAGGAGAGATAGTCTATGACCTGAATGGTATGTCGAAACAATTGTGGACGATGGAATAATTAGTGAATTTTAAAAGGATAAAAGTGAGATATAAAAACATATTGAAGCTGATTTTACCAGCAATTCTATTTGTACAATATGTACAAGCTCAAACCATATCGAGCGAAGAGTTAAACTACCTAACATCAGCATGGAAAGGAGAAAGGTTTGTAGATGGCAGACCTAAAATTCCAGAAAGTTTAATAGAGCGAGCTAAAAAAGTTTCTGTAGAAGATGTTTGGACGATTTTAAAGAATGAAGGCTATACTAACCAATACGAAGGAGGCTGGAAAACAATAGATGATAAGGTAGTTGCAGGGCGTGCATTAACAGCGCAATTTATGCCCAGTCGCCCAGATTTAGTGCAAAACATCAAAGCCAAGGGAAAAGAAGATGGTAGAATAGGAGACACCAATGCATGGCCGATAGATGAGTTGAGCAAAGGTGATGTATATGTAGCAGATGGCTTCGGAAAGATTGCGGGTGGCACTCTAATTGGCAGTAATCTGGGAAATTCCATCTATTCTAAATCGGAAAATGGAGTTGTTTTCGATGGCTCTGCAAGAGATATGGATGGACTTTCAGAAATTGAAGGGTTTAATGCCTTTGTGCGAGACTGGCATCCTTCCTTTTTGCAAGATATGGTGCTTACTGGCTTAAACAAACCTATTAGAATCGGGCAAGCAGTTGTGATGCCGGGTGATTTGGTTTTGGCTAAAAGAGCAGGTGTAATTTTTATCCCTGCCCATTTAGCTGAGAAAGTGATTGCCACTGCTGAGTTCATTGTGTTAAAAGATAAATTCGGGCATGCCATGCTTAGAGAAGGAACATTTACCACAGGTGAGATCGATAGCCAGTGGAATGACAAAATAAAAGATGAATTTATAAAGTGGATTAAGATTAACGCTTCGGATGTACCTCTTACCCGTTCAGATGTTGATCGGTTTATGGAACAACGGACGTGGTAATGAGTGATTGAAATGGGGTAGCTTCTTGCTACCCTTGTTTTTTTCAAGACTATAGATAGATTTTATAGAAAATGATAAAACCTTTTCAGACTTGATTTTGAAGCATTATAAAACCTTCTTACATCTAATATCTTATATTTAAAACAGAATTAGATAAAAGATACAATGAAGAAGCTTTATACTTTTTGCTTACTACTATTTTTTGCGAACACATTTTTACATGCACAAATAAAAAAGGTATGTGTTACTATAGACGATTTACCGACTGTTGTCTACCATGTTGCCAGTGAAGAGTATAAATTGGAGTTAACAAAAGACATTGTAAAAATGCTGAAGAAGAATCGTATTCCGGCAATAGGATTTGTAAATGAAGTTAAGCTATACGAAAATGGAAATGTATCTCAAGAAGAGGTCAATTTGTTAGAAACTTGGCTAAAAGATGGGCTCGAATTGGGCAATCATACTTATTCTCATCTCAGCTATCATAATACCAGTTTTGTAGCTTTTACAGACAATATTATTGAAGGTGAAAAAGTAGATAAAGAACTGGCAAAAAGGTATAGTGCTGAATATAAGTATTTTAGACATCCTTTTTTGAATATTGGCAAAACCAAAGATGCCGCAGATTCGCTCACTCAATTTCTCAAAGAGCATCATTACATTGCCTCACCAGTCACCATCGACAATCAAGATTATCTTTTTGCCCAGAAATATGAACAGGCACTTTTAAAAGAAGATAAAGATGAGATGGAGAAAGTCGCTAATGCTTATCTAGAACACACCAAAAAGAAGATAGATTACTACGAAATGCTTTCAGAAAAGACCTTTAAAAGGCAAATTGCTCAAACTTTACTCATACATGCCAACAAGCTCAATGCAGATTATTTGGCAGACATCATCAAAATTTTTGAAAAAAGGGATTATCTATTTATCTCTCAAACTGAGGTATTGAAAGATAAAGCGTATTCGGAACCTATTACCAAATATGGACCTTGGGGCATTTCTTGGCTCGAAAGGTGGGTAATGAGCAAAGGCACAAACAAAGACTTATTAAAATTAAACCCAGAAGTGCCGGCATTTATAGCGGAATAATATTCGAGTTTAATTGTATGTAGTAAGTTAGAGTATTTCAATACCCACTTTTAATAAAGTCGTGAAATTCCTTTCTGTAGTTTTCTGATATGGTGAGGTTTTTATCTTCTATCTGTACTGAGGTTTTTGTAACCGCTTTAATTTTGTCTATCGAAACAATGTACGAGCGGTGTATTCTAAAGAATTTTTTGGTGGGCAATCGATCTTCTAAACTTTTTAAGCTCGATAGTGATAAAATTGGGTATTTATCTGTGGTAACATGTACTCTTACATAGTCTTTGTAACCTTCTATATAATTGATGTCTTTTAGCATTACCTTAACAAGTTGGTATTCAACTTTTAAAAAGATATAATCTATATCAGCTTCCGCAGAAACCTCTTTTGGCTGCTTTAACATCTCACTATGCGATTTTGCCTTCATGGCAGCACGCAAAAACTCATTGTAGTTAAAAGGCTTAAGCAAATAATCAATTACATCGAGTTTGTAACCTTCTATAGCAAACTGATCGAAGGCGGTGGTAAAGATAATTAGTGGTTTTTTAGGTCTGTCGTTTAGAATTCTTGCCATTTCAATCCCCGAAAGGTCACTCATTTCTATATCTAGAAATATAAGATCGATATCGTTTTGCTGCATGCTTTGTAAAGCAGTTAGCGCATTATCATAAAGGCCAATTTTTTCTAGAAATGGAGTTTTCTCAATAAAAGCATTTACTAATTCAAGTGCTAAAGGTTCATCATCTATGGCAATACATTTTAGGTTCATGACATGTTTATCTTTAAATCCACAACAAATCTTTCAGCTGATTTATCAACATCTAATTTATACTTATCCGAATAAATAAGAGCCAGTCTACGTTTGGTGTTTGCTAGGCCAATACCACTCTCGTCGAGACTTTTATTTACATGTTCAAAAACATTGTTTTCTACAAATAGGTGAAAGTTTGGAGCCTGATAATCAATTTTTATGTTTATCACCGAGGGATATTGAGAGCTTACACCATGTTTAAAGGCATTTTCAACAAAAGGTAAAATAATCATTGGAGCTATAAGCGCATTTGCTCCTTTAGTAATATCTTCGTAGTTCACCTCCACTTTTTTTGGAAGGCGCAGCTTCATCAACTGGATATAATTTTCAATAAACATGATTTCTTTTTGCAAAGGGAGTACATCTTTTTGTGAGTCATACAAAACATGTCGCATCATAGAAGATAGCGTATGGATCGCTTCTTGGGCTCGCTCAATATCAAAATTTGTAAGCGAATAGATGCTGTTTAATGTATTAAAGAAGAAATGAGGGTTGATTTGTGTCTTTAAAAAAGATAGTTCGTTGCTTACTTTTTGTTTTTCAAGTTCTTCTCTTTTTATCGCATTATGCTGTTCTTTATCTAACAAAATTAAAATGGTACTAATACCGAAAGACAATAAGATAAATAGCAAGCCTTGAAAGTCGAATCTAAACCAACTGCCTTTTTTATAAGGTTTATCTGGTTTAAAAAACTCGTGCATAATGCGTGGTAGGTCTAAACCATGTTCCACTGACCTTAAGATCATGAGTGTGATAAAAGACAAGACCAATACATATATAGTATAAGTAAACATACCTTTTGGTAGCAATACTTTAGGCACTAATACAATCTTATTAAACAAATACACGGTAACCAGCATCGCAGCAAAAATGGCTTGCTTAGTCCAGAAGGCATTTGGAAAGTCTACATTCCAAACTAATGGAGATAGTAAACAAACCAGAAACCATAGAATGGTTACGGTTAAAATTTCTTTCCAGTGTATTCTACTGGTCCAGGTTATTTCTTCGATACTGTCCATAATGGATAAATAACCACAATGATAATCTACTTATTTGTTATAGCTTGTTATAATCTACAAAAGCCCTGTTCACGTCTACGAATCAGCAAGAGCCCTCTATTAAAAAGCACTCGTCGATTGATTTGAGATTTCATCGACTCTAAAGCCACTTTGGAAGACATTCAATGTGCAAACATCTATTCTTTTTGGGGCTATTTACAATATATAGGAATTTTGAAAGACTTAAAATTAATTTACCAAAAATGAAACAAATCGCCCTATTAATCTTATTCCTAGCTGTACAACCGATTTATGCGCAACAATATGGTGGGCCGCCAAATAAAAAACAAGAAAACGAAGTAGGGTATGGCAAAATCACCGGAAAAGTAGTTGATGCTACTAATAACGAAGTGATTCCCTATGCAACTGTGGCTCTTATAGATGCTTCAGGAACAATGAAAAACGGTACTGTAGCTGCCGATAATGGTACTTTCACACTTAAATCTATTCCATCTGGTACTTATACTGTTACTATCTCATTTATTGGATACGCTCCAATAACAACCGACCCAATGGTGATTACCGGTAAAGGTGAATCTTACGATTTGGGAACTGTAAGTTTAGAAAGTGGTTCTACTGAGCTTGACGAAGTAGTTATTGAAGGAGAAAAAGAGCTTGTTGAAGAAAAAGTTGACCGTTTGGTTTACAATGCTGAGCAAGACCAAACTACTGCTGGTGGCGATGCTGCCGATGTTTTAAGAAGAGTTCCTTTGTTATCTGTTGATTTAGATGGTAATGTGTCTTTAAGAGGTAGCAGCAACATTACAGTTTTAATAGATAACAAACCATCTACAATTTCTGCAAGTAGCATTGGTGATGCATTAAAGCAAATTCCTGCTGACCAGATTAAATCGGTAGAGGTAATTACTTCACCATCTGCAAGATACGATGCAGAAGGTACTAGTGGTATCATTAACATTATTACCAAGAAAAATAACTTACAAGGTATGTCTTTAGACCTGCGCTCTAGTGCTGGTAACAGAGGTTCTAACCTTGGTTTAAGAGCTAATTTAAGAAAAGGCCGCACTGGATTTTCTCTAGGTGGTTTTGGTAGATATGGTTATAATATAAAAGGTAAGTTTGAAAACACGCAAACTTTAAGAGATACAGATTTAAATGAGCTTTCTACTACTGAGCAATTTGCCGAAACTAGAAACAATATGCTTTTTGGTAGATATAACTTCGGTGTAGATCACGAAATTAATAAATATAACTGGGTAGGTATATCTGCAAGCCTTGGTTTGTTTAACATGAAAAACAAACAAGATGAGCGTGAAACAAACACTTATTCAGATGGTATATTAACAGACTACGGTGTTGCAAATGTGGATATGAAAAATCTATCTCAGCAATACGACATCAACCTAAATTACTTAAGAACTTTCGAAGAGAAAGGTAAAGAGTTGAGCATTTTAGGTCTTTATAGCCAAAATGATAGAACAAACGACTTTCAAATTGCAAACTTAGATACTGATTCTTATGCTTTCGAAAGTGGTACAAAAAACATCAACGATAGCTATAACAAAGAAATCACTGTTCAATTAGATTATGTGGAGCCAATTGGTGAGAAAATGATCTTTGAAGTTGGTGGTAAAAACATTTATAGATTGGTTAATTCAGATTATCAATACCTATACGCTTCTGAAGACCAGAACTATACAGAAACTGGAAATAATACACTATCTAATCAGTTTGACTACACGCAAAATATTACTGCAGGTTATGTGTCCTACACTGCCGAATTCTTAAAGAAATACAGTATTAAAGCGGGTGTGAGATACGAGCATACTACTATCGATGCTGAGTTTCAGAACGAAGTAGGCTTAGACATTCCTGATTATGGTGTATTAGTTCCTAGTGTCAATCTTTCAAAAAAGTTTGGAGGAGGAAAAACTATCAAATTTGCATATAATAGAAGGATACAAAGACCTTCATTAGAGTACTTAAATCCAAATATTCAAGGTTCAAACCCATTGAGTATTACGCAGGGTAATCCAGAACTTGATCCAGAATACACAAACAACTTCGAAATTGCTTTGAGTACCTACAAGAAAGGCATGTCATTGAACATAAGTGCTTTTATGAGAAACACAAATGGATCAATTCAGGCAGTAAGAGAGTCTAGAGGTGTAGATACAGTTTATACTACTTACCAAAACATTGGTGAAGAAGATGCATATGGAGTTAGTCTTTTCTCAAATGTGAAAGTAGGTGAGAAGTTTATGGTAAATGGCGGTATAGATGCATATTACGCAGTGTTAAGTAACAATGTTGACAACCCAATATACAATGCTAAAAACGATGGTTTTGTAATTAGCGGTAGAATGTTTGGTAGCTACAAATTTAACGACCAATGGGCAGCTCAGTTCTTTGGATTTGTTAGAGGTAACCAAGTGCAATTACAAGGGCACTCAACTGGCTTTTACATGTACAGTTTAGGTATCAACCGCTCATTTAAAGACGATAAAGGTAGCATTGGTATAGGTGCAGAAAACTTCCTTACTTCTTCATTAAAAAGACGTACAAAAGTATCTTCTCCTTTAGTTGATCAAGACAACATCAACTACATGTATAATACTAATTTCAAGATTACATTCTCTTACAAAATCGGAAAACTTTCTATGAACAACAACCGAAGAAAAGGTAAGTCTATAGAAAACAACGACTTAAAAGGTGGAGATAGCAATCAAGGAAATACAGAATATCAATAATTATTGATGTGGGGAGCGAATACCTCTGTGAAAGTTTAAGCAAAATAACTGAGGTATTTCCTTCTTACATTCATGAATAAAAATAATGCCTTATTAATCAATAACCTTAAATATTCTACTTTTATCAGATTTCCTTAAAGTTGTACAAATTAATGTACAACTTTTTCTTTTGGTATCAACTCCCCATTAATAATATAGCTGTTAAGTGACGCTGCAATTTCTTCTTTAGGTATAAACTCAGAAGCAACTGTAATAAAGTCGTCTACAGTAAGAAGTGCCTCTTTTTGCTCAGAAGTAGCCTTTAAACGGCTCATAAAATCCTGAAAAGACTTAGTTCCATTGCTCAAATCTGTAATTCTTTTATCGAGGTAAGCGGCAAACATAGCTCCTCGTTGGTAGGGTAAATGCTTATAATATTTACCTTCCCAAAATCGCTTCATTACTTCGCTATTTGGTGTGTTATTTACAGGATTATCAGCCAGTTCTTTATAGGTTTGCTCAATAGAATTTTTAAAATCTTCTTGAGTAGTAATACCACTTTTTGCCAAAAGGTACCAAGTGGTATAATCGTTAAAACCTTCATCAAACCATTGATGTTCAGTGCCGAGAGAAACTGTACCAGCTCCAATAAATCGGTGCATAATTTCATGCGAAATGGTGCTTACAACCTCATTGTTAGCTAAAATGGTATCACCAGAATATTTCACATGGAAACCATTGTTAAAAGCTGTTCCAGAAATATCGTGGTAATCTATATCGAGAAAGGGAGAGGCAATTAAAGAATAATAATCTCCTTCCAAATTTCCCCAAAAATCGTTCATGGCAGGTATAAAAGCATCAAAATAATTCATGAATCGATCGAGATTGTATTTATTATCTTCTCTAATTCGCAGTACAATATAGTTTTTTATACCATCCAACTCTCTGGTTTCAATGTGTAAGTCAGTCGCACCACATACAAGTGCATCCATTCCTTCTTCTAAATTGAGTTTTACAGTTTTGCCTGGTTTTAATTCAGGGGCAAAAGTGAAATACATCGGGAAAGCCGGGTTTTTCTCCAAAGTTACAGACATGATAATAGATTTTTCTTCTTTGTCTGTTTCTGGTTTTAGAAATAGCGTATGTGAAAGTGAAAAGAAATAGCTATCAGAAATAATTGGCCTAAACATCTCACCAATCACTTTTTGCTCTGGTGTATGTGTATCTATAATATCGTAATTAATCTCAATTTTTTGATTGTCTGGATGATAAAAGATGACATTACTATTTACTGTATCAATCTTAAAAGGCACACTGGCCTTGAGGTTCACAAAGCTTTTCATTAAATCTTTCATCCCACCATAATATAGATTCCCATATTTAAATGTTGTACTATCTGTCTCTATTGGTGAATACGAAAGGGTAGTATGCATTACATTTGGCTCGATCTTACAGCGATAAGCCAGATCAACCTGAGCAAAGGATAGATGAAAATTTAGAAGTAAAGTTGTTAGAATTAGTAAAAAGTGTTTCATAAAATGCCGGATTAAGCAGCAAGTATAAAACATTACAGGGTTTTAGTTCAATTCGGTAAATAGATTTCTAAAATCCACTATTTTTTTAATCTCCCTATTATCTTAAAATGCATGAAAAGAATAGTTCAGATTCACTTTATTGTAAACTTCTAAGCGTATTTTTGGCGATCAAAAATTGATTTTAACTAAACAAAATATTTTGGGAATCTAGCTATGGGTTTCCTGATGACTAGCAACATGGAAAAAAGAAAATTAACTGGCTATGACATACTTCTAATTGCTGTTTTAACCATATTACAATTCTCAATTGTTCTGGATTTTATGGTGATTTCTCCGCTAGGAGCTCAATTAATGAGGGTATTAGACATCAATTCATCACAATTTGGAGCAGTCGTTTCTGCTTACGCGATTAGTGCTGGCGTCTCTGGTTTACTCACGGCAGGCTTCTCCGATAAATTCGACAGAAAAGATCTATTACTCTTCTTTTATGGAGGCTTTATTATAGGAACACTATTTTGCGCACTGGCTCCCAACTACGAATTATTATTTGCTGCAAGAATTTTTACAGGCTTATTTGGTGGTGTAATGTCGTCAATTACCTTTGCTATTGTAACAGACGTATTCAGCTTCGAAGTGAGAGGTAGGGTAATGGGTTTTATTCAAATGGCATTCTCAGCGAGTCAAGTTTTGGGTATTCCAATGGGACTTTATCTTGCAAACAAATTTGGCTGGCATTCTCCTTTCTTTTTAATTGTAGGTGTAAGTGTTTTTATTTTTGCATTAGTATGGTTTAAAGTAAAACCTATAAATGAACACTTAAAAGTAAAGTCTAAGGTAAAAGCACTCAAACATATCTCGGGCATTGTTACAAATAGTAATTATCAAAAAGCATTTCTTACCACCTTTTTTCTGGCAACAGGTGGCTTTTTGATTATGCCCTTTTCAAGTGCTTTCTTGGTGTATAATGTAGGTGTACAAGAAACTGAACTGCCATTTGTTTATATGATAACAGGTATAGGCACCATCATTACAGGGCCACTTGTTGGTATTTTGAGCGATAGAATAGGTAAGTATAAAATCTTCTTAGTTGGCACTTTGCTATCTATTGTTATGGTGTTTATTTATACCAATATGTATCATACACCTCTTTATCAGGTAATCATTATCAATGCTATATTTCTAATATTTGTTTCTTCTAGAATAATTGGTTCTTCGGCGATTTTAACTGCAGTTCCAGAGATTTCTGATAGAGGTGCATTTATGAATATCAATTCATCTATCCAACAAATGTCTGGCGGTTTGGCTACTATGCTAGGTGGTTTTGTATTAATTGAAAGTGAGACTGGAGGTTTCAAAAACTTTGATACCATCGGTTATATGGCTGCTATATCGATGGTTATCTGTGTTATTCTGATGTATTTTATCAATAAAATTGTAATGAGTAAAAGGTAGTAAAACTCATTTTAGCCATTATTTATAAGATTTGGGATTTAAATAAATTAGAGCCTATTGTATAAGCAAAATTTACTTTCTTAATTTGTGGTAAATATCCGATCATAAATAATGGCTAAAACCCAATATTACTATAATACTGAAACTTGTAGCTACGAAAAAATTGAGAAGTCGAAGTTTGAAGGGATTATAAAAGCTATAGGTTTACTTTTCGTATGTGTGATTTTTGGGAGTGTATTTGCTTGGGCATATCTCACAAGTTTTGACTCTCCATACGAATTAGAATTAATTCAGAAAAACGAAAATCTACTTTTCAATTACCACCACTTAGATAAAGAATTAAAGTCACTACAAGACCACGTAGTAAAGCTTCAAAGAAGAGATGACGAAATCTACAGACCAAACTTTGAAGTAGAGCCAATTCCAAAAGAGATAAGACAAGCAGGTGCTGGTGGTAGCCAGAAATATAAAAATATGCTCAGAGAAGGTCTTGAGAATGAAGGCTTAATTATAAACTATTTGAGCAGAATAGATTTGCTTAAAAGACAAATGTATATTCAATCTCAGTCTTTAGATGAAGTCTCTGAATTAGCTAAAACCAGAAAAGAATTGATGAGCCACTTACCGGCCATTCAACCTGTTTCTAATAAAGAATTAAAAAGATTGGCTTCCGGTTTTGGTATGCGTTTTCATCCTATCTTAGGTATTAAAAGAATGCACCCCGGTTGCGATTTTTCTGCACCTACTGGTACTCCAATTTATGCAACAGGAGACGGTAAAATTATTAAAACCGAAAAAGGAAACCGTAGCTATGGTAATCAGATAGAAATTGATCATGGTTTTGGTTATGTTACCAAATACGGCCATATGTCTACTTTTGAGGTAGAAGAAGGCCAAGAGGTTAAAAGAGGTCAAATTATTGGTCATGTGGGTAATACTGGTTTATCTACAGCTCCGCACTGTCACTACGAAGTTATCTTTAATGACATAAAAGTGAATCCAGTAGACTATTTCCTTAATGATTTAACGGACGAAGAATATGAAGAAATCATTCGACTTTCTTCTGAAGAAACTGCACCATTAGGGTATTGATTTTTTGGATTTGAAATAAATCTTAAGGCATTGTGAATAATGCCAATTGTAAGGCTGTTGTCCAATATAATATTATCTTTATTAAGTCTGTAAAATACTGACTTTAGAAGTTTGTTGCTTGTTTTATGAATTTCGATTGGCTAACTATAAGTAGTTTTAAAACAAATAGATAGCCTTTTCCATCTGTCATAACATTTTAGATAGGCATCCAATAGAAATATGAAAGCTACAAACTTTACCTTATCCCTTATTTTCATTCTTATCAGTTTTACCTCTTTTGCGCAATTACCGCCGGTATTCGGACCAGAATACAATGAAATTGCCCAAAAAGATGAAATGACTCGCACATTTATCTCTCCGATTAAAGTAATGTGGACGTCTGATGCTTCTGGAGAGTTAATTAAAAATACAGATGTACTTCTAAAGAAGGGAAATAGTCAATCGAGTATGAGTAGTGTTACAGAGTTTTGCTCAATGAAAACAACCGATTCAGACACTGCTTCAATTCTACTAGATTATGGAAAAGAGCTACATGGAGGTTTGCAATTGGTAATGGGTGGTTCTTCGAGAAGAGAGCCTTCTTTGGTGAGAATCAGGTTTGGTGAATCGGTGGGAGAGGCAAACAGTCAAACTTACAATTCAGATTGGTTAATGGGTTTCTCTACAGACGATCATGCCAAGCGCGACATCATTATGGAAATTCCCAGAAGTGGATTGATTGAAATTGGTAATACAGGTTTTCGTTTTGTGCGCATCGATTTAATGCAGGCAAATACCTTAATCAATTTAAAGGAGGCAAGAGCGGTTTTTAGATATCGTGATATTCCTTATCTGGGTTCATTTAAAAGTAGCAATCCAAGATTAGATTCTATTTGGATGACAGGTGCATACACCACACATCTCAACATGCAAGAATACCTTTGGGATGGAATTAAACGGGATCGCTTAGTTTGGTTGGGAGACTTCCATCCGGAAATGGCGACCATTACAAAAGTGTTTGGCTACAACGAAGTAATTCCTAAAAGTCTTGATCTTGCCTGCGAGCAATATCCACTACCAAGTTGGATGAATAACATGAGTTCTTATTCATTTTGGTATCTAATTATCCATTACGAATGGTACATGCAAAATGCAGATATTGCTTTTCTCAAAAAGCATCGAGAGTATATTATCAATTTGATCGATTTAATCGATTCCAAAATTAATGAAGATGGCACAGAAGAATTTGGTAGTTTCAAATTTTTAGATTGGCCATCTACCCCGAATAAAGAAGGTGTAGAAGCTGGTTACAGAGCCCTCTTGGTTTGGGCGTTAAATGATGCTAAAAAACTCAGCGAGATTTTAAATTCGAAAGAAAGTGCAGATAAATGTGTGGCTTCCATTAAAAAGTTGAATAAGAAAATAATGGATCATAATGATTTGAAACAAGCTGCGGCTCTAATGGCTGTTGCGGGATTACTAAAACCAGAAAAGGCTTGTAAGGAAGTGATTTCTGTAGATGGAGCAGCACGATTCTCTACTTTCTATGGCTTGTATATGTTAGATGCACTATCTATGGCAGGCAAGCACGAACAGGCTCTCGATATTATCAGCACCTATTGGGGTGGTATGTTAGATATGGGTGCTACAACTTTCTGGGAAGATTTTAATATAGAATGGATGGAAAACTCTGCCCGTCTAGATGAATTTACCCCTGAAGGCATGAATGATATTCACGGTTCATTTGGTGATTATTGCTATCCAAGTTACCGACATAGTCTTTGTCATGGTTGGGCTTCTGGCGTTACCGCTTGGATGACCGAAAATGTTTTAGGAATTACAATTGTTGAAGCAGGTTGTAAAACTATTAAGATAGAACCAAACCTCGGAAACCTCGAATGGGCAGAAGGCACTTTCCCCACACCATTAGGTATTGTAAAAGTTAAACACACCAAACTACCCAACGGCAAAATCGAATCAGAAATAGATGTTCCAGAGGGAATTAAGGTGATTTGAGTTGTGTGGGGGGGAAATCCTGAATATTTACTTTAAAAACTAATATGAAAAATTTCCAGAATAAGTGTTGCTATTATAGCAATTTAACCCTACCTTAGTATTGCTATTATAGCAATAACTAATAATCGGAAAATGAAATTACCATCACAACCCATATTAGGCCTTATTGAAGGCATGGAAGTTTTACAATACTTAGCTGCAACAGATAATGAATTGTCGGGTGTTGAGATATCTAAAACCTTAGGTATCGAAAAAACCAAAGTAAGTAGAATCCTAAAAACTTTGGCCTATTTGGGTTTCGTAGTTCCAACCGAAAAGCGTACCTATATATTAGGGCCTGCTGTTCATGTGCTTTCAGCTCAAATGCTTCACGGATCTGGCTTAATAAAAGATGCGCTGCAATATTTAATTGAGCTCACTGAATTAGAAGTTACTGTGGCTATGGGTGTGCTTTGGAGAGATAAAGTGGCTTATACCTACCATTGGAGCCCAGGTTTTTCGCCAACTGAAGGTTTGGGAAGGGTAGAGCTTTTTCCTTTTACACAATCAAGTATTGGCATAGTACTTTCAGCAAATAAAGCTGATGGTGAATTAGAGGAAATACTTACAAATTCAACAGATAAAGATTCTAATAAGAGTAAAGCTCAATTCTTTAAAGAGATCAATTTTGCCAGAGAAAATGGTTATGCAACCACTGTCTGGAATGGCAAAAAAAGTATTGCTTTGCAAGTTGGTAATCCAGCATATTCAGCAATTGCATTAGCACACATCGATCCTGCTTTGCCTGATGAATACTATCTAAATATTTTGAGCGAAAAAGTGAATTTGATTGAAGACCGAATTTCAAATCAAACATCGAAAACTTAGAAAACTAAACAACTAACTAAATAAAATTACCAATAAATAATATATGAATATGAAAACTATTAAAAAATCTTTTGCGAGGTTGTCTTCATTGTATAGAAAGACAGCTTTAATAAGCTCACTTATCATTAAAAATGTAGAGACTTATTCAGTATAAAACTGATTAAAAAGTTGACATTCGTTGTTTTGAGCAAAATTCGGACTTGCTTATAACAATGTAAAAACAATGTATTTTATACTTTCATTCAACCTTATTTTTACTAAAAATCAATCCTTTTTAACCAGCTTTAATTAGCGCTGTATTTAGTTTAATACTTTTTTCAGTACAGATCAGTACTGGAAAAAGGTAGCTTATCATTATTCTTATCAAAACATTAAATAAACATGTCAATCAAAGATTTGATAGTGTTTTTCCTATATATCATTGGAAATATTTCAATCAGTGTTTATTTGGGAAATAAAATTAAAAACTCACATGATTTCTTTGCTGCTGGTAGACAATCTTCTTGGTGGTTGAGCGGCTTATCTGCATTTATGACCATGTTTTCGGCAGGTACTTTTGTAGTTTATGGTGGCATTGCATTTAAAGCAGGAATAGTGGCAGTGTCTATTTCTATGTGTCTGGGAGTGAGTGCATTATTTGTAGGTTATTTTATAGCAGGTAGATGGAGAAAACTAGGTGTAACTTCAGCAGCAGAGTACATTTCATTAAGATATGGGGCACTTTCTCTAAATATCTATACATGGTTTAATATATTATACAGATTACTTGGAATGGCTGTGGCCTTGTATTCACTAGCAATTGTATTACATGTAATTGTTCCTGAACAATGGGATGGTTTCTTTCGATATTGGCTTGGAACAAGTACTGTCAATGTGATTATAATATTTTGTGGAATTGTAATAGTGCTGTACGCCATTTTTGGAGGTTTATGGGCAGTTTTACTAACAGATGTATTGCAGTTTGTTATTTTGATGATTGCTGTAATTGCTGTTATTCCTTTAGCTCTGAGTAAAATAGGCGGGCTTGGTAGCTTTTTAAATCAAATCGATTCATCTCATTTAACGCCTGTAAATCAAGAATTTACATGGGTATTTCTCTCAGCTTGGATAGTTATACACATGTTTAAAATTGGTGGAGAATGGGCATTTGTACAAAGGTTTGTTTGTGTTCCAACTCCTGCCGATGCTAAAAAGGCGACCTATTTATTTGCTGTACTTTATTTAGTGAGCCCAATTATATGGATGTTACCACCCATCATTTACAGTGTAGTTGATCCAACAGCAAACTTTGAACAAGCATACATCTTAGCCTGTAAATATGCTTTGCCAGAAGGTATTCTTGGTTTAATGGTCGCTTCAATGTTTGCCGCTACAGTAAGTATGATCGACTCCGAATTAAATGTTTATGCTGGTGTTTTAACCAAAGATTTTTATAAAAAAATGTTTGAATGTGCTTCTGAAAATGCACAGGTATTTACAGGTAGACTTTTTACATTTTTACTTGGAGTCTTGGTTACTTGGCTTGCTATTAAAATTCCAGCAATGGGCGGGGCAGAAGATATCATACTTTCCATAACTGCTCTAGTTGCAGGAGTTACGGTTTTACCTGTACTATGGGGAATGGTTTCCAAGAAATTGAACCAGACTGGAGTTTTAGCTTCTATTCTGATAAGTAGTACTTTAATAATCTGTGTAAAATATGGCTTTATTGCTGTAGATGCTTGGTTTTTAAACTGGTTCGAAACATCTATTCAAACATGGATAATTACTTATTCAAGAACTATAGAAGCAGTAGCCGGTGTAATTATTCCACTATTTGTTCTAACAATTACTGAGTTTATAATTACTTCCAAGAGTCCCCATTTTATTCAGATTAATAATGATGAAATAGATAAATCGCCAATACAAGCCTCTATGTTTCCAGCTAAAATTATGGCAACAGCAATTGGAGTTTTAGGTCTTATCATAATGGTACTCGCCATCACAGCAGACCAAGACATTATGGTTCAATGGATATTGAGTTTCACTTTGCTTGTGATTAGTGCCATAATATTCTATCTGATAAAACTGAAGGATAAAAACATGAATCATACTGCCTTAAAAAAAGAAGATGAGGTTCCAGTAAAAATTGAATTCTGAAAAAGAAATATAAATTAATAATGAAAAAGATAAGCGAGAAATATGAAGTAGTAGTCTGCGGTGGTGGCATGGCAGGGTTTACTGCTGCTGTTGCTGCTGCTAGAATGGGTAGATCGACATGTTTAATTCAAAATAGGCCAGTTTTTGGAGGGAATTGTTCATCTGAAATTGGAGTAACTATTCATGGTGCGGCTGCTTTCCATGCCTATGCCAGAGAAACTGGAATTATCTCAGAATTACTTATTGAAGAACGAGCAACAAACCATGCCGAAATATATGAAAATGGATGGGTAAATAGCGTATGGGATATGGTTTTGTATGATACGGCTGTAAATACCGAGCATCTTTCTTTCCATTTGAATACAGAACTAGTTGCTGTAAATATTGATGAAAACAGAAAGATCAAATCTGTATTAGGTAGAGTGATGAGTGCAGAATTAGAGCTATTAGTTGAAGGTAAAATATTTATTGATTGTACTGGTGACGGAGTAATTGCAGATATGGCAGGTTGCGAATGGAGAATGGGTACAGAAAGTAAATCTGAGTTTAATGAGATTCATGCTCCAGAAGAAGCAAGTGATGATGTAATGGGAAATTCTATACATTTTCGTACCAGAGATATGGGTAGACTAGTACCTTATAAAGCTCCAGAGTGGGCGATTAAATACAAAGATGCTAGTTATTTCTACGAGCAAGGTAGAATTCCAAAAGATAAGCGCGGTGGTTTTTGGTGGTTAGAAATCGGAGTTCCCCATCATACCATTCACGACAACGAAAAAATTAGACACGAATTAACAAGGCATGCATTAGGTGTTTGGGATTGGATGAAAAACTATGATCCTGTAATGAAGAAGCAATGCGAAAATTATGCTTTAGATTGGATTGGGCAAGTGCCAGGTAAAAGAGAAAGTAGACGTATTATCGGTGAATATTTTATGACTGAAAATGATATTCAAGATAAGAAAGTTTTCGAAGATGAGATTGGTTTTGGTGGATGGTTTGTAGACCTGCATACACCGGGTGGTTTGCTGGCAGAGCATGCAGAACAATCAGCAGCATCAGATGGGGAAGAATATGACACATTTAATGAATATAGTGTAAAATCTTATTGCGGACCATATGGTTTCCCATTAAGGATATTAATTGCCAGAGATGTTGAAAATCTAATGATGGCAGGTAGAAATATAAGTGCATCTCATGCTGCTTTGGGTACATTGAGAGTAATGGGAACAACAGCCTTAATGGGGCAAGCAACCGGAGTTGCTGCTGCTACAGCTTTAATAAATAAAATTTCTATTAAACAAGTACCTACTTTAAATGTGCAGGATGTAAAGCAGCAACTTTTGCGAGATGGTTGTTTTCTGTTAAACAATAAAAACGAAGACTCAAACGATTTGGCTAGAACTGCTACAATTACAGCGAGCAGCCAAGAATTACTTTATGGTGCTGCACCTGAAACTAAAGGTTCGCATGAGGGTTTATTTATTTGGAAAGACCAACCTCAATACAAAAAGGAATCTATAGAAACTCAAAAAGGACAACCAATTGCAGTTGGTAGTGATAGAATTGATTCAGTTGCAGTTTGTTTAACCAATCTTACAGATCATATTCAAAAAGTTGAAGCCTTTATCTTTCCAATTTCTAATATTTGGGATTATCGAGTTAGACCTGCTAAACCTATTGCTACAACTACTCTAAATGTACCGGTTGGTAAAAATATTTGGATATACTGGGATGTAAATCTGGATAAAAATAATGGTTTGCCTATTGACTCATTTATTAGGTTAGACTTAGCTGCAAATTCGAATTTGGAGTGGAAAGAAGCCGGATGTATTATTCCGGGTCATACTGCCATGTATCAGATTGGAGAGGATAAAATGCGCAGGTTCAATAATGGCTCCACACTTAGTTTTAAAGTGCATCCTGGTCAAGATTGTTTTAAACCTAGTAATATTATTAGTGGTATTACAAGACCTTTTCAATATACCAACCTTTGGGTGTCAGATAAAAATTTGCCATTAGATCAATGGATAGAATTGAGTTGGAATTCGCCTAAAAAAGTATCTCAAATAGAGCTTACTTTTCCAGGACACTTGCTTAGAGAGTTGCATGCCTATTCGCCATTTTATAGAGATCCTCAATGCCCAAAAGATTATGAGATTTGGGGCTTTTCAGACAATGAATGGGAAAAGCTCTTATCTATAAAAGACAATTATCAGAGACAAAGAAAGCATCTAATTGCTTCATCCAAAGCATATTCAAAAATTAAAGTGATTATAAATTCAACCAATGGTGATCCAGCAGCTCAGATTTATGAAATCAGAATTTACTAGCCTACATCTCCCTTAACAACAACATTTTTTAAGAATGCTCAAATGAAACAGACAACATATTTTATAATTTTACTTTTAGCATTACTCATTATTTCTTGTAATCGGCAAGAGACAAACTTAATTGAAAGTAAAGTTGATGCTGAGATTCAAATCTTAATCGATAAGTACAAGCAGACAGTTTGGGGAATCGGTTTTGAAATACAGAGTGATGCAATTGGCTCTGGCAATACAGGTTTACCAGAAGAAACACATGCTGTTCCTCATGATCTAACTCTTTCTGAAAGAAAGAGACTATCTGAAGAAATGCTTAAGGGTTTCAGGTATTGTAGAATTGCTGGCGGATTATATTGGAGAGGTTTGGATGATGAGAAAAAGTATCTTGAACCAAGGTGGCCAGAGCAGTTAAAAGAGATCAAACAGATGATGGAATGGGCAGGTGTAGAAGGAGTTTCTTTAGAATATTGGTCTCCAGCTCCATATTGGAAAGCTAACAACAGTTATTTAGGTTCGGCAGATAAACAAGTATATAACACTCTTAGGTGTTTTGGCCCCGATTTCGATAAAGACCCTGTTTATAAAGGAGATACATCCAAGTTTCTCGTAGACTTTGCCGAAGCTTGTGTTCGTGATATTCAAACTCTGAAGAAAGCAGGAATTAAAACAAGTATCTGGGGAATGCAAAACGAACCTTGGGTAACAAATAATCTACAATATTCTACTTGTAAATACTATTCTGCTTCAGATTATATAAAGGCATATACTGCAAGTGCTAAAGCTGTGAGAGAGTTTGATGAGGATATATTATTAATTTCTGATACCGAGGGAGGTTTTCCTAAAAAGATTGCCGAAGGTATGCATATTAAAGAAGTTGCAGATTTGGTAGATGCTTATGTTATTCATACTGTTGGTTGGGATTCAGAGTCTATCACTGGTATTCATAAAAAAATCACTTCTGAATTACCAAAAAGACCTTGGTTCCAAAATGAGTATGAATACCTATCTGGCGGTGCAACTCCAGAAAGATGCTTGAATACAGTTCAACATATTATGAATTCCTTCCAGTTAGGTGAAAATCCTACTTGGTTTTGGATTCACGCTCTTAAACCATTTAAGAATGCAGAGGCTAGTGGTTATTCTCTCGGGTTTTGGAAATCTTTAAATGATAAAGGAGGTCATTCTATTGAAAAAAGATATGAGCGATGGATAAAAGGACCAGAAATAAGCGGCTTACCAGTAGGTTTTGACCAAATGGAGTATATAAATGTACAAAGACCTTCAGAAAAAGAACCTGGTTTAAATTTCAGTTTTAATGTAAATCAGCCTGTTACAGCTTATCTGTTAGTTGAAGATAAAGGCAATTACAAGTTAGCAGATGGTTGGGAAAAAACAGATTTGAAAATTAGGCGAGATGGATGTGAAGATATTATTTACAAGAAAAATCTTGCTGCTGGAAAACATGAATTGCCTGCTCATAATGGTAAAGAAAATGAAATTTATGGAGTTCCTCATGCTTGTTTCATTGCTGGGTCAGCTCCCAAAACGCTTATAGTTGAAGTAGGAGTAAATAGTCCAATTAGAATCCTGTCTGAAGCTATAAAGTTGGAAAAAGCAGCCGCAGACTTAAAACCCGGACATTGGTTTTTTAACGATTACAACTGGAATGCAGTAGGTAGTTTTGTAAAACATATGCCTTGGGATAGTAAGGTAATCGACATTGATGAAGATGCATATAACAAAGATGCTAGGGTCTTAGTTTTTGAAAAGCCAAATGGTAAAAGAACCATAGTTGTCTCTAATAGAAGTGGCAAAGATTACACTTTTAAACTCAATACATCTCTTAAAGAATCATCTTGGAAAGGATACAGATATACTCCTTGGGAAAGAGGAGAAGATACAATGGGTAAAGAATTAAATGTAAAAGAAGGAGCGATTTTTTCAACTATTTTACCTCATTTATCCTGGGAGTTCTGGGAAGAAGTTTAAGCCAATTGAATATAAAACCCAAATACAATAATACTTATGAAAATGAAAAAAAATTACCTATCTAGGCTGGCTTTGCTGTATTTAATTAAATATCCACGCCGCCAAAATTTTATTGTTTTGTCAAATCTTCTGTTGCTATTAGCAGTTCTGCCAAGCTTATATGCTAATGCGGACATTCATAAGAGTGTACATAACAATGTGCAGTCAATTCAACAAAAGGTGACTATCTCAGGAACCGTGATGGATGATACTGATAATCCGGTTGTGGGAGTAACTATTCTTGAAAAGGGGACAACGAATGGAACGACTACAGATTTAGATGGTAAATATTTGATTTCTGTAAATGAAAATGCCACTCTAATTTTTTCCTCGATTGGTTATGTAAATCAAGAAATACAACTTAGCAGTCAGTCTGTATTAAATGTAATTTTGGAAACAGACATCTCTCAGTTAGAAGAAGTTGTGGTGGTTGGTTATGGTGTTTCTAAAAAGAAAGATCTTACAGGCTCTGTGGGAGTTATAGAAGGTAAAAACATTGCAGAAAGACAAACCACACAAATATCCCAAGCTTTGCAAGGAACTATGTCTGGTGTAATGGTTACAAGAGATAATAGTGGTCCTGGAGCAACAGCAACTATTAGAATTAGAGGTATTACTACTATTGGTGCCAACGATCCTCTAGTAATTATGGATGGTGTACCTATTAGAAATCTTAATGATGTAAACCCTAATGATGTTGAAAGTATATCTGTTTTAAAAGATGCTGCTTCAGCTTCAATTTATGGTTCAAGAGCAGCAGCAGGGGTTATTTTGATTACTACCAAAAGAGCTAAAAACGGAGAAAGTAAAATTACTTATAGTTATGAGTATGGCATAGATAAACCTACTCGACTACCTGAGTTTGTTAATGCACAAAGATATTTGGAAATGGCCAACGAACTTAGGTGGAATGATAGTGGAAATGGAACAAATGAATATCCAACTTATACACAAGATGTGGTTGAAAATTATTATGCTCTCAATGCCGATAATCCAGATTTATATCCACTGACTGATTGGACAGATTTAATTTTTAACGATTATGCTCCAAGGCAAAGTCATGATTTGCGAATTACTGCTGGTACAGATAAAATTAGAACTTCTGCTTCATTTGGTTATGATAAAATTGATGCAATTTATGATCACAGAACCTATGAGCGTCTCACTTTTAGGATCAATAATGATATAAAAATCAACAAATTAATTTCAGCTGATCTTGACCTAAATTATAAAAGAACTATTTCTAAAGAACCTATTATTAACCCGATATCAAGAGCTAGAATTGCCTCACCGATCTATGCAGCAACTTGGTCTGATGGTAGAATAGCAGAAGGTAAGCAAGGAGAAAATGTCTATGCAAGATTACACGAAGGAGGTTTTTCTGATGGTTGGTACAATGTAATTGGTGGTAAAGCAGCATTAAACATTACTCCTTTAAATGGATTAAAACTTTCGGCTGTAGTTGCACCTATTTTGAGTTTCGATAAAGGTAAATCATTTAGTAAAAAGATTGCTTGGTATCAATATAATAATCCATCAGCATTTGGAGGGTACATTGCAGATGCTGGCACTACAGACTTATCTGAAAGCAGAAATGATGCATTCCAAATTACTTCTCAGTTTCTGGTGAATTACGATAGGTCATTTGGCATGCATAACTTTAAGGTAGTTGGTGGCTATGAAAGTTTTTATTCTTTTACCGAAAATCTAAGTGCAGGTAGAAATCAGTACGAATTAACATCTTTTCCTTATCTAGACTTAGGACCATTAGATTACAGAACTAATGCTGGAAGTGCTTATGAAAATGCTTATCAATCTTATTTTGGACGTATTATTTATAATTACGATAATCGTTATTTAATTCAAGCAAATGTAAGAACTGATGGTTCTTCTAGATTCCACGAAGATTACAGATGGGGAGTTTTCCCTTCTGTTTCATTAGGTTGGGTAGTAACAGAAGAAGACTTTTTAAATGCAAATCCGACTTTGTCATTCTTAAAGCTTAGAGCTTCTTATGGTACTTTAGGTAATGAGAGAATCGGTAATTATCCTTATCAATCATCACTTAGTTTTAGCAATGCACTTTTCTACGAAGGTAATGATATCGTATCTGTAAATACAGCCGCACAAGTGTCATATGCTTTAGAAAGCATTAGCTGGGAAACTACTAAATCTTATAATGTTGGTTTTGATCTTGGTTTCTTCGACGATAAATTAAAAGCTACAGCAGACTTCTATAAGAAAACTACCGAAGATATGTTGCTAGAGCTATTTATCCCTCTAAATATCGGTTACGAAAGTCCGCAACAAAATGCTGGAGATATGTATACAAAAGGTTGGGAGATTGATCTAGGTTGGTCAGACCAAGTGGGAGATTTTAATTATTCAATCTCAGCAAATTTATCAGATTCTAGGTCTATAATGGGCAGCTTAGATGGTACAGAGTTTTTAGGAGATCAGATAAAAATTGAAGGCAGTGAGTTTAACGAATGGTACGGTTATCAGTCTGATGGTATTTATCAAACTCAAGATGAAGTAGATAATTCTTCTGTGATTAGCTCTTCAACCAAGCCCGGTGATATTAAATATCTAGACATTAGTGGACCAGAAGGTGAGCCTGATGGTCTTATCTCTCCTGAGTTCGACCGAGTTCCACTTGGAGGTTCATTACCAAGATATATTTATGGTGGTAATATAAACTTAGGTTACAAAGGCATCGATTTTTCGCTTACATTTCAAGGTGTAGGAAAACAAAATAGCAGAATTCAGCAAAGAATGGTTGAGCCACTTCCAGAAAACTGGGGTAATGTTCCTGCAATTTATGAGGCCAGTTATTGGAGTTTATACAATACTGAAGCTCAGAATAGGAGTGTAACTTATCCGAGATTGAGCAGAAACAGTTTAGGAAACAATTATACCATGTCAGATTTTTGGATGTTCAACGGTTCTTATTTCCGTCTTAAAAATGTTACATTGGGTTATACGCTGCCATCTATTTGGACAGATAAATTATCTGTAAGTAATGTTCGCTTTTATGGTTCTGTCTCAGACTTGTTTTCCATTGATAAATTTCCTCAAGGCTGGGATCCTGAGTCATCTACAGGCAATTACATAACAACCTCTTATGTAATGGGCGTTTCTATCAACCTTTAAATCCACATGAAAATGAAAAAGTATATAAAATATCTATCAATAACTCTGATGACATTGCTTTACTCAAGTTGTACAGAACTTGATTTAAATCCACTATCAGAAGGTTCGAGTGCGAATTGGTACAACAATGAAGAAGAAGTGGTTATGGCTTTAAACGATCTATATCGTAGTTATTTATGGTATAAAGATGATGATGCATTTACAGACGATTGGACGAGCCGCGAAGCGCTTTCTACTGTAACCAATGCGACAGTAAATAGCGAGTGGAGTTGGTCTGGTAGTTTATGGTTAAATTGTTATAAAGGAATTACCAGAGCAAATACCATTATCTCTAATATTGATAGAGCGGCTGATAATTTAACACAAGAGCAAATGGATGTATATATTGCTGAAGCAAAGTTTGTAAGAGCTACCATGTATTCATTTTTAGTTGCACGATTTGGAGATGTGGTTTTATATACTGAAGTACCAGAGTTAGATGAGGCTTTTAACGTAAGTCGAACTGACAAGTCTGAAGTATTAGATTTGGTTTATAGTGATTATGATGCAGCAATTACCGTATTACCAGAAACTTATGGTTCTAGTGAGTTAAGGAGAGCAACCAAAGGTGCAGCTTTAGCTTTAAAGGCAAGAATTGCACTTTATATGGAAGACTGGCAAGTCGCAAAAGATGCTGCCAAAGCATGTATGGATTTAAGCATTTACAGCCTTCACGAAGATTATGGAACTTACTTTTTCCCAGAAACAAAAAATTCTGTTGAGACAATTTTCTCTTTGCCAAGATCAGTTGAATTAAATGAGCAATTGGGTATTAACTATCCTGTAAAAGCAACTATAACTAGAAATGCTGGGGGATGGTCTGCTTATAATCCATCTTGGGATTTATTATTTGCTTATTTATGTACAGATGGATTACCTGTAGATGAATCTCCATTGTTTGATCCATTAAATCCATTTGAAAATAGAGACCCACGTCTTTTGGAAACTGTTGTACCTTTCCATTCTGAGCATTTGGGTTTTATATATGAGCCGCATCCAGACTCAGTAGAGATTTTGAATGTAAATACTGGAGATTATGTAACGAATAACGATACCAGAACAAATACACAGTTTGCAGCTTATAATGGTTTAGTATGGAAGAAAGGTGTAACCACAGATTGGTCAGACGATCTAAATACCGATCCTGATGAAATAGTTATTAGATACGCAGAAGTTTTGTTGACTTATGCAGAAGCCAGCATAGAACTCAACCAAATTGATGAATCTGTTTTAGAAACTATAAATATGGTGAGAGCCAGAGCTTATGGTGCTGATCTTAGTAGTGTTGATAGTTATCCAATGGTCGAAATGCAATCTCAAGAAGCACTTAGAAAGACATTGCGAATAGAACGAAGAATGGAGTTTGCCAAAGAGGGTATGCGATACATGGATATCATTAGATGGAATTTAGCTGAAAAGGTTTTGAATAAGAATATCTACGGAATGCTTGATCCAGATGAGCTAAGAGAGAAAGTTGTAAATCAAGGGCTTTGGTTCTTTCCTGAAACTCCAGAAGTTGATGAAGATGGAATAGTTAACCTTGATCCTATTTTTGAAAAAGGGCTTATTAAACTGTTAGCAGATAGAGATTTTGATGGCACTAAGCAATATCTATGGCCTATTCCGGCACAAGAAATTATTGCTAATAGCAACCTACAGCAAAACCCAAATTATTAATAGTCAAATGGGCTGTGTTTTTTGCAGCCCATCATTTCATTCATCATGAAAAGATATATAAGTCTTATATTAATAATATTTTGGATCAATGCTGAAGCGCAAAACCTGAAGCAAACTAAACCCAATTTTATAGTCATTCTTACAGATGATCAAAGAATGGATGCTTTGGGTGCAAACGGTAATGATATAATTATTACACCTGCTATTGATAAACTCGCTCAAAATGCTGCGATTTTCACCAATGCTAATGCGGTATTTTCGCTTTGTAGTCCGAGTAGGGCTGCAATACTTACTGGGAGATATGGCAGTGCAAATGGAGTTTTAGAACTTGGCAGTGATTTAAATAAAGGTGAAAAAAGTGTAGCTCAGTACCTTAAAGAGAATGGTTACACAACTGGATTTTCTGGTAAGTGGCATTTAGGTCAAAAACCAAAAATGCTTGGTTTTGATTTCTCAGTCTATTTCGAAAGTAATGGGGCTTATTATAATAGATTAATTCAAGATGAAGAAAAAGAAGTAAGGCCAGCACAGCATTGCGATGAGTATTGTGTAGATAGGTCCATTGAGTTTTTAGAATCGGTGGCAGAAAATGAACAACCGTTTTTTCTATTCCATTGCACCCAATTACCACACATGAATGGTAACCTAATTTGGAATGCAAAACTGGAAACACTCAATAAATACAATCAAAATGATATGCCGGTTCCTATTACCCGAGGTGAAGATCTTTCTCAAAAACCTGCTTATCTAAAAGAGGTTCGAAACTTTACCAAGTCTAAAGATTATGGTTATCCGGATTCTCAGGCTATTCAAAAACATGTTAAAGAGTATTATGCTGTAATTACCGAAATGGATGATGCTCTGAGTAGATTAATTAAAACAGTGGAGGATAAAGAATTAATGGAAAATACTTATATCATTTTTGTAAGTGATAATGGTTGGATGTTAGGCGAACATGGTTTTACAAGTAAGGTATTACCGTACAAGCCATCAACTCAAATTCCATTTTTTATATTAGGTGAGGGAATCGAAAAATCTTCGAAAAATCAAATTGTACTTAATATAGACATTGCACCTACTTTGTTAGATTTAGCTGGAATCTCAATTCCTGAAAATATGCATGGTAAAAGTATTGTGCCTTTATTAGGAGACGAAAACCCAAATTGGAGAGAAGCATTTGTTTATGAGGGTTTAGGAAGTTACGGTGGAGCTAAGCCTAATCTTACAGTTTTTGATGGTCAATACAGATACATAGTCACCTACCAAGACAATCAGCTAAATAAAGTATACTTCTTAGAACTTTATGATAATATTTTAGACCCTAATGAACAGGATAATCTTGCATTACAAAAAGGATATACTCAAATCATCGAGAGATTAAATAGTTTCATCGAATCACATCGGGCTAAAATCCTAAAAGAAAATTAGCCATCAAGACTTACAGATATTTAAATAATAAGAAAATGAAAAACTTCTTCAACCTAAAAATAAAGCAGTATCAACTCAATTTAATCTTATCTCTAATACTAGTTGCTGCTTTTATAACTCAATGTACTCCTCCTAAAAAAACAGAGAAACGAAAACAGATAAGCGGTATTTATCCGCATTTGGCATATTACAACAATGAAGGTGAGTGCGGAACGGGCGCTGTAGTTCCTTGGGCTGGCAAGCTTTGGGTAGTAACTTATGCGCCTCATAAACCCAATGGCTCATCAGATAAATTGTATGAGATTACACCTGATTTGGAGCAAATAGTTAGACCAGAAAGCATTGGTGGCACTCCTGCAAATAGAATGATTCACCAAGAAAGTGAGCAATTATTTATAGGGCCATATGCAATTAGTAATGAGGGAAATATCAAAACGATTCCTTATGAAAAAATGCAAGGCAGGCATACTGGCAATGCGAGGCATTTAACTGATCCTGCAAATAAAATTTACTATGGCACTATGGAAGAGGGGTTTTATGAAGTTGATGTACATACATTGGCAGTCAACGAGCTTTATCAGGATGGAAATGGTGTGCAAGGTGATGAGAGTGGCGGCCAGATTTTTAAAGATTTATTGCCGGGTGTGCACGGCAAAGGATTGTATTCCGGGCAAGGCGTTATGGTGTATACAAACAATGGTGAAGGTGTTCCAGAAGCTAAAACCGACTTTGATATAACTGCGGGTGTTTTAGCTGAATGGGATGGTGAAAACTGGAAAACGATCAGAAGAAATCAGTTTGTAGAGGTAACAGGTCCGGGTGGCATTTATGGGAATGAAAACCCCGAAACCGATCCAATTTGGGCTACCGGATGGGATCATAAATCTGTTATTTTAGGCACCCGAGATCACGAAACTGGTTGGAGTTTTTACAGGTTGCCTAAAGCAAGCCACAGTTACGATGGGGCACATGGTTGGAATACAGAATGGCCGAGAATTAGGAATATTGGCTCTAAAGAATTACCAGATTATCTAATGACCATGCATGGTATGTTTTGGGATTTCCCAAAGACTTTTGATAAAGAAAATACTACGGGCATTAGACCAAAATCGGCTTATTTAAAAGTTATTGGCGATTTTACACAATGGAATGGGCAATTAGTTTTTGGTTGTGATGATTCTGCTCAAAAAGAATTCTTGAACAAAAGAAAAGTAAAAGGAGATATTGAAGGGCCGGGGCAATCCAATTCAAATCTGTGGTTCACTTCTTTAAACAAGCCAGATAATTTAGGGGCAAATACGGCAGAAGGTGCTTTGTACATCGATGAAGAAATCAGGAAAGATGAACCCTCTGATCCATTCTTGTTTTCTGGTTGGGATCAAAGAATGGTTTGGATTCAAAATAAGGGAAATCAAGATGTAAACTTCACCTTTGAAGTAGATAAATCAGGAAATGGCAATTGGGAGGAGTTCAAAACAGTTAAATTGGGTGCAGAGGAATCAAATAATATTCAATTTAATCCAAATGAAATAGGAGAGTGGGTAAGAGTAAAAGTTGATAAAAATACGCAGGGAACAATCCATTTTAGTTATACAGATCAATCTAGAAAAGTTGCTCAAACTTCTCCAATATATGCAGGTACTGCTCAAGTCGAGAATGCTCAATACATTGGTGGGTTACTTTATGGATTAGGTGACAACAGAAGAGCTCTAGGAATTGTGAGTGGAGATATAAGTAATGGAAAATTCACTAGCAATGGATATTATGAGTTAGATGAAAACCTCGATTTAGTTAAAAAAGAAGATGCTGAAACAGCTAGTTTTATAGAGAACAAATTTGCGATTCCTAAAGATGTAATTATTATAGATGAGTCTTCTGTTTTGGTAGTTGATGATAAAGGCAGAAGATGGAGATTGCCTTTAGGAAATTCAGCATATACTGAGAAAACTCAGAGCTCAATTCTACGATTAGACCGAGAAGTAGCCACCGAAAGAGATTTGTTTAATGCGCATGGTACTTTCTACGAATTGCCCGCAGAAAATGCAGATGGTTTTGCTAAAATAAGACCGATTTCTTCTCACAATTTGGCAATTCACGATTATGCCAGCTATCGAGGTATGTTGATTATGACAGGCATTCAACCAGACGCAAAAACTGACAATGAACATATTATTCGCTCTAAAGATGGCAAAGCAGCAGTTTGGGCGGGAGTGATAGACGATTTGTGGAAATTAGGTAAACCAGTAGGGCATGGAGGTCCTTGGAAAGAGCAAAAGGTGCAAGCAAATGAATATTCCGATCCTTATTTAATCGGTTTTTACGATCAGAAAAAGTTAACATTGTCTCACAATGCAAAAGAGACTATCACTTTTACTTTAGAAGCAGATCCCGTTGGAACTGGTGAATGGATGCAATACAGACAGTTTACCGTAAAACCCGGAGAAGAATTAGCATTTAGCTTCCCAGAAGGTTTTCAAGCTAGATGGATTCGTTTTGCAACAGATCGAACAGCTCAAGTGACGGCTTGGTTAGATTATGAATAATATGATAAATTGTATTGATTTATACTTTGTTATTTAAGTCTTCAGTCAATAAAGAAATCAAGTATTTCTAACTTGAAATACTTGTTTCTTTAATATAAACATGATCAATATGTTGAGGACTGCAAGTCCACATAGAAACTCTAAAAAGTAGGTAATATCAAAATATTGAATTATAAGCCCACCTATAAATGGAGTTAATGCTTGCGCAATCAGAGGGAAACGTGCCAACTGACCCATAATACTTGCATAAGAATCTGAACCATAAATCCAAAGTGGGAGAGTTCCTCTTAGAATAGAGCGCATACCGTTACCAAATCCGAAAAAGGCAATTCCTAAGAATGATATTTCTGGGCTAAATAACAAGATCAATAAACCTGAGAATACCAAGATGGAAGAAATCACAGCAGTTACAATGGGTGTTTTCTTAGAAAATATAATATCCAATACTCTCACACCCACTTGGCATGGACCAAGCAATGCACTAATACCAATAGCTTCTTTTAAAGAAATGTTTTTGTTAGTAAGAATATCTATCAAATGCACATATAGTCCTGTCATTAAGATTGAGCCTATGGTAAAATTGATGAGCAATAAGTAATAGACAGATTTATTAGAAGTTACACTTATACTTTCTCCTTCTAACTTATTTAAATCGTTTTTTATGCTCTCAGTTCTTCCATTGGTGTATATAGTCAGATAATGTATCGGTACTATAAATACAATCAACGCAATGGCATAAATAAAACAAGTGATTCTCCACCCATAAGTAGAAACTAAATAGGTCAATATCGGCCAGATAATGGTTGTAACAAATCCGGAGATCAAGGTAATCTGGATAATGAACTGCGAAGCTTGCATGCCGTATTTTTTCCCCAGAGAAGCGAAAAGTGCATCATGCAAACCCATACTCATGGCAATTCCAATAATCGCCCAACCTAATATAAAGAAATAGATATTTTGTGCTAGCCCGATGGTGATCAACCCAACACCCATTACTACTCCTGCATAGAGTAGCATAATATTTTTATCTAGCGAATGGATGAACTTACCGATTTTAGGAGATAACAAACCCGAAACCATCAAAGCCAGTGAAAACGATCCATACACATATTGTTGAGACCAACCTGTGTCTTTCATGATCGGCTCAGCCAAAATAGTCAAAATGAAAAATGAACCTCCCCAGAGTAAAATCTGAGCCAGACCAAGCATAAAACTACTGCTGAGTACGATTGTGTCTGATTTTTTTAGAGTTAGCAAATTATTCATCTTTTTTTTTATGCAAATGTGTGGATGTATTCTTAATTTGCAAAACGTTATTTTTCTATTAAATCAATCGATAAAACCGATTTAGAAATGGAGCTCAGACAAATCCGCTATTTTCTTAAAGCCAAAGAACTACTCAATTTTACCGAAGCTGCAAACAGTTTATTTATTAGTCAGAGTACCTTGTCGCAACAGATTAAGCAGTTAGAAATTGAGTTGGATGTATTGCTTTTTAATAGAATAGGAAAACGAATTGCACTAACAGAAGCAGGTGAAATGTTTGCCGAACATGCTGTACAAAGCTTAAACAAAGCGAATGACGGCTTTTTGGCCATGAAAGATTTGAATAATCTAAAGACAGGTAAAATAATTATTGGAGTTACTTATGGCATCCGATCGTTTCTCACACCTGCGCTAATCGAATTTTCTAAAAAGTATCCTGATATTCAGGTGCAAGTGATTTTTGGTATTTCCGATGAGTTGTTTGAAAAGCTCAATCAATTAGAGCTAGATTTTGTGCTATCTTTTAGAGAGAGCATGGATGAAGAACATTTTAACTACACTTATCTGTTTAGCTCTCCCATGACATTTGTAACCTCAAATAAATCTCTCATCGAAGGGAAAGAGACTATTACTTTAGAAGAAATTGCTAAAATGCCATTGGCTTTGCCTGCAAAAGGCTTTAGTACTACAAAATTCATCAATAAAATATTTACTACAAGCAAGCTGTCTCCAAAAATTTCGATTGAGATAAACGATATCCAGATTTTGCTAGATATTGTAAAAACAGGCAATTGGCACACCGTTTTGGCTCAAACGACTGTAAGCGATGTAAAAGAATTACACGCTGTGCCAATTGCAGGTGAAAGCATGACGAGGTCTGCAATGATTATTTCGCTTAAAGATGTGTATGAGAAAAAAGCAGTAAAGGTGTTTTGTGATATACTTCAGAAGATCAACAGCAAAGAAAGTTAAGAGGATTTTCAATATTAAATATTATCATATTAAGATAAATTAATTTATAAAACATGCCATTTTTTTGGAATATATTTTTAATTTGTAGTATCAAATTATGGCTAGATTTTTTATACTTCAGGAGCTTCAATCACTTGTAGCTCCTTTTCTTTTTTTAATTAGGCTCTCCTCAAACTTTAGAAACTTGAATTTTTTTAGGATCAAAACCATAAATTGAAGTTTTTTTAAATATCCAATTAAACATTACCTAGTTTCATTAACATCATTCATCTGTTGTATATATATTTGGTTTACCTAGCAACATATACAAACAATGAAACGATTTACAATACTTATCATCATGGCATGCGCAATCATTGCTTGCCAACAAGAGCTTCCTAAAAAAACAATTACCCTAGATACATTTTGTAATCCATTAGATTTGAGTTACCGATTTGGTTTAGAAAAACCATCGAGAAGGGAAGCTGCAGACCCAACTATTATGTGGTTTAAGGATAGGTATTTTCTTTTTGCCTCAAAGTCTGGTGGATATTGGCATTCAAAAGATTTATTAAAATGGGAATTTATCCAGACAGATGAAATACCAACAGAAGAATATGCGCCAACAGTAGTTGCCATTGCAGATACAGTTTTCTTTTTGGCATCATCTAACGAGAAAAGTACGATATATAAATCGGTTGATCCGATGAGTGGAAAGTGGACAGTAGCAAAAGAAGAACTAGAAATGCCTGTTTGGGATCCTGCATTTTTGTTAGATGATGATAATAAACTCTATTTGTATTGGGGATGCTCCAATGAAAATCCACTATATGGTGTTGAGCTAGACTATAAAAATGATTTTACTTTTATAGGTGAACCAAAAGCATTAAAATATCCTAATCCAGAAGAGTTTGGTTGGGAAGTGCCAGGCGATTACAATACCATTGTCGGGCAAAGTCCTTGGATAGAAGGAGCTTGGGTAAACAAACACGATGGGAAATATTATTTGCAATATTCTGGCCCGGGGACTGAATATAAAAGCTATGCAGATGCAGTTTATGTTTCTGATAATCCCTTAGGCCCTTATGAACCACAAAAGCATAATCCATTTGCTTATAAACCAGAAGGCTTTGCTACAGGTGCAGGTCATGGAAGTACCTTTGAAGATCGCTATGGTAATTATTGGCATATAGGAACTATTACCATTTCTCAAAAACATATGTTTGAGCGGAGGTTGGGTTTGTATCCAACGTTTTTTGATAAAGATGGAACACTATACGCCAATACAAAATATGCAGATTTTCCATTGATTATTCCCCAAAAGAAGATCGAAAATATAAAGGAGATTTTCCCAGAGTGGATGCTTTTATCTTATGGTAAGAAAGTGACAGCCTCATCAAATATCGATTCATTGCCAGCACAAAATATCTTAGATGAAGACATTAGAACTTACTGGGCAGCTTCTAGCGGAAACGCAGGGGAGTATGCTGTAATCGATCTGGAAAAAGACTATGATGTATATGCATTACAACTCAATTTTGCAGAATATGCCACAGATATTTATGGAAGAGAAGAAGGTTTGAAGCATCAATATAAAGTGGAATATTCTAATGATAATGCTAATTGGAAAATGCTGATTGATGCCTCAAATAATAAAACAGATAACTCACATCAATATATGCAGCTACCAGAAGTAGTGGCTTGTAGGTATTTAAAAGTAACTAACAAAGCAGTGCCGGGAGGTAATTTTGCTATCAGTGGTTTTAGAGTATTTGGTATCGGCGATGGAAATTTACCAAGCAAAATCGAACAATTAGCTGCAAAAAGGAAAGAGGATAAAAGAAGTGTAAACCTCAATTGGACAAAGTCTACAGATGCTGTTGGTTATAACATAAGCTATGGTACTGAAAAAGATAAGCTTTACCAGAATTACATAGTTTATGGAGAAAATGAGCTAACGATCAATACTTTAAATAGCCAATTAGACTATTATTTTAAAATTGAAGCTTTTAACGAAAGTGGAATTACTACAAATGAGATACTGGTAAAAGCAGAGTAAAAGCTGTACAAATTTCTTTTCATCTGGAAAGTTTCTATATTTATCACATGTGATATATGGAAATGACTAAATCTAACATCTATAGTGACTTTTCAGATGATAAGCTTCTCGTATTTATTCGCAAAGACGAGCAAGCTGCATTTTTAGAAATCTATCAAAGGTATTGGGCTAGGTTGTATAAGTATGCTTATAATGTAATTCAAAATCAGCCTGCTTGCGAAGATATTATTCAAGAAATCTTTCTGGATTTGTGGAATAGAAGAAAGGAATTGCTCATTTCTAACTTGCAAGCATATTTGTACAAGTCAGTTAAATTTCAAATTTTCAAGTATTTAAGAAAGAATGAAATTGAGCAAAAACACCTTTCATTAATCAACAAAATTCAGTTTGTAAATAACACCGAAGAATACATCAATGTAGAAGAGTTAGAGCAGTTGCTAGACAAATCCATATCACAACTTCCTGAAAAATGCCGAGAAATTTTTTACATGAGTAGGTTTGAGCAAAAGTCTTATCAAGAGATTGCCCAAAAGCTAAATATTTCTACGCAAACCGTTAAAAATCAGGTAAGTAAGGCGCTTAAATTCATTAGAGCATCTATCAATTCATTCATACTTATCCTTTACATTTTCCTCAATTCTTAAAAGAAACATTTTTTTTCTTAGTGTGCATAGTACCTTTTGTCGACTAGCGGTACTTAACTATAAAAGGGAACATAATACTGTTCATTTATGGATAAGAAAGAGCTAAGCCAATTATATGAAAAATACTTACGAGGAGATTGCACGCTGCAAGAAGAAAAGCTGCTAGAAGATTTTTTAGCTGCCAGCCAGCAAAATGAAAAAGCCGAGAGCGATTATTCTTCTAACCAGATGGATATAATTGGTAGCAAAATATACAGTAATCTTCAAAGTAAAATGGTTCAACAGCCAGTAGAGCAAAAGCCGTTTTATAACATTTATAAAATTGCAGCAGTAGTTACATTGTTTATTCTGGCTGCTTGGGTTTTTTATTCGAAGCTAAAAGAAGAGCCAGTTCAACCAAAAGAAATTGCTTATATAACAAAGAGCACACTTAAAGGGCAAAAGCTAGATTTGGTTTTGAGCGATGGTACATCTATCAAACTAAACTCTGAGAGTGAGGTGCTTTTTCCTGAGACTTTTTCTAAAGACAGAAGAATTATTTATTTAAAAGGAGAGGCTTTTTTTGATGTTGCTAGAGACGAAAACAGACCATTTATTATTCATACAGATAATTTGCAAACTACTGTTTTGGGGACATCATTTAACATAAATGCTTACCCAGAAAATAAAGATATTGAAGTAAGTGTAATTACAGGTAAAGTAAAAGTGGAGTCTGAAGAAACGCCTGATACGAATACATTTTTGCTTACAGCAGACGAGATGGTTTCTTTTGATAAAAGCTCAAAAGAATTAAAAAAAGGGTTATTCAATACAGATTTGGTTGCTTGGAGAAAGGGAGTTTTAATTTTTAGTGGAGAGCCTTTTAACAAAATTGTGGAGAAGTTAGAGAGATGGTATGGAGTGGAGTTTCAGGTAAAAAAGAAGGTAATTTTAGAGAAAGAATTTTTTGGAAGATACAACAACGAAAATCTTAATAATATTCTGGAAACGTTGAGCTATGCTAGTAAATTCAATTATAAAATTGAAAATAAGCAAGTAACTATTTACTAATTAACTAACACATTATTCTCTATTGAGAAGCAAATGATAATTTGAAATTTAATTTATGTGAAGATGAAAAATGACTTTTACACATTCGACAGTACTTAATTTCCTCATATTTTAATTCAACCTCAAACATCATTTACAATAGTAAAATGGGTTGAATGCATATTGTAAAACATCCTTATTGCCCGGGCAAGTTTTGGCGAACGGAGACCAGGCGAATAAGGACATGATTGACTATTTTCTAATCAATACAATTAAAAATATGAAATTGAAATTAATACACCAAGTTTTATACATGTCTAAATTAGCATTGTTTGGACTTTTACTTCAGTCATTACTTTATTCTGTGCTTACTGCCAAAGACAGTTACGGACAGAAGAGTATCAATGATGTTTATTTGGAAGTAAATGTGAAAAATGCTTCTATAAAGGAGGTGCTGAACCAAATAGAAGCAAAGACAGACTTTATATTTGTTTACGAGGCGGGTAATATAAAAAGGCTGGATAATGTTTTTAGCTTCAACTATAATAGTGAGTCGCTCGGAAACATTCTCAGAAAGGTTTCTAAAGACACAGGCTTGTCTTTTAAGAGAGTGAATAATACCATTTCGCTAAGTATTTTAGAAAGTAAACATCCTGTAGTAGAAGAAAAAGTAATTGAAGAAATCACCCAGATAAAAGTTTCGGGTGTAGTAACTTCTAAAGAAGATGGCGAACCACTGCCGGGAGTAAGTATAATTATAAAAGGAACTACCACAGGTTCTACAACTGATCTTGATGGTAATTACTCTCTAAATGCCACTAGCGGCGATATTTTGCAGTTTAGCTATATCGGTTTTCTCACCCAAGAAGTGGAAATAAATAACCAAAGTCAGATAAATGTTACGCTCGAAGCCGATCTGGAAGAGCTAGAAGAAGTAGTGGTAATTGGTTACGGTGAGCAGAAAAAAGAAACATTAACTGGTTCAGTAGTGAGTACTTCTGGTGAAGTTCTTCAAAGAAGCCCAGTGCCCAACATCAGTAACTCTTTACAAGGTAGATTACCGGGTGTAATTGCCACTAACCAAACTGGTGAACCGGGTAGAGATGATGCACAAATTCTTATTCGTGGTAGAAGTACTTTTGGAAATACTCAGCCATTACTGGTTGTTGATGGTGTAATTAGACCAACTGATGGTTTAGGTAGAATTGATCCTCAAAACATAGAAAGTATTACTGTTCTAAAAGATGCATCTGCTGCAATTTATGGTGCGAGAGCAGCGAATGGTGTTATTCTAATTAAAACTAAAAGAGGAGTAATTAGCGATAAACCACAGTTCAATTTTAGTTTTAATCAAGGTTTTAGCCAGCCAACCAGAATTTTGGATGTGTTAGATGCTGCTACTTACGCAGAAGTAAGAAACGAAGCTGAGTTAAGAAATGGAGCAACTACCGCTCTTTATACAGATGAAGATATTCAGAAATGGTTCTAGTCCGCTTACTCATCCTAATACCGATTGGGTAGATGAGACTTTAAAATCTTGGTCGCTACAGAATAAGATGAATTTGTCTGTAAATGGAGGTAGTAAAAATGTGCAGTATTTTATTGCGATTGGTGCTCAAAACCAAGATGGTCACTTCAAAAACAACCCAACTAATTACAAACAGTTTAACCTAAGATCTAATATTGATGCGAATATTACTGATAACTTTAAAGTCTCTTTGAACTTAGCTGGTAGGCTAGAGAAAAGGAATTATCCATCAACTGGTACTTGGGTAAACTTTGTGAATATTCTTTCTGCTGAGCCAACATTGCATACCCGCTATCCAAACGGATTAATTGCTCCGGGTAGATTTACTGAAAATCCATTGTTGCGCGATCAGGTAGGTTACTTAAGACAAGAAAGTATCCCAATACAAACTTCTTTGTTTATAGATTATAAAGTACCGTTTGTGAAAGGCTTATCTTTTGTAGGTTCTTATAGCTTCGATTTTACAAATGGTTTTGATAAAAAATTCGAGAAACCATATTTCTACTGGCAGTACGATCCAGCAACTGAGGAGTATAACTATTTGCAATCTAATGTAATCTCTAGCCCAACTGTTACTGATGCATTCAGCAGAATGTTTGTAAACACTTATAACATCAGAGCGAACTACAAAAGAGATTTTGGAAAACATAACATCAATTTGATGCTTGGTGCAGAAAGAGCACAAACAAAAGGAAATAGTGCCTCAGCATTTAGAAAAAACTTTCCGACAACCTCATTGCCAGACATCAATTTTGGTAGCTCAGACCCTGCTGACCAAAGTACATCTGGTTCTTCTTATCTTACAAGAAGAGACAACTATTTCGGTAGAGCCACTTACAACTTTAGCGAAAAATATCTGGCTGAATTCTTATTTAGATACGACGGTTCACCAGTTTTTCCAGAAGATAATCGTTACGGATTCTTCCCGGGAGTTTCTGTGGGTTGGGTAGCTTCAGAAGAGCCATTTTTACAAAGTGCAACAGCTATAGACTTTTTGAAAATTAGAGCTTCTTATGGTCAATTAGGTAATGACAATATCGATGAATCTTATGCTTATTTAAGTGCTTATTCAATCGGTACAGCTTACAACTTTGGGGGAACCGATGTATTAGGTTTGTATCCGGTAGTATTGCCGAACCCAACGTATACTTGGGAGGTTTTGAGAACTACCAACGTTGGTTTCGAAGCTTCTTTGTGGAATGATCTATTAGGAATCGAACTAGATGTATTTAAGCAAAACAGAACGAACATTCTGGCACAAAGGCAATTGAGTATTTCTAGCACTTATGGTTTCCCTGGCTTACCTCCAGAAAACATTGGTGAAGTAGAAAACCACGGCTTTGAGCTAGTGCTAACTCACTTCAACAGAATAAATAAGTTAAATTATAAGATACGTGGTAATGTGTCTTTCGCCAGAAATAAATATGTATTCTTTGATGAAGTACCAGCCGGAGAAGATTACCAAAACCAAACTGGTAACCCAATTGGTGCTGTGCTCATCTGGCCAACAGACGGCATTTATTCAACTCAAGAAGAGATTGATGCTACTCCTCACTTAGACAATGCAAAACCGGGTGATTTAAAATATGTAGATAAAAACGGTGATGGGTTGATCAACAGTAACGATCAATATAGAACGAATTTATCTAATACACCAGAGGTAGTTTTTGGTATGGATATGAATTTCAACTACAAAAACTTTGACCTCAGCCTTTTCTTCCAAGGTCAGGCAAGAGCATTGTATTTTCCGGGTATAACTAGTTTGGGTGGTGCTAGCAACAGTGCAGTTATCAGAGCTCAAGACAGATGGACAGTAGATAACATCGATGGAACCATGCCGGCTTCAGGTGGAAACTTTGCTCAGTTCAGCGAATTCAATTTGTACAGTGCCTCTTTTGTAAGGTTAAAAAACGTGGAGATTGGTTACACCTTACCAAATGTAGTTGCCCAAAAATTGAAGTTGAGCAATTTACGCGTGTATCTCAACGCATTTAACGTCTTCACTTTGAGTGAGATAGACTTTATGGATCCGGAAGGTAGGGCAGATGGTAGTGATCCGAATTCTAGCAGAACAGATGCGAATTACTATCCTCAGTTGAGAGTGTTTAATGCCGGTGTTAATGTTTCATTCTAAATCTCGAATATTATGCATAAAAATATAATTTGGATATCACTATTTATTTTAGCCTTATTCAGTTGTGAAAAAGACTATCTGGATATCACTCCATCAGATAGAATTGTATCTGAGCAAGTTTGGGGAGATGCAAATTTGGTTGAATTGTATGTAAATCAATTGTATCAGGGAGTTCCTCACGGTTTCGAAAGACACTTGTGGTCTAAATACTGCGACGAAGCATATGGTGACAATACTTGGTTATTAGGAACTTGGAATGCAGATAATATCTCAGGTTTCGGGCAAAGTAGTAACTGGATAGATTATTACGAGAGAGGCTACCAATACATCAGGCAATCGAACATCTTTTTACAAGAGATTGAAAACTCTGTTGTTTAAGCAGACAGACAAGAAGAGTTAACGGCGCAAGTGCGCTTTATTAGAGCTTTTGTGTATGCTAATTTGCTTTGGAGATACGGTGGAGTTCCGATCGTAGATGAAGTTTATGAATTAGGAGACGAAGTACAGTTTGCCAGAAATTCTTACGATGAAGTGCTCAATTACATCATTACAGAGCTAGATGCTTCTATGAACAGCTTACCAGATCAATATGCACCAAACGATGGTGATTTTGGTAGAGCTACCAAGCATGCTGCAATGGCATTAAAATCAAGATTGTATCTGTATGCTGCGAGTGAGTTAGAAAACCCAGAAGGTGATGTAAGCAAATGGCAAAAAGCGGCTGATGCTGCGAAAGCAATCATTGACTTAGGTGCATATGCACTAGAACCAGAATACGAGAATACATTTTTAGATGAAAACAACGAGCAGATTTATGTGCGTACTTTTAGCCAAACCAATGGTCATTTAGTTACTTTCTTGAATACCAATCACACTTATGGTGGTTGGGGAGGTTGGGGAGGCAGAAATGCTCCTTCTCAAAATTTGATTGAAGATTACGAAACTGCCGATGGTGAGTTAATCTTAAATGCAGATGGCACAATTAACGAAGCTTCTGGTTACGATCCGCAAAACCCATATGTAAATAGAGACCCAAGATTCTATCAATCTGTAATTTATCAAGGCGATATTTTTAGACCAGATGCACGTGGAGCTGCAAGTCCAGAGTACGATGTGTCCCAAGAAGCAACTGGTTTAGATGGCAATGGCGATCCAATTCTAACAGGTATTACTGGTATCGATTGCTACAAAGTAAATGGCGATAATTCAAGGACATCTTATAGTCTTAAAAAATTTATAGATAAAAACTTGATCATCAGTAGGTCAAATGGTGGTTATCCTCAGCCTTGGATATTCTTTAGATTGGGCGAAACTTATTTGAACTATGCAGAAGCCATGTATGAATTGGGTGATGAAAGTGCAGCCAAACAATATGTGAATTTGATAAGGCAAAGAGCTGGCATGCCAGACTTAGACGAAAGTTTAACAGGAGAAGCATTAAGAGATAGAATTAGGCATGAAAGACGAATCGAATTAGTGTTTGAAGGCCATCGCTTTTTCGATATAAGAAGATGGAAAATTGCACCAGAAGTTGAATCGGAAGACATACGAGGAGTAGATATTTTCAGGATGCCAGATAACTCACTTTACTATGTAGAAAAAGTGCTTATTGAACGACCAGAATGGCAAGATAAATTCTATTACATACCAATTCCACGCTCTGAGATAAACAAAAATACCGGAGTAAATCAAAGTCCGGGTTGGGAGTAAAGAATCAGGAAGTTTTGTAAATTAAGGGAGGATTAACTTCCTCCTTTTTTAGGATAAATTTAAACAAATGTTACGCTTATTTTCACACGGTATGAGATATACTTTATCAGTTTTATTACTATCAATTTTTTTAATCAGCTGTTTAGATAATCGACAAACGACAACAGAAGAAAAAGACTACAAGTTATGGTACGATGAACCTGCAAGCAACTGGAATGAAGCGCTTCCAATTGGTAATGGTCGATTAGGTGCTATGGTTTTTGGTGGCACAGAAAAAGACCAAATTCAACTCAACGAAGAAACTGTTTGGGCAGGCGAACCGGGAAACAATGTTTTGCCAGCTTTAAAAGATAAACTGTCTGAAATTAGAAAATTGATATTTGCAGGGAAGCACAAAGAACCGCACGAATTGGCTATGGAAGCATTGCCAAGGTATGCAGCAGAAGATAATAATTATGGGATGCCTTATCAGACTGTGGGAAACCTTTTCCTTGAATTTCCGGGGCACAATTCAGTAGAAAACTACTACCGCGATTTAAATATTTCTGATGCGGTGGCGTCGGTTTCATACGAGTTAGATGGAGTGAATTATAAAAGGGAAATAATATCTTCTTTTACAGATAATGTGATTATGATCAAACTTTCTGCTAATGCTGCAGGAAGCATCAATTTAAACCTTGGTTTCGATAGTCCGCAAGAGAACCACACAGTAAAATCAGAAAATGGTATTTTAAAGCTTTCAGGAGTATCAGGTGATTTTGATAGTAAGAAAGGTAAAGTAGAATTTGTAACCATTTGCAAACCAGTGTTGGATGGTGGTGAATTGAGTAAGATTAAGAACGGTTTGAGTATCAAGTCGGCTAATTCAGTAATGCTATATATTTCAGTAGGAACCAATTTTAAAAATTATAAAGATGTTTCTGGTGATGCATTAGCTACTGCTAATCAATATTTAGATAAAGCAATTAACAATTCTTTCGATTCAGCACTGAGCAAGCATACAGCTTTTTACAAAAATCTATTCGATAGAGTAAGTCTTGATCTTGGAGAAACAGATTCTCTTAAAAAAACTACTGATGTTAGAATTGAAGAATTTGCAACTGCCAACGATCCGCAATTCATTTCACTTTATTTTCAATTCGGTAGATATTTGTTGATTTCAAGCTCGCAACCGGGAGGTCAACCAGCGAACTTACAAGGAATCTGGAATGACATGATCGCCCCACCTTGGGATAGCAAATACACAGTTAACATCAATACTGAGATGAATTATTGGCCGGCAGAGGTAACTAACTTACCTGAGATGCATGAGCCACTTTTCGATATGCTCAAAGATTTATCGGTAACTGGCCAGCAAACGGCTACTGAAATGTATGGTGCAGGTGGTTGGAACATGCACCACAACACCGATTTATGGCGAATGACAGGGCCAGTTGATGGCGCATTTTACGGCTTGTGGCCAATGGGTGGCGCATGGTTGAGTCAGCATTTATGGCAACATTATTTATATTCTGGTGATGAGGCATTTTTGCAAGAAGTTTATCCCATTTTAAAAGGAGCAGCACAATTTTATGTAGATGTGCTTCAAGAAGAGCCTGAACATGGTTGGTTGGTAGTTGTACCTTCTATGTCACCAGAAAATTCGCATCACAGTGGCGTTTCTATTACAGCAGGAACTACAATGGATAATCAATTGGTTTTTGATGTGTTTTCTAATTTAATTACTGCTAGCAATGTGCTCAATACTGATACTGATTTTGCAAAGATAGTTGAGCAGAAAAGAGCAAAATTACCTCCGATGCAAATTGGAAAATTGAGCCAGTTGCAAGAATGGATGTACGATTGGGACAGAGAAGACGACAAACACAGACATGTTTCTCATTTATACGGATTATTCCCTTCTAATCAGATTTCGCCTTATTCGCATCCAGAATTATTTCAAGCTTCTAAAAACTCTCTAGTTTACAGAGGAGATGAATCAACTGGTTGGTCAATGGGATGGAAGGTTAACCTTTGGGCACGATTGCTAGATGGCAACAGGGCATTTAAATTAATCGCAGATCAACTGAGTCCTGTACCAATCGGGGAAAGTTCTAGCAAAGGAGGTACTTATCCAAATTTGTTTGATGCGCATCCACCTTTCCAGATCGATGGCAATTATGGCTGTACTTCTGGTATTGCAGAAATGTTGGTACAAAGCCACGATGGCGCAATACAAATACTTCCGGCTGTGCCAGATAGTTGGAAAACTGGAACCGTAAAAGGTTTAAGAGCTAGAGGTGGTTTTGATATAAAAGAACTTACTTGGGAAAACGGTAAAATTAAAACATTAACTATTCAATCTAATTTGGGTGGAAAGCTGCGTTTGAGAGTGCCTCATGAACTACAACCAGAAGGTAGTTTTGAGTTAGCAGTTGCAGAAGGGGATAACCCAAATCCATTCTTTCAAAAAGCAGGAATTAAAGATCCTTTGGTTTCTAATCAAGTGAATTTTAGCAAGTTGGCATTGCCTCAAACTTTACAATTTGATGTAGAAACTGAGAAAGGAAAAACATATTCATTTGGTATGAAAAAATAGCCTAATCAGAACAGAAGGTTGTTTGAGTTGGTCTGCATATTTATTTTAAGCTAGTAAATTATGAAAAGTATTAACTATTTAATAATCAATAGTTTAGTAGTAATGTTATTCATTATTATTGAAAGTTGTACAAAACAAAAAGGAAATACGATAGAATCAACTCAAACACTTTTCAAGTTATTAGATGCTGAGGAAACTGGAATCAGTTTTTCCAACCAACTCAGCCCGAGTTACGACAACAACATCATTGAATTTAACTACTTCTTCAACGGCGGAGGGGTGGCACTTGGCGATGTAAATAACGATGGCAAAACAGATGTTTTCTTAACAGGAAATATGGTGAGCTCGGCTTTGTATCTCAATCAAGGAGATTTAAAATTTGAAGATGTAACAACCAACGTAGGCTTGCAAACAGATAGATGGGCAACTGGTGCAACAATGGTAGACATCAACGAAGATGGATTGCTAGATATCTATGTTTGTTTTTCTGGTTTGGGAACTGATGCTTCTCGAAAAAATAGTTTCTACATCAATCAAGGAATTTCTGAGGATGGTCAGCCAGTATTTAAAGACATGGCAACTGAAACAGGTTTGGCAGACATAGGTTATTCTACGCAAGCCGCTTTTTTCGATTATGACAAAGATGGAGATTTAGATGCTTACATTCTAACGGCTTACCACGATAAATCGAATCCCAATTTTCCTAAAAACAAAGTGAACAATGGTGAATCTCCTAGCACAGATAGACTGTAACGAAATGATGGTTTAGATGAAAATGGCTTGCCAAAATTTACCAATATTTCGAGCTTGGCAGGAATTACTTTTGAAGGTTACGGGCTAGGCATTGCCATTAACGATATCAATGGAGATGGTTGGGAAGATATTTATGTGGCAAACGATTTCATTTACGACGATTTGCTATACATCAACCAAGGCAATGGTTCATTCAAAGAAGAAGCTGCCAATTACCTAAAACATCAAAGCCGCTTTTCTATGGGTTGCGATATAGCCGATGTAAACAATGATAATTTGATGGATATTGTGGTGTTGGACATGCTTCCGGCAGATAATCATCGACAAAAAATGATGAGTACAGCAACCAGCTACGAGAAGTTTAAAATTGAATTAAATCGTGGTTATCAGCCGCAATACAGCCGCAACATCTTCCAATTAAACAAGGGCAAAAATGAGGCAGGTAAAAACGTGTTTAGCGAAGTGGGTTATCAGGCAGGCATATACAAAACAGATTGGAGTTGGTCGCCACTGATTGTCGATTTAGATAATGATGGTTACAGAGATTTGTTTATTACCAATGGTATTCCCAAAGACATTACCAACAACGATTACATTGCTTATAGAGAAAGCCACATCAACCCCAATGCAGATTATGATGTTTTAAAGAAAGATTTCTTGAACTACATCGAGCAATTACCAAATACGGATTTTGCCAATTACTTGTATCGAAATAATGGTTGGGATAGCAGCGAAAGTGCCTTTACTTTCACCGATATGTCAAAGAGTTGGGGATTCGATGTAAAGATTTGCTCAAATGGTGCTGGCTATGCAGACTTAGATAATGATGGCGATTTAGATTTGGTAATCAATAATTTAAATCAGCGAGCTTTTGTCTATGAGAATACAAGCAAAGTTGACAAACAGAAATCTTTAAGAGTTCGCTTACATGGCACTGCTCAAAACCTTGATGGAATTGGAAGTACAATAAGCATTAAATATGGGGATCACATTCAATCGCAACATCAATCATTGGTGAGAGGTTTTCAATCTTCACAAGAACCGATTTTGCATTTTGGTTTGGGCAATGTAGATACAGTAGATCAACTTGAAATAACTTGGCCAGATGGCAATCAGCAAGTTTTGAAAGATATAGCAACTGGGCAGGTTTTAGATATTTATTATAAAAATGCCCAAAGTTCAGAGTTAACTCCATCTACCAACAATTCAAAGCAACTACTTACAGAAATCACTAATAAAATCGGTATCGATTATGCGCATGAAGAGAATGAGTTTGATGAATTTAAAGCTGAGTTTTTATTGCCACATCTTTATTCTAAACAGGGGCCGGGAATTGCAGTAGGAGATATAAACGGTGATGGATTGGAAGATTTTGTGATTGGTGGATCATTAGGTAAAAGTACTCTGGTTTATAAGCAAACATCTAAAGGGAAATTTACAAAAAGTGAAATAACACAAAATGCCAATCGCGAAGATATGGGGCTTTTACTTTTCGATTGTGATAATGACAGCGATTTGGATTTATACATTGTGAGTGGAGGTAGTGAATATCAGGCAAACACACCGCCTTATCAAGATCGGTTGATGCTCAATGATGGCGATGGAAATTTTGAGTTTGAACCAAGAGCATTGCCTAAAATGTTTACCAGTGGATCTTGTGTTACTGCTGCTGATTACGACAAAGATGGAGTCCTCGATCTTTTTGTGGGAGGAAGAATAGAAACTGGTAGATATCCGCTGCCAGTGAGGAGTTATATTTTGAGAAATGAGGGTGGTAAGTTTAGTGATGTAACGCTAGAAGCTTGCAGAGAAATGTTTAGCTTGGGCTTGGTTACTTCTGCCATCTGGACAGATTTTGATAATGATCAAAACATAGATTTAATCGTTGCGGGAGAGTGGATGCCACTTACTTTCTTTAAAAATCAAAATGGTAGATTTATAAATATTACAGAGAATTCTGGTATTCAGCAACATTCTGGTTGGTGGAATAGCTTGGCTGCGGCAGACTTCGACAAAGATGGCGACATAGATTACATTGCAGGAAATCTTGGTCTAAACTCTAATTTTCAAGCTTCGGTAAAAGAGCCAGTGCAAGTGTATGCACACGATTTTGATGACAATGGCAGTCTTGATCCAATTCTAACCAAATACACACAAGGAGTGAGCTATCCGGTTGCTGGCAGAGATGAGCTGATTAGCCAAATGATGATTTACACCAGAAAGAAATTTCCTAGATACGATCAATATGCAGATGTAACGATAAATGAGCTTTTCACAGAGCAAAAGTTGAATGAGGCTTACAAAGCAAAAGCTACTTATTTTAAAAGTGCTTATGTGGAAAATTTGGGAAATGGTCAATTTAAAATGCACGATTTACCTGCTGAAGCTCAAACTGCTCCGGTGTATGGAATTTTAGTAGCCGATATGAACACAGACGGAAATCTGGATATTTTACTCACCGGTAATTCTTATTCTGCGGATTATATGTCTGGTCAGTATGATGCTTCTTATGGGCAATTAATCACTGGTGATGGAAATGGAAAGTTTAAGCCAGCGAGTTTAGCAGAAAGTGGTTTTATGGCTGATGGTGATAGAAAGAGTCTGACTAGCATTCATAGTACAGATGGAAAGCCATTAGTAGTTTCTCTTGCCAACAATGGCAAATTGAAAGCTTTTTCTTATGCACAAGAATCGCTCACATCAATAAATATTCAACCGATTGAAACTCATGCAGAGCTCAATATGCAAGATGGTTCGGTAATAAAAGAAGAGTTTTATTATGGAATCGGTTATCTCTCTCAAGCTTCTCGAATTTTATATGTTCCCAAAGATGTAGTTTCTGTCAAAATTTACGATTCTACTGGTAAAAATAGAATGATTTCTATGTCGAATGATCAAAACATATAAATTTACATTTAGTAAATTATGCCAGAATTTGGCTTAATGTTTTACATTTTTTAATCTAAACAACCTCAAATTATAATGAACAACCAGTTTCAATTACCAAGCTATCAACCTGATATTTACAAAGTTCCATCAATATTTAATAAAGGTAGTAGATTGGTTTTTGGCACATCTGGTATTGGAGGTGTTTGGGGCAAAGTGAATGAAGAAGAAAGCATAGATTGTTTGCTGTATGCATTTGAAAACGGAATTACAACAGTAGACTCAGCGCCATCTTACAGCAGAAGCGAAGAGTTTGTAGGTAAAGCACTCAAAAGATGGAAAGGTGAACTTCCATTTATAAGTACAAAGATCGGCAGATTACCAGCAGAAAAAGCAGATGAATGCTATGTCGATTATTCTACCAAAAGTCTAAAAGATAGTCTCAAGCGAAGTTTGGATAAATTAGGAGTTGAAAAAATAGACTTGCTGTTCCTACACGAACCACATCTGGTTCCAATAGAAGAGATTGACCGGATACTCGATACGCTAAAAAGTTTTGTGGAAGAAGGCTATGTAAGCATGTTGGGTGTGGGAGGGAATCCTACCGAAGAATTTAGACCCTATGTAGTTAAAGAAAATTTTCAGGCAGTTTCTGGTTTCTTGAAAATGGATGCTTGCAATTTATCAGCATTCGAAAAAGATATACCGCAATTCGAAAAAGAAGGGATTGTATACTATGCCGCTTCTGCCTTACATATGGCACTTTTGGGGAACAAGTTTGAAGAATATGTGAAAAATCCTCCCAATACGGAGTGGATTACGATGCAAAATGTAAAAGTGGCTGATGCAGTAAATAAGTTGGCGGCAAAAAATGATATGTCCCTACCAACATTAGCGCAAAGATATTTGTTCTCGATTAAGGAAGCAGGTAGAATTTCTATTGGTGCAAGCAATCTAACACAAATTAAATCGACAGTTGCAGATTGGCAGCAGGGAGCTTTACCCAAAGAACTTTTTGACGAAATTACTCAACTTATCCTTTCAGAATCTAAAAATATATGAACACGCTAAGACTAGAAGAACCGGGCAAATTTGAATATATAAATAGCGAAATAAACCAGCACTTAGAGCCAAATGAGGCTTTGCTTAAAGTACATCGCATTGGCATTTGCGGAACAGATTATCATGCATTTGCAGGTAATCAGCCTTTCTTTTCTTATCCGCGAGTTTTGGGGCATGAGTTAGGGGTAGAAGTGCTTAAAATTGGTTCAGAGGTAGATAATGTAACTGTTGGAGATAAATGTACGGTTGAGCCGTATCAAAATAAAACGCAAGATCAGGCCGTTCGGAATGGTTTTACAAACTGTGGTGAAAACATTTCTGTGTTTGGCGTACACGAAGATGGTGGTATGCGAGATATCATTAAATTATCTGCAAAGTATTTACACAAATCGGATAAACTTAGCTACGATCAATTAGCCTTGGTAGAACCATTGGCAATTGGTTGCCATGCGGTAAATAGAGCGAGAATTACCTCTAACGATTTTGTGTTGGTGGTAGGTGCAGGTCCAATTGGGTTGGCAACTGCCACATTTGCAAAAGCTACCGGTGCTAAAACCGTAATGATGGACATCAATCAAAAGCGATTAGATTTCTGCAAAGAAGTAATGAATGTGGATGGAACTGTAATCGCTGGAAATGACCAAACCGAAGCAAATTTAAGAGCACAGTTTGATGGAGATTTGCCAACTGTTGTTTTAGATGCAACAGGCAATAAACACGCTATGCAAAAAGCTTTAGAGTATTCGGCATCTGCCGGAAGAATCGTTTTTGTTGGACTTTTCCAAGGTGATTTCTCTTTTAACGATCCATATTTTCACAAAAAAGAACTTACCATTATGGGAAGTAGGAATGCCTTACCAAGCGATTTTGAGCAAATCATTAAAATGATTGAAGAAGGCAAAGTAAATACTCAACCTTGGATTACACATAGATGCAACTTTAACGAGCTAACCGATAATTTTGAAACTTGGCTCAAACCTGAGGCAGGTGTGATTAAAGCGGTGGTTTCTATGTAAATAAATTCTTTAAGAAGGATAAGAAGCGGTTAACTTCTTATTCTTCCACTGGTTTTACATCCCAAAAATGTTCTTTCGATTTAGTAAAAACACCGGAATATGTTGTAATGAAAATCTTCCCATTGAATTCTAAATTCATTCTTTTCTTTTTCATGATGTGTTAGTTGTTCGCATTTTCAGCTTTAAAAAAACCGCATACAGTATCTTAGCACTTTGCAAGTAAAGGAATTGTGACTTCTCTCTCTTTACTTTACAGAAAGTTGAATAAACAACAATCAAATCAATCAGAATAATGGAGCAAGTAGGTTATCAGAAGAGTGGGAAAAAGCTATGGTTCGCTTTCATACCCATAACTATCTTATTTTTATCAAGTTTTACAGTGCTAAAAGCGGAGACAATTAAAGTTTTTAGCCGATATAATTATTACTTACCTAATAATGAAATTAGCATTATCGCGATTTTACCAGATGACGCATCAGCCGCAGAGTTTCAACTCAATTTATCTCAAGGAACCAAAACCATAGAAGTTGCTAGCGATATAGAAGGACAAAGGTTATCAGCGACTTTTAAGGCTTCAATTTTATCTATCGGTACTACATCAATACACTTTTCAATAACACAAATCGATAACATTGTACAAGAGGGTGATGTAGATATTGTTTTGCAAGAAGCTAAAGCCAATGCTGTTCAAATAGATAAATTAACAGGTGGACTCATTGCAGATGGTTTACCGTTTTTTCCTTTCGGTTTTTACTGTGTGCCAGTAGGCAATTTACCAGAAAAAGAAGTGGTGCATGGTATGAATTTAATTGCTCCTTATCAGAGCAATTTACCAGACGGTTTGGAAGAGCGTAAAGCTTATATGGACAGGTGCGCAGAGTTAGGTATTAAGGTTCAATATTCTGTAAACTCTTTAATAGGCAGTGGGCATAATGGTTCAAGGGGTTTGGATATGTCTGATGAAGACAAGTTGGCTTTACTCAAAAGTGAGGTAAAGACTTTTCGAGATCATCCTGCTTTGCTTTCTTGGTACATCAATGATGAGCCAGACGGACAGGGTAGACCACCAGAAATCTTAGAAGCAGCTTATAATGTAATTCATGAGCTTGACACTTATCACCCAGTTTCTATAGTTTTTATGATGCCATCACAAGCAGAGGATTTTAAAAATACTATGGATATTGCTATGACAGATCCTTATCCAATTCCCGGGCCGCCAGAGCAAGTTTTAAATAACATCAATGGATATGGTGATGCTTATAAATATGAAAAGTCTGTTTGGTTAGTGCCACAAGCTTTTGGTGGACAAGAAATGTGGAATAGAGAACCGACTGCCAAAGAGTTAAGAGTGATGACTTACATGGGTTTGATCTCTGGTGCTAAAGGTATTCAATACTTTATTAGAGGAGAAGGTAATACTAACCCGCAATCTGTTTCGGCTTGGTCGGAGTGTAGTAATATGGCTGTAGAGACTTCTCAAATGGCGCCTTTTTTATTATCTGCAGATGATGCTCCTAAAGTGAGCGCATCAGATGAGCGTATATTGACCAGAGCATTTAAATACAAAGGCAATTTGCTAGTAATGGCAATTAACGAAGATAATACACCTAAAGAATTTAGTATCAAGGTCGATAATGATGGTGGCAATTATAAAGATGAAGCTGCACTTTGGTTTGAAAACAGATCAGTAGATTTTGATGGAAAACAGATAAATGACATGATTGATGCGCATGGCACAAGAGTGTATTTAATCGATCAAAAAGAAACTAAAAAGAAAAGCCAAATATCTTCTAGAAACTTAATTGTAAACCCAAGTTTCGAAATATTGGCTAGTCCAGGGCAGCCAATTGGCTTTAACAAGACTTATACTAGTTATGAAAAGAAAGACCTTGGCGCTACTACATTTGCAGATTCTAGACAAAGTGTAGAAGGTATGGTAAGTCTTAGAATTATCAACCCTGTAGATAGTGGAGGTAACAAAATTAGATTTTTACCACTGGTTGTAAATAAAGACAATAGTTATGTAGTCACTATTTGGGCAAAGGCAAAAGCACAAGGAGAAATGCCAACTTTTAGGTTATCTATGGGTTTAATGAATGAAATTCATACCTATGAGATATCTACAGAATGGCAAGAGTATTCATTTGTGTTTACAGCACCTTCATCATCAACCAACAACATTTTATCATTAGAATTATTAAGGAAAGGAACTGCTTGGTTCGATCTTCTGCAAATGTCGCCAACGCCTGTAATTCAATATGAGATTTCTGAAGATAAGACGGCAGAGGTGAAGATTGAAGGAGCACCAAACGATGGGCAAATCAGATATGCGATAGACAAAGCGCCAGATGCTAAAAGTAGTTTATATCAAAAACCAATTACGATTAAAAAGGCAAGCACAGTTTACGCTGGCATTTTTGAGGGTTCGAGGCAAGTTGCTGCTTCTAAATTGTTTGTTCCGGTGAACCTTGCTTTGGGTAAGCCAGTTACATTAGCCATTCCTTTTCATGAGAAATATGCTGCTAATGGAAATAATAGCTTAACTGATGGTATAATGGGTTCTACTGCATTTAAAGATGGCAAATGGCTAGGCTTTAGCGGTGAAGACTTGAGTGCTACTATCGATTTGCAAGCGAAAACCAAGGTAAATAAAGTGAGTGGTAGTTTTCTGTGTGACCCCAACAGTGGTATTTTCTTGCCTTCTAAAATCTTGGTTTACACCTCTGTAGATGGGGATAAGTTTGATTTAGTAGGTGAGCAAGAGAATTTAGCGGGTAATGTAAGAGGTGAACCGCAGCTACATCAAATATCAGTTTCACTAAAAGAAAAACCAGTTAGATACATCCGATTAGTGGCAAAAGCTTTCGGGAAAATACCAGAAGGTTATCTGTTTACAGGTTCCACTTCTTGGTTATTTGCAGATGAAATATTAATCGAGTAGAAGTTGATGATTCAAAATATGAGAGAGGCTGTTGTTTAACAATGGCCTTTTTTTCTGTGAAACGTGCTATTCAAACCACTCCGGATTGACTTTTACATTGAAATTCCCATTAGAAAATTCAATTGTATCTGGATTTTTACCACTTGTATTATTTGCATCTCTGTCTGTAATTTTAAAAGATACTTTAAACTCTCCTTTTATCTCGTTTAATCTAGAATCGTAGTTTGTTATTTGAATGTAATTATTAACTGCACTGGTATCTAATTCATAAATTGTATCAATAGCATCGCCATCAATTAATATCATAAAATCAGCATAAGTTAAACCGTTATTGTCATTATTTAAAGCTCTTATATTTTGCTTTTCTAGCGTAACAACAATATTTCTAATTGAAAAAGAAGCTTGTTTCAAAGAGTTTTTATCATAAAAATCAGCTCTTAACATGTATTTTCCAGTCTCAGTGGTGAGCTTATCAAAATAGGCTGGAGTTTCCCAAGTTTGTCCGTTTTTAAGTGCCGTTACTTTTCCTGTGTAAATATTAGGAATTAGGGAACTGTCTTCGCTGCATGCAACAAATAAAAGCATTGTAAAATATAAAACTATGTATTTCATATTTACAGATTTATATGATCAGTGTAACAAAAACAAACAATTACTCAGCGGTTTCAAAAATGCGCTTGCGATGTTCTATGCCCCAATTGGCAATTTCATCTGTAAGTTGTTTTAATGTAGATCCGTATTCTGAAATCTCATATTCAACTGAAATGGGTTGTGTGTCTACTACTTTTCGTGTAATGAGTTGGTTCATCTCCAAATCTTTTAAATCTCTGCTGAGCATTTTTCCAGATATGCCATTTACCTCGTGTAATAATTCTGAATACCTCATTTTACGACTGCATAAACAGGCAATAATCGAAATTTTCCATTTTCCACCGATTATATCCATTACATCGTGTATTGCCAAAATTCTTTTACTACAGGTTTTGTGCTCTAATTTCTTCATTACTTCCTTTAAAGGTTAGCTTGTTACTTTTATGTCACTATTACTTTTTGTCACCAAGTTACTTATTTAAATATACTTTCAATAGTTTTGCGAAAATTTTAAATCGCAATTAATGAGTTTACTAGAAAATTTACAGTGGCGATATGCTACTAAAAAGATGAATGGAAAAAAGGTCCCACAAGAAAAAGTAGATTACATTGTGGAGGCTGCCAGACTTGCTCCATCGTCTTCAGGACTACAACCATTTAAGGTATTTGTAATAACTAACGAAGAGATGTTAGCTAAAATTAAAGAAATCGCTTGGAACCAAAGCCAAGTGGTAGATTGCTCACATCTTTTGGTTTTTGCTGCATGGGATGGGTACAGCGATGAAAGAATCTCTTCAGTATTTAATTTTATGATGGACGAAAGAGGTTTGCCACATAGCCAAATGGATGATTATAAGAAAAACATTTTGAGCTTATATGAGCCGCTTGGTCAAGAATGGCAAGCTAACCACAGTGCGAAGCAAAGTTATATTGCTTTTGCTATGGCGATTGCAGCAGCAGCAGAGGTAAAAGTAGATACAACTCCAATGGAAGGCTTTGTAAACAAAGAATTAGACAAACTGCTCGATCTTGAAAAGCAAGGTTTAAGAAGTACTGTTATTCTTCCACTAGGTTACAGAGACGAAGAAAATGACTGGTTAATTAGCATGAAAAAGGTGAGAACACCAAAAGAAAGCTTTATAACCGAAGTAAAATAATCTGACATACTCTATCTATTAGGCTTGTAATTTCATTTAGAAATTGTAAGCCTTTTTTATACCTTAAACCTCAATATCGTTTTTAGTTTCTCTGCCGGTACTTTTCTAAAATCTGATAAATAGATTTCTCGGTGTATTTTAGATTGTCTTTTGAGGTTTTCTGATTCCGCAAATTTTTCCATGCGTTCAAAGCTAGCTGGTTCGTCGTCATAACTACCGATATGTAGCATTTGTATGCATCTACCTTCAGTAATTTTTTCAAACTTTACTTGCTTCAATAATGGATTTGCTTTTTTCTCAAGAGCAAGTTCAAGCATTTTGTTAAAGTAGTTTGCCTCCACAAAATCTGGCTGCCGAATCATTATTTTAAATACCAAAGTATCTTTATCGAGTGTGCCATTGTAATTTGCTTTGGCTTCATCATTTATATCCCAAACACCTTCTAGTGGGTAAACGGTGTAATCAGAATAACCTACAGGCTTGTTTTCATCCTTCTTCAAGTTCATTTTAATAGTGTATGAAATGGCATACAAAGCGCTGATGTATTCAGAGAAATTCTCATTATTAGGATTGCCTTCACCTTCAATAGTCACAAAATTAAATTCTGGTATTTCAATTACTTCGGGTTTGTTTTTAGGCAAGTAGAAACCTTTTTCTGCTTTACGCCACTCATGTTTTATAGCTGTCATTTTAATTTCGTTTGTTGTTAATACAAAGAAAAGAGGCTTTGTGACAGCCTATTGACATTAATTATTTATTTTTTCATAGGGTTAAATGATTAATAAATCGATGCTACTTTTTTTGATTTAAAGCAGCATCGATTAAAAAACCTAATTAAAATACATGCAGACTATCTGTAACAAACATTCTTGTGCTTTCTACATATTCGTCGCCCAATGGATCTTTGTATTTTAAGTCTAGGTAGAAAGCTTTAAAACCAGATTGAGGATAATCGATTTGGGTTTCGATATCTTTAATATTTTTCAGGTGTAAACTTTCGCTCGACCATTTTTCGTCTCTAAAATCTCTATCTTCAGAAACGGCTGACCATAAAAGCACATCTTGTAAAAGTTCTGGTGTAGCAGTAGCTTTTAGTTGTAATTTGCCATTGTTTTCAACTAAATCCCAAGTGCAAGTCGGGTAAGGTTCATCCATAATGGTTGTGGCAAAGAAAGAACTCAACGCTTGGAAAGCCTGCTTTTTATCTCCCAAACCATGACCCGCATTTGGCACATATTGCAGATAGTTTTTTCCCGGAATACTATCGAGATAATTTTTAATGGCATCGACTGGCCAGTACTCATCATTAGTACCATTAAAAATCATTTTAGGCATGGTAAGTTTATCTTTGTAAGAATAAGGGTCGACCATTTTGGTGATATCACTACCACTTTTAGATTGTACTGTTTGAGGAATTTCCAACTTTACATAGTCTTCAATTTGTACGCTGTATTCTTGCCAAACCTCAATTTGGTACTGTAAACTCACTGGCATATTAAGTACATCAATTACCATTGGAGCAATGGCTTTCACTCTGCTGTCATTCGCACCAGTTAGCCAAGTTGTCCAACCTCTTTTAGAAGCACCCGAAACCACAAATTCGCTGATGTCTTTGCTTAATTCTTTTTTAGAAAACTCTTGTACTGCATCCATGGCTGTAACCGCAGTTTTCACCATTGGGAAAAGCAAAGGCCAAGTAAAGTCACCATCATTTTTAAAGTTATGTAGGGTAAAAGAAATGAGCTGATCTTCTACTAAACCATCGTACAATGGTTGGTTGGGAGTTTGACGGATAATGCTACAAATTGCTTTAGTCTTCTTTGCTGTAAAAGCTAGACTTACAGTTAAATCATCTGAATGAGATTTGTAATTTGGTTCGCCATCTTTAATGCTTCCGCCAGTAATAAATAGCATGGCTTCTTCTTGATTTACTTCTTCTGGTACTAGAATAGTTAATTGATGCGTCCAGATGTGGTCGCGCCAGTTTTGCGAAGTAAGTTTTAAATCGTAAGCTGTGGCAGCTCCTTCAATCGGGTAAGATTCAATTACTTCCCACTTATAGGTGGTGTCTCCATTGTTAAGGTAGCTTTGCAAAGCAGTTTCAGCCGTTACAGGTTGGTATTTCTGTTCTTCAGTTACTTCTTTTTCAGAAGTTTGTGGAGAAGAGCATCTCACGAATGCAGAAACTAGGATAAGAAAAATAAAATAATGTTTTACAGACATTTTAAAATGGTTAAGTATCTCACATTTAGAAACAGGCTTGAGCCAAAGGACTTTTAGCCTAAATTGAAGTCGAATTTTATGAATCCATCTTCAATATGGATACTTATGGAAATAGTAAATAGGCTATCCTCCATCAAAATTAAATCCGAAATAGAGAAGATAGCCTTAGAAAAAGGATTTTAATTGACTAAAATATTATTCTTCAATAGTAGAATTAGAAACATCTATCTGAGTATCGGAATGCATGGAAATTCCCGGATAAACCGGATACCAAGACCCACCATGATTTTGGCTGATGATGGATTGATCAATTTTGATGTTTCCACTGTGATCGTTAGAAACAAAGAATATGGCTGAACCATAAGCATTTACTTCGTTATTTTCGATTTTGGAGCCATAGATTTTAAGCGACATCGTATTGCCATCGTTGTAAATAGCTCCACCGCTTCCACCACCGGGAGTTCCATCTTGTGCAGGATTACCTCCATTTCCAATAGCTTGGTTGTATGAAAATAAGCTGTTGATAATCGTCCATGAAACACCTATACTGCTAATTGCCCCGCCATTTGAACCTACATTACCATAACCTTCAGCACCTCCAAAAGTACTGTTTACTATGTAGATAGGTTTGTCTTGATATTGGTCAAAAGCTCGAATTGCACCACCTCCTAAATCGGGACCTGTACTGGCACAAATATTATTAAAAAATCTACAGTTTACTACTTTTAGTTGTCCGCCTCTGGCCCAAATTGCACCACCACCAGTATATTCTGAATCACTAGTAGAATTACCATTAGCAAAGGTTATATTTTGCACAGTGAGTTTAGGAAATTCTTGATCTTGACAATGTGAAGTGGTCCAGTTTTGATCAGAATCGCAGGTGTTCATATACAAGATTCTGTTTTTGCCAGCACCACTTAGAGTTACTAGTCCACCACCATCGATCACTACTTCATCATTAGCCTCATTAAAAATTTTAGCGGTTTCATCTAAAACAATCGTCACTGGTTCGTTTCCAGAATCAAAAACAATTTTTCCACCTTTGGCAACAGCTGCTATAAAAGCTTCGGCAGTGCAGCTTTCAGGTGTGCCGTTTCCCACAATTTGATCTGGTGTGCTTACATCTTCTGGGGTTCCCTCATTCGGTATTGGGTAATTTCCCTCAGCATAACCAGCGGCTGGTCCATCTTCTGGATTTTCTAAAAGATTTTCAACTTCGTTCACCACTCCTTCTCCATCATCTTTGCAGGCAAACATTAATAAACAGACAGAGCAAAATACAGTTAGATAATATTGGATTCTAGATTTCATATATTGGTAAGTGAATATTAAAAATCATTTAAAGTGTTTATTTACAATCATAATCATCAAAAAATATAAAAATTGTAAATTAGAGTATTCATTGATTTCAATAGTTGTATGTCTTAAATTCATGCCAAATACTTATTAAAACTAGCTATTAAAAGGATTTTTTCAACTTAATAAACTTAGCTAAGCATGTCTTACTTAATTCAGATTCAACTCAAAGAAATATTGATCATAGAAAACGGAACGGTAGAAAAGGTGGAAGGAGTAAACGGTATTTCGTTTTCACTTTTTTATCCAAAATCGGGTGTGCCATCTGTTGAAACATTGCGTACTTTGAGACTGAAAGACCGAGAGCCTATGTCGTTCATTTCCAGACCATTTACAGAGAAACTACTTTTTAAACAAGAGATACAAGGCGACACTTTTTTGCAAGTAAAAATCTCTGCAATTGAGCGAGTAAGTAAGTTTGAGAAAATCTTGAATCGATTATTTGGCACTGCATTAACCACAGTGGTAGGTGCTTTTACAGGTGTAGGTGCGGTATTTACGGCTGTTGCAACTGATTTGACTAGTTCAATTTTCGAATTGACAGAACCTCAAAATAATATTACCGTAATAGCAGAAGGAGAGATGCCTATTACAGAACTTACTCCAGAAGGAGATTTTTTAGTACAACTCTCAGTTCCAGACGATCTTACTATTACACAGACAATTCGAGGTATAACCAAAGAAATTAGATTGAAAAAAGGTTTTACCAATGCCCGAGTAGTTTTTGATCTTAAAAGATTAGACAGAAAACCAACGCAGGCAGACCTTATCGCTTAAACAAATTGAAAAATGTCAGACTCTAAAAAGAAAGTTAGAATTTTATCTATTGATGGTGGAGGTATTAGAGGTGTAATACCGGCTGTTATACTGGAGTATGTAGAGAAAAAAATTGCTGAAATCACCGGAAATCCGAATGCGAGAATTGCAGATTATTTTGATTTAATTGCAGGTACAAGTACTGGTGGTATTTTAACCTGTATCTATTTAGCACCGAGCACAGATAAAAATGCAGGTGCGCCAACTGCAAAGTATTCGGCTAAAAGAGCGCTAAATTTTTATTTAGAAAATGGACATAGAATTTTTAATGATTCAAAAAAGCATGATTGGTTTGGGTTAAGACAACTATTCAATGCTAATAAGTATTATCCTAATTTTTTAGAAAAACTTTTGGATGATGAGTTTAAAGATTTAAAGTTAAGCGAACTTTTAAAGCCTTGTATTATAACTACCTACAACATGGTTACTAAGTCTGCTTTCTTTTTTAGTAGTACAGAAAGGCCAGAGTCTAAAAGAGATTTTTATGTAAAAGATGTAGCCAGATCTACATCGGCAGCACCTACATATTTTCCACCAGCCGTAATTAGAAATCTGATTACTGATAAAAAGATGGTGAATCTTGATGGAGGAGTTTTTGCCAATAATCCGGCGATGTGTGCTTATGCAGAAAGTTCTAGCTCCTATTATCAGGCAAATACGAGTATTGATGATATGCTCATACTTTCTATTGGAACTGGTGGTGGGCAGTTCGATTTGCCAGATATAATGACCAGTGATAAATGGGGTGTTTTGGACTGGGCAAAATCAACTCCTGAAATTATGATGGATGGAAGTTTTGATACAGTAGATTACCAAATGAAGCAATTGTTTAGGAAAGAAGAGGGGAACACTTGCAACTATAAAAGAGTCGATTTCTATGGTGAAAAAAGATATGCTAAAAACATGGCGGAAGCTTCTAAACCAAATATTAAACTTTTAATAGAAGCAGGTAAAATGGCAATAGAACAAGCAAACGAAAAGAAATCTGGCGATCATACTTTAGATAATTTTATCGAGCTTTTAGTGCAAGAAGAAAGTAAAGAATCTATAGTCTAGTGTTAAACTATAATTCTTTCTGAACTACACATGGATTGCCAAAGGCCAGTACATTATCTGGAATATCTTTGGTGACAACACTGCCTGCACCAATAGTTACATTGTTGCCAATGGTAACTCCCGGAAAAATAACCGAGTTGCCACCAATCCAGGCATTGTCGCCAATGCTTACAGGTTTGGTAGAAGTGAGGTAGCGAGAGCTTTTATCTTCTGTAATAATTCTATCAGCAGCCTTTAAGGGATGAATGGCTGTGTAAACCTGCACATAAGGAGCAATTAAGCCATTCTTTCCAATGGTAATTTTGTTGTTATCTAGAAACATGCAATTGGTATTTACAAAGGTGTTTTCTCCAATAGAAATATTGGCTCCATAATCACAAAAGAAAGGTGTTTCAATCCAAACTCCATCTGCTTTGTATTCGAATAGGTCAGATAAAATGCGTCCGCGTTCGGCTAGGTTTTCGGAGTCAAGATAATTATATGCTTTCAATAGCTTTCTAGCTTTATGATACATGGCCAACAATTCTGGATCTCTAGAATCGTAAAATGCTCCACTTAGCATTTTTTCTTTCTCAGTCATAAGGTTGCATGTTTATGATGTAAAGCAATTTATGATTTTAAAAGAAGAATGTTTGAAAGGGGGAGTAATATGTGGTGTGAAACCGGATAAATAGAGATTCTGATGGAAAGTATTCTTTAAGAAAGCATAAATAAGAATTATAAGCTGAAAATATCAAGCAAATAAAAGCTTGTTCCAGCTTAATTCTTCTTCTGAAATATAAGATAGGAGTGTGAGCCCAACACCAGTTAAGCCTTTTAGGAAGTTAAAATTTGGATGTAGGTGTTTGTTCTCTTTTATTTCTTGATCTAAATAAAACATGGTTTTATCAATCCAATATTCGTAGCCTTCTTTGTAGGCTTCTTGTTTGCTCAATTGATACAAAGCTCTGTAAGATTCTGCAACGCCGGCAGCTCCATTAAAAAAGCAAGAGTTCATCACTTGAGTAGAGGGAATATCTTTGCGAATAAGGGTATTTAAACCAATAAGTTCTGCGATTCTGTGCAAATTGTGGTTATGTAAAATCTGATCTGATTTATAAAATAAAATAGAGTGATTAAGATCGCTATTTGCCCAGCTCAATTGTGATGAATAAGAAATGTCTTTATTATGATTGTTTACACGATAAGGGAACATAGAGTAATTTCCTGGAGAAAAATCTATTTCTCTTTTAAGCGAAAATATATACTTAATTGCTTTTGTAATTACTTTTTCAGTTTGATCATTTTTAATACCAACCATGTGGATGTTTACTAGAGAAAGTAATAAGCCAGCCAATCCATTTCCAAATCCTAAATAAAGCGGTTCATTTGTTTCAGTCTGGTTGGAATTGTAATCTGTATATTTTTCGATACAATTAAATATAAGTGGTAAGAGCTGATTCAAATATTCAGTATATCTCTCTTCTGGTAATTTTGAAGTGAAATAGTTAACAATGGTAGTAATGTATTGTAAATTATCTGTTTGTTTTTCTGCTAAAACTGAATAAGCATAGTTAAATAGGTTATGATCAATTTTCTCAATTTGCTCTTTAGTAGTGTAATTGAGCAAAGTTTTATTTTCAGTTTCAGATAAAATAAAGAGTCCGTATATAAAATGATCAGCTTGCGAATGAATGTTAGAACTATGGCTAGATAGCAACTTCAAATAATCATTTAATACGGACTCAAATCTTTCAGCGTATTCATCCTTCTTGTATACTTTATGAAGAGTATAATAGTAAAGTATTAGCTCTATTCTTGAATAGTCATTCAGGTTTTTGTAATGTTTTTCTATTATAGAATTAATACTTACGATATATTCTTCTGATTTTAACATTTATCTATCATTTTGTAATTAATAATGTCGAGTTGATAAATAAGTTTAGTATAGCCGGTTGAAAGATAGCTGGTTACAATTTTTAAAAAGAAATAGTGCTTGTCGTTGTAATCGTAGTCGATTGTTTTTTATTTACAGATTTTACTGTGTCTAATTTTGTTATTGTTCTTTTTCTTAGGGCGATTTTTTTTGAGATAGAATTTTGCGTTTTCATGTTTGTAAAAGTTTTGTATTAGGGTTGTATAAGTTTTATTGAGTTTTTGTCCGCTAGCAACATTACAAACATGCAAAGGATTGGAGCGATAAGAAAAATTATTACACCAACACGGTGATTGGGAGTACAAACCAGAAAATCGCTAGTATAAATACCCTGTTTTTTTGTACAAATCTAGATTTTGCTCAATACAAACAACCAAAAAGAATAGGACGAATATTTTAGAAAAAAGGATAAACAAGTTTATTTAAATGATTAATCCCTAAAATTTAAGCAATACTTTATGCCAGAATTTTGGAAATATTTTTTTAAGTTTATGCTGTTTCCATTAATTATTTTTACTAGAATAATAATTAACTAATCGCCGAGCTTTTATTATTTAGTGCTGTATGATCCAATTAAAGCAGAAAGAATTAAAGACTATCTCAATCCATGTCTTTGTATGGATTTTTTATGTGATTTATGAACTCTCCACGATATTTATTATAGATAGTAACTATTTTAATTTCTGGGAAACATTCTTCAACTTCTCACTCTATGCTGCGCTTTTTTATACCAATGCGCTAGTAATTTTTCCAAACTTCTATAAAAGAGGAAAGTATTTGTTACTTGTTCCTAGTCTATTATTAACCATTGCGATTTTTGTATCACTAAGGTATTTTTTGAAAATATATATTATCCCACTTTTTGGATATGACTTGGTATATGAGTTTAGAACATCGAATCGTTTTTTAGCAGAATCTATCTGGCGTGGTGGATATTTTATTATGTTGAGTATTGGATATTGGTTTGCAACTAATCTTATTAAAACTGAAAAGGAGCGAAGAAAGGTAGAAGTAGCGATGCTAAAGAGCCAGATTAATCCACATTTTTTATTTAATACACTTAACTTCCTGTATTCTAAGATTCATAAAGTATCAGAGAAAACTGCCGAAGGCATCCTCTTACTTTCAGATATTATGCGCTATGCTTTTCAAGAAGATATAGAAGGGAAAGTGATGTTAGAAGAAGAGGTAAGACACATTAAGAATTATATCGCCATTAATCAACTACGTTTCGAGAATACCTTGCAAATTAAATTTGAGATAATTGGTAATACCCAATTTAGAATGATAATACCATTGGTGCTTATTACACTTGTGGAGAATTGTTTTAAACATGGAAATGCCAACGATTTAGAACATCCGATCATCATTACACTGGAAGTTCAGGATGATTATCTTATTTTTAGTACATTTAATAAGAAAAGGGCTATTCCGGCAGAAAAGTCTTCGGGTGTTGGGCTTACCAATACTTTAAAAAGACTCGATGCTATATATGGAACAAACTACTCATTTGATACAAAAAACGAAGGAGAATTTTACTCAACTAACTTAAAGATAATGCTATGATTACATGTCTGATCGTTGACGACGAACAAGGTGCTATTAATATTCTTAAAGAGTATATTGAGCGTACCCCATTTTTAAAACTCATTGAAACCACTACTAACCCCATGGAAGTATTGCAACTGGTAAATAATCACCAGATTGACCTTATTTTTATGGACATCCAAATGCCACATCTTACAGGAATAGATCTTATTAAGATGCTTGGAGGCAAATGTAAAGTAATTTTCACCACAGCTTATAGCGAATTTGCAATTGAAGGTTTCGAATACGAAGCCCTAGATTACTTGCTAAAACCAATTCCTTTTCAACGTTTTTTAACTGCTGCTCAAAAAGCACTTAACAAAGATATTTTCAATATGCCCGATTGGCAGCCAGAAGAAAATGAAGACGATTACATCTTTGTAAAAACAGAGAACAAGGGAAAAATGGTGAAGGTCAATTTTAAAGACATTACCTATGTAGAAGGTCTTAAGAATTATGTTTCCATTTATACTAGCGATGGTGAAAGAGTTGTAACACTACTGAATATTAAAGATCTAAAAGCAAGACTACCAGAAAAGAAATTTATGCGAGTACATCGCTCTTACATTGTAGCATTAGATCAGATAAAAGCGGTAGATGGTAACCAGATTCTACTTTATAATATGAAAGCCTATCTACCACTAGGAGATACTTACCGTCAACCATTTTTTGAGGTGCTGAAAGAGAAAATTATGGGCGGCAAAAAATAAATTCAACTCTCTGCGAAAGATGTTTCTCTAAAGATTAACCATGAGAAAAATCTTTCTTTTTCTTCAATATTGCCTGTTGAGACATATAATGTCGATACATAAAGTCATAAATCAATAATTCGTGTAATCGCTGTTTTGCAGGTAGAAGCCTATTTAGATGCATATGTAGTAAACTACTAACAGCACCGTCTAGCGAAGGCTTATTATGAGAGCTCATTATCTTTTCTGCCAGTAATTTTAATTTTTTATAAGGTTCACATAAGAATTGAAGAAAATCTATTTCTTCTGGCGTATTTTGGTTAAGCAGAGCCGAAATATCAGGACGGAAACTTCTATATTTTTTATCAAGTTGAAGTTTTAGGTTTTTGTCCATATTAAACTCTTCTGCAAAAGCAGTTTTGAGTTTTCTACTAATTTCTAATTTTTCAGATAAGGTATAATTGAAAACATCCAAAATAGCATTGCAAGCACTTATACCAAACAGCCAACGATGATGGGTAGCCTCATCGCTAAATGCCAATTGTTCTAGTGCTTCTAATATAAACTGGCTATCAGCAGCAAAAAGACTTTCGATTTCGGTGATGCTTTTCTTACCATACCTTTCTAGTTCTCTTCTATAAATAGCAGTTTGCGTTTGCCAAATGATGTTTTCTTCTTCATAAGGTTTAAGATATGTATTTATCTGCAAGATTACCTTGCCAATAACAGAGACTTTGGGTAAATGGAATCTTATTCTTATATGATGATCTGGATCTATAAATCGTATGAAAAACCATTTATCTATTAGATTTTCTGATCGAAGTAGCTCTATAAGTGGCTTTATCGTTTCAACCAGTATTTTATCTGCTGCATCAACTCCGCAATACAATTTATAGTACAACCATTCAGAACCTAGAGAAAATTCTCGTTGTACTTGGTTATCCGCTTTATCTTCAGCAATTATTTTAATCTGATGTGCTGCTTTTTGTTTTATTAAACTCGATATAAACTGATTTACAATGGGTTTACCATTAGCATCGGTTATAGGGTTTTTAGTTTTATCAAAAATAAATTCTTTGAGTGTTATCTCATCTCGGTTTTTAATCGTGTCAATCCAAGCTTTGGTCATTAAGTCATTTTCAAGATCAATCATTAATTCTCTGTCGGCATCTGCCAAAACAAAATAGCGAGGCAAATTCCATTTTTGCTGAAATTGCTTTAAAGCTTCTGGTATATCTTTTCCTTTGATCAACATATTAAACTCATCTTTTTGCAACTTCCAAGTAGCAGGGTAGAGTATGATATTTTTATAAATGATTCTCGGAATAAATGCAGTGCCCATTTGCTTGTGATCTGGCTGCAATTGTAAATAAGTCTGCAAACCTTGATTTTGTAGTTCAGCCAAAAAATGATAAATCGGCATTGATCGGTTTGTATAATTATGTGCCGAACTCAATCGAGGTACTATCACCTTATTCAATTTTTTAGACCTCAATACAAGCTGATTGTTTTTTACAGATATATATAAGTCTTGTAAGCTAATTTGTTGATCAGCCGCAACAGCAGATTTTGTGAGATAGGGGATCTCATATTCGCGAAAAACAGGTCTTAACAAAATGTTTCCAATTCTACTTTCTGGTAAATGAACAATCTCTGCAAATATCACATCAGTATTTTTAGCTTGTTCAAGCTCCGTAACCTCATTTACTACTTCATCGATTTTAGGATTTGCATGTGCAAACCTACCAAGCAAATTGGCAGCACTCGAACCACTAAAAGATTCTATAAAAAGCTTTTCATCATCCAACATGCGAAACATGACTGAAAGAGAAGGTGATAAGTTAAACTCTTGCTTAGGCAGTTTATTAAAAACTTGCTTATCTAGTTGAATGCAGAATTGACCATTTTTTTCTGCGGCTCTTACTTTCTCATATAAATACTGTGCAGCTACCGATCTTTCAATCTTTGTTGTTTTGATGTGATCATCATTCAATTCAATATCTTCTACTAATGGTGTATTGCCACTATTATCAACTTCACCAAAACCAATGCCCGATTCTGTATCTAAGACTTGCAGCAAGGGCATTTCCTTATCTTCGTATCGAGTATAAAACTCCTTTATAAAATTTTCGAGCAGTTTATTATCTCTTTTGGGTGTGAGGTATTGAAGCAGCTCAAAAGCTTCCATTATTTGTTGTTGATACTTTATATCCAATTTCTGTTCCTCATCTGGAAAAATCGTATCTGTTTGGAAAAGCTTATTCTGTTCAAATGGCACTTCCAGTTTTTCCAAAATGCTTATAATTTCCTCATAAGCAGCTAGGTTATTACCATTACCTCCATCAATACTTTTGAGTAGTTCATCAATTTGTTTAAGGTGATGAATGATTTGTTGCAACTCTTCATCTGGATTCGAACTCTCGATTCGCTCTAATACTTTTAATAATTGATAGATAAACTCTTCACCAGTGATGGCTGGCTCTAACTCACTTACTAAGAGTTGTGCAGAGATGAGTTGTTCTATAAACTCAAGGGCGGTGTCTTTATCAATTTCATCATCTATTATATAAGGAGCAATATTTTGAGGGTTACATCCAGTTTTACATATCTCAAAAGCTTTTTGCAAATACTCAGAGTTTTCAACTGCACTTATCTGATGGATGCGCTTGCCATCTACATATTGGTATTCTATATAGCGTATCTCATCTCCAATTTTATAAACACTGCTATTGGGGAAATACTTTAATTCATATTTAAGAAATTTTTTTTGTGCCAAATGTTGAGATAGTGCACAGAGGTAATGCATATCCAAACGGGTATGCTGTTGCTTTTTACTTGTATCTATTTTCAGATTTTGACTTTCATCCCAATTAACCACTGTGCAACCTGCGAACAAACCAAAAGGAGTACAGCGACTAAACATGCGTGTATAATACTTTATAAGTGTGTTTAGGATTTTCTGCTCCTCTTTAGGATTGGTTATTTGATTATTTACTAAAAGTTGACATTTACTATATACACTGGGTGATGCCAAATAAAGTGCTTCTAGAAAGTGGGCATCTTGCAAATGGCGAATAATGACTTCTTTGCTAACATCTCCTTGAAATGGCAGTGTAGGTGTGCGTAGTATAAGCTTAGGATGAAAGTTGTAGTCTGGTTTCATAATGGTATAGCAAGTCAAATTTTTCTATTGGGTAATATAGAAAATATCCTTCAAATCCAGAATTACTATTAATTAGTTATTAAAAAAAGCGAGTTCATAAGCTGAAAAAACAAGATTCGTACAAGGCCTTGTTAATTATTCCTGGTTGATACCTCCAAAACTGGGGTTTTATCCATCATAAACATCTCAAAAATCTTTTTTCAAATATTTGTACTTCTAAAAAGCGGGTTCGTGTAATAATTTTCAAATGGCGAATATTCTGGTGCATCTTTGAAATAACAAAGGAGATGAAGGGAAGACAAAAAGAAAGAAGCTCCAGAGTTTTTAAGAAACCTGAAAGAGGCGGAGGAGACATATAATGTATTAAAAATAGGGCTTGTGACCCAATGTGGCGAAGCCATATCCAAAGAAGAAGAAAACGCAAAAACTATAAAACCATGAAAAAAAACGCTCATTTAAATCCGTCTTGGTATGTTGTTTACACATATCCGCAAGCTGAAAAGCAAGTTAGAAACAAAGTAAATGAATTGGGTTACGAAACATTTCTTCCCATGCAAAAAGAAGTTCGCCAATGGAGCGATCGCAAAAAAGAAATTGAAGCACCGCTTTTTCCGAACTATGTGTTTGTAAAAACTAGCTCGCAAGAGAGATTCAATTTAATGAAAGTGAGAGGTTTAGTAAACTTCATTTCTTTTGGAGGCACACCAGTTTCAATTCCTGAAGAAGAGATTGAATCAATCAAAAAAGTACTTTGTGGAAACCCAGTAGTTTCTTCTACAGCAGATAACTACCACATTGGCGACAGAGTAACAATTACCAAAGGCCAGTTTGCAGGAACAGAAGGCATACTAGTAAGAGAAAATGGTAAAAGCAGATTTGTAGTTCAGTTACAAGCTTTAAAACAATCTGTTTCAATCGATATCTCTAAAGATTATTTGAGCACTTGCACATTTAGCTAATAAACTCAACCTAACACTAAGTCAATCGCTATCTATTTCAATTATCAACGACTAAAAAAATACCCCTATGGAAACTATCAGCAGCCAACTTTACAAACAAAACTATCATCGTCTCAAAGAGCATATTACCCAACGCGAGCAGCTTAAAAAAGAAAAGAAGCAATTAAAAGATTTCAATTTTTTATCAGCAAATCTTTCCAACTTTTTGCCAACTGTTCCAGAATCATCGCATGAAAACATATACTATAACATACTCTACAATAACTCACGGCTTGTGACAGAACCGTCGTATCCTGACCTTATAAACAATATTAACCGCTTAGGCGACACAAGTTGTCTAGAACAACAAACACCAGCTATATACTGTACTTATCATTTGGGTTCTTACCGGTCAATCATAGGGGTATTGGCCAGTGCAGGCAAAGACTTTGTACTTTTGGTAGACCAAAACACCTATAATAAGCAGCACATAAAAGTTACTGAAATTGTAAACTCAATACATGCCAACTTTAACCAATCGTCCTATTTTGGGCTCGAAGCAGCAGAACAACACGACATTGCCATCCGACTATTTAAACACATTCGATCTGGTAGATCAATTGTAGCATACCTGGATGGCAACACCGGAGTAGGAGGTATCTATAAAAAAGACCCTCAATTTTTGAATATTCCTTTTTTACATCAAAACCTCTATTCGAGAAAGGGAATTACCACCCTTTCTTATGCCGCAAAAGTGCCTGTTATTCCGGTGATCTCCTGGTATGATGACCATGAACAAGACGTAAAACTCAAATTTTATGATCCGATTAATCCACTTGAGTGGACCAAAGGAAAAGAAGATTATTGCTACACAGTTACCTCTTATTTGTATAAGATACTCGAAGAAAAACTGCTCACTTATTACGACCAATGGGAGGGTTGGCTCTATGTGCATAAATACCTCGACTGGGATAATATAAAGCGAGTTATCAGTATAGAAAATACAACAGATAATGGCGGAGCTGTGGAAAATTTAGTCTTCAATAAAACGGAGTATAGCCTTTTTAAACTTGACGAAAACTGTTTTCTGTTTAATAGGGCAACCTATAGTGCCTACGAAATTAACGAAGAGTTATTAAGCTTTTTGGATAAGCGGGAAACCGTGAATCCTGAGTACAGCATAGCTGCAAATCTCTCTGACTCACTCTTACAAAACCTGATAGAAAAACGGGTTTTAATTCAATCTAAATTGGCGTCTTAAAACCCAAATTTTCTAAACCTTTGCTATGATAAAAATATGAATCATTCCATCATTAATATTCTTAAAGAGAATTGTAGTAACTCAGTTGCACTCATCGAATGCGGAAAAGGCATTACTTATAGCGAGCTATGGGCAAAAGTAAACCTCTATGCAAAAGAGCTAGAAAAACAGGGAATTGATAAGGGAAAAATCATTGTGCTCTCGTTCCCAAATTCTATAGAACTATCTATTATATTCTTAGCACTTTTACAGCTCGAAGCCATTCCGCTTATTGTAAATGAATTACAAGAAAATGCCATCGATTTCGAAAAATTGAACTGCTATGGCTATCTAGCTCACGAAAAAAATACTAGTTCGGCACTTTATAAATCTCTGATTGAAAGAAAGCTGAAATGCGAATCTATATTCAATATCAGCTTTCTATTTAAAAACGGTCAGTATAATTCTCATAAGCACTTAGAAGATACCGCTTTGCTTGTGACCAGTTCTGGAAGCACGAGTATTAGCAAGGTGATAAAACTGAGTGCAGCTGGCACCATTGCCAACATAAAAGCCAATGTAAAATCGATTGGGATTCGCCCAGATGATACTACCATAATGGCTTTACCCATGAACTATTCTTACGGTTTAATCGCTCAGTTTCTCAGCCATTTGTATGTAGGTAGTAAAATTGTATTGGCAGATGCAAGGTTTGCCATTACCCAAATTCCAAGATTGATTCCTGCTAGTAAAGCAACCTCTTTGTTTACTGTGCCGCCAATGATTCGACAGATCAATTACATGCAGGAGAAAGGATTTTTTACTGGTGATTTTAGCTCACTAAGATTTATAACAGTAGGAGGGAATCACATAGAAAAAGAGTCTCTACAAAGAGCTATGAATGTTTTTAGCTGTCCATTTATTAAAACTTATGGACTTGCAGAGGCTGGACCAAGAGTGAGTACTTACAAAGTTGAAACGCCAACAGATCCGGAAATAGATTCAGTAGGTTATCCACTAGAAGGTGTGAAAATGAGGGTGTTGGATGCCATAGGCAACAATGCCAAACCGAATGAAATTGGCAGAGTGTTAATAGAAAGCCCTTCGGTAATGAATGGATATATGCATGAGTTACCTCCTCATGTAAAGCCACAACAAAGTATACTCACAGAAGACATGGCTTACTTCTCAGAAACAGGAAAACTCTTTGTGTTGGGCAGAAGTAAAAACCAGATTGTAGTAGAAGGTCGCAGTATCTGGTTTCAAGAAATAGCCAATGCAATCTACAGTACTGGAAAAGTGCTAAAAGCCATAGTAGATGTAAAAAATGGCGAAACCATTATTTCTATAGTCACCATGCCAGCTTGCAAGCTCACGCACGAATCGGTCTACTTGTTACTGTGCGAGCACTTCCAGTTTAATGCATGGGAAAAAGTGAAAATAGAGTTCCTAAAAGCCAATTCTGTTAAAGTCGCAAAATAGGCAATTGATAAAAAAATAACTATGCTCAAAAGTTGTCAGGTATATTATACAAAGATAGATCAGTTACCCTCTGCCGAACTGGTGGCAAGCATGATGGATCGCTTTCCACCATTGCTAAAGAAGCGTCTGTCTATGTATAAAGCAGAAAGAGCAAGAGCATTATCACTCACGGGCAAGTTGTTGTTATCACATGGTTTAAAAGATATGGGTTATTATGAAGATGCTTTACAAGAGATATATTATTCTGGAAATGGCAGGCCATTTTTTCAAAACTTACAGATAGACTTTAATATCTCGCACTCAAAAGACATCATTATTTGCGCCATTGCCCCCCAGTGTAAAGTGGGAATAGATATACAACATGTAGTTAAAATTAGTAAAAGAGCATCGAGTTTTTTTCTCCATCCATTAGAAGATCAAGATATGGATAATCATAGCAAGATTACTGTGTGGGCGAAGAAAGAAGCAATAGGAAAAGTAGATGGAAACGGACTTGGAATGGCTTTTACAGAGATTTACTGCCCAGAAAATATTTACTATCAAGGTCAAAATACTTATTACATCCATCAGCTAGATATTCATACCGATTATGTGTGTTGTATCGCTTTTCACCAGAAGTCGGTGGATATTGAAACGAAAGAGGTGGATTTAGTCCAATTAGTCAAAGAATTTTAAGAAAGATCAACCCAAAATATCAACATTTTAAAACTCAAAATCATGATTACCGAAACGAAAATTGATTACCCCAAACCAGAAACGCTATTGCCACATCGCCCGCCATTTTTATTGGTAGATAATATCGTTGACTTTAAGTTTGGTGAATCACTCACAGCCAATAAAGAGATTGGCAAAGATGAAATCTTTTTCCAAGGTCATTTTCCGGGCTACCCACTTTTACCAGGTGTAATTCTGGTAGAGATGATGTTCCAAACCTGCGGCTTATATGGCAGATTAGAAGCCCTCAACTTTGGTAATTCCGAACAAGTTCAGGTTCCGCAGAAACCAGCTTCTGGCAGAGCTATCAAAATTAAAAATGTGTCTTTTCACAAAGAAATAAGGCCAGAGAGCAAACTTCAAATAGAAGTAAAGTTTAAACACAAACTAATGGGTTTCTCTGAGTTTGATGCCAAAGTAATTTGCGAAGGCAAAGTAGCAGCAAAAGGCAGCGTAACTGTCCATATCTCCTGATTATAAAAGCCTGTTTTATTCAACAATCAAAAAAATAACATCATGGAAAATCAACAAAGAATTGTAATTACCGGAGTTGGAACGGTGTCTAGCATGGGTGTGGGAAAAGCTTCGTTTATCGATAAAATTACTCAAAATTTATCTGGTATCTCGCTTAGAGAAAAGTGGGAATACCAAGAAATAGAAAAACAATACTGTGGCGTTTGCACAGAGTTTTCAATAAAGAATTATTTAGCTGGTTTACGTTTTCCATTTCCCCTGAGGTATTCGCAATTGGCTATGCTGGGCTGTCATTTGGCGATTGATGACGCACAGCTAGACCTACCTTCATTCTCACCAGAAAGATTAGGGTTGATCTTAAATACAGATATAGCTGCTAATGCAGCGGTCGAGAGTTACTTGACTAAACTGTATGAAAGAGGTGCAGATAAGGTAAGTCCGCTGAACTTTACTAAGACAGTGGCCAATTGTGCTCTGGGAGATGTAACCCGCTTCTTTAAATTAAGAGGTCCAAGCTCTATGCTTTTGGGAGAAAACAGCGCAGCTTATGGTTTCGATCTGCTGCAAGACGACAAAGCAGATGTAATGATCTGTGGCGGTTTTGATGAACTAAGAGATTCTACTTTTTTCAATTATGTATTGAGTGATAAAGTTTTATCTCCCAAAAATGAAAAGGGAGAATATGTTTCTCTCAAAGAAAAACTAGGTACTCCCGAAGAAGAAGGAAAGCTTATTCTTGGCGAAGGTTCTGCCTTTGTAGTGATGGAAAAACTAGAGCACGCACTCGAAAGAAATGCACCTATCTATGCGGAAGTATTGGGCTATTCTACCGGATGCGATGGTATTGGAAACCACTTGCTAACAGAGCGCTCCCATACCGACTTAGCTTCTGTTATGTTAGATTCCATCCAACATACAGGTATAAGTGAAAACGATGTGGATTTGGTGGTGGGTGGTTCTTGCTTGCCTTGGCAGGTAAAAAGCTACGAAGCGAAAGCCATCGAAAATGTGTGTAAAAAAGAAGAGGTTTACTACACCACTATTAAATCTAAAACTGGTGAAACACTGGGAGCATCGGCCACACTCTCACTGGCTACTGGAGCACTGGGTGTAAAATACGAAATGGTGCCAGGCACAGGCTTTCCAAATCAAGTGCTGGAAGGTGTAAATAAGCAGATCATCATTCCTGAAGAAAGTGTAGAGGTAAAAGATAAAATCAACTACGCTATTGTAAACTCTATCCATTTGGGAGGCAATACCACCAGTATGGTACTCAAGAAATATTAATCAACCACTAATACTTTATAAATCATTCATTCAATCTTTTAAAACTTTATTATCATGAAAAAACTGATTTTCACCCTATTAACATTGGCATTTACTTATGCTGTTGTACTTGCTCAAGACAATGCTTACGAAGCTGCTGTGCTAGAGAATGTTCAAATATTAGATACGGCAGTTACAGAAGCTACTTTCTTAACGATGGCTAATAACTTTGAAAGAATTGCACTCGCAGAAAAAGACAAATGGTTGCCTTACTACTACGCAGCTTTCAGCAAGATTAACCAAGCAATGGTTACCAAAGACATCAACGAAATAGATGTACTAGCTCAAAAGGCTAACAAGTATCTCGAAGTTGCTGATTCTCTTTCTCCAAATAACTCAGAGATTTTATGCTTAAAAGCGCTTTCTTATAGCAGTAGAATTAAAGTAGATGTAATGGGTCGTGGAATGAAATTCGTATCCAAATCTAACTCTTACCTCAAAGAAGCTTGTGCGATAGACAAAAACAACCCAAGAGCTTACTATCTCTTAGCTCAAAACTTGTACAATGTTCCTGCTGATTTTGGTGGTGGCCCTGAAGCTGCAAAGAGATTATTCGATAACTCAGCCAGACTTTTTGCAGAAAATATCGCAGACGAAAACACCATTAAACCTCACTGGGGAAGAGCACCACTAGAGCATGCTTTAGGTCGCTATAAAGATCAAGTTGAAGAAGATTAATTCCTAAGTCGATAATCACTAACAAATCAGATACATACACAAATTGAATTAACATCAGAAAAGCAATTATGGAAGCACATCAAAAAATAGCCCTTGTAACCGGTGGCACTCGGGGAATAGGAAGAGCTATCTCATTAGAACTTGCTCACCAAGGTTACAGAGTAATATTTACCTATTTAAGCAAGGTAGAAATGGCTGAGTCACTCGTAAATGAAATCGCAGAACACAATTTACCGACAGCAAAAGCACTTAAGTGCGATATGAGCGATAGTAAAGAAGTAGCCAGCTTATTTAAAAATATCAAAAAAGAATTTCCGAAGATTGATGTAGTAGTAAACAATGCAGGAATTCTTGGTAATAGCCGCCCGTTTATGTTCACTACAGACGATGAATGGTGGAAAGTAGTAAAAACCAATGTGGCTAGTGTGGTAAATACTTGTCGCAATGTACTACCGATGATGATCCGCCAGAAGCGCGGTGTAATTATCAATATCACATCCCTATCAGGCCAAAAAGGCAATCCGGGTCAATCAGCTTATTCAGCATCAAAAGCAGCCATTGTTTCATTCTCTAAAGCACTTACCAAAGAAGTAGCTCGCTCAGGAGTGATTATAAACTGTGTTTCTCCTGGCTTAATCGAGACAGACATGACTTCAAACCTAAACAATGGTTATTTTGAAGAGCGCATGTCGAGAAGCCCACTTAAAAGAATGGGAACTTCTATAGAAGTAGCAAATTTGGTTAGTTATCTAGCAAGTGCAGCTCCTCAATACATTATCGGGCAGGAGATTACCATAGATGGTGGCATCGGCGTATAAAGCAGATGATTGTTAAACACCTTCATTCAATTTCATAATCAATCATCAAATTTTAAATGCTATGGAACGAGTTGTAATTACTGGGCTGGGAATCTTATGCTCAATCGGAAATAACTTGCAAGATTTTAAAACCAATTTAAAAAATGGCACTTCCGGTTTGAAGCAAATTCCGACACGCCGATTTGATACAAGCCTACCTGCTTACCGAAATAATAGTGCTTGTATTTTGGAACCTGAACTGTACGACGATTTGTACGAAAAAGACGCGACCATTCTCAGCGATCTATCTAAAAAAGTAGTACAGGATGCCATTGAAGATGCCGGCTTGCAAATGGATAAAATAAATAATAGAAGAATGGGAGTGGCAGTAGCTACTTCAGTAGGAGCGAGCTATCCTTTTATGAGATGGGTAAAAAACAAAATTCAGGGAGAACCTGCAAAAGATATAGACTTGCTTTTTCATACGACTTCTACTATCGGAGGTAACATTGCAAAACAGTATGATTTAAGGGGTCCTATTTCAACAATCTCGACAGCTTGTGCAGCAGGAACCAACTCAATAGGCAGAGGCTTCGACTTTATCTCTAAAGGAAGAGTAGATTACATGATAGCCGGTGGTGTAGATGTATTTACAGAACTTACTTACAGTGGTTTTAATGCACTGCAAGCCATCTCAAAAGGAGCATGTAAACCATTCGATAAAAACAGAGATGGTCTTAATTTAGGTGATGCAGGTGCATTTGTAATACTCGAAAGCCTTAGTTCTGCTAAGAAGAGAAATGCAAAAATCTATGCTGAAATAAAAGGTTATTCGACCATTAACGAAGCATATCACGCAACGGCTCCTTGTCCTGATGGAGGGTTTGCTTACTCGGCGATGCAAAAAGCTTTATCTCAAGGCAAGATAGACATTGGCAAAGTGGAATACATCAATGCACACGGCACAGCTACCGCTGCTAATGATACCATGGAAATTAAAGCCATAAGAAAACTGGCAGACAAAAGACCGGTGTTTGTAAGCTCTACAAAGTCTATGACTGGGCATACATTAGGCGCAGCTGGCAGCGTAGAGCTGGTAGCAACAACAGTAGCTATGCACGATGGATTTATTCCACCAACGATCAACCTTTCTGATCCGATTTTGGAAGCAGAAGACCACAATTTGGTAATAGTTAAAGACAAAGGACTCGATTATAAATTCGATACGGCAATTTCAAATTCATTTGGATTTGCAGGAAATATGTCGGCCATTGCGATACAAAGTTTTACCTGAGATCAATCTCAACGCAAAACTTATCAATTCAAAATTCTAAAAAACACTTTCAAAATATATCAATTTTTACAACCCTAAAATTTTTTAAAAACTATGGAAACTTTATCTCAAATTCAGGGAAAAATCAAAGTATGCATCATTGAAGCACTAGAAATTGACGGAGCTTCTCCAGAAGATATTGGCAATGAAGATCCATTTTTCGGTACTGATGAAGAACCAGGTATCATCCAAGATTCATTAGCTATTCTTGAAATTGCTTCTCGTTTGTCTGAAGAGTTCGGCATACTTCCATCTGAGTTTAATGAAACATCTTTTCAGAATGTGAATGTGTTAAGTGAAATGATCTACAACCGTTTGTCTGAAGAATCACTTTCTACAGTTCAGTAAGAAATAATTAATAGCAGTTTTAAAATACCATTATTTTACACAGCCAGCAAAGTAAAAAACAGATACTTTTTCAGGTACAAATCTAGGGCTGAAAACCACAATGGTAAACTGTTATTGAAACCCCAAATTAAAATTATTCACTTAGAGCATCATCCATCAAAAACTTTACAATCATGAATAAAAAATTAATAAGCGGAGATTTAAAGGATGCACTTTCTATCGTAGAGCTTGAAAGCAGATTCGAATTAACAGCTGCATCTGTAGATATAGACCGCTGCAAAGATACTGGCTCAGGCAAAGTAGACATCTAATTTCCATATAGAACAATAAGAATTAATTCATTTTTTAATCATATATAACTTTATCACCATGTCAAAAGAAGTACTTAAAGACGCGCTAAACATAGTAGAATTAGAAGAAAGACACGAAATGACTGCTGTAGCAGCTGATGCAGATCGTTGCATCTACAAAGAGGCTTAATCTAACTCTCAGTAGAAATCTTGATTTAACACCACAAGCAGTTAAGGATACACAAAACAAACTTTCACAGATGTTTTATCTGTCACTCTGATAGCTCAGTTTTAGTGAAAACTACACTGCCTCCATTTAAAAATATTTTTTCAAAAATAAACTTTATCACCATGTCAAAAGAAATCTTAAAAGACGCATTAAACATAGTAGAATTAGAAGAAAGACACGAAATGACTGCTGTTGCAGCAGACGCAGATCGTTGTATCTACAAAGAAGCTTCTTTGGTTTAATCTACAAGTATTTCAAAAATATATATTTAGCAGCAAAGTATACACAAAACAAATTTTCACAGATGTTTTATCTGTCTACCTAGCTATCTCTGTTAAAGTGAAAACTACGCTGCTTACTCTTAAAATTATTATTCAAAAATAAACTCTATCACCATGTCAAAAGAAGTATTAAAAGACGCATTAAACATTGTAGAATTAGAAGAGAGACACGAAATGACTGCCGTAGCAGCAGAAGCAGATCGTTGCACTATTACAGGTGATCTAGTGTAAGTGATTCATTATCAATAGAATTCACTCTTTCATATTCATAAAATTATTACTCATTTTTTTAAATATACCATCATGTCAAAAGAAGTATTAAAAGAATCATTAAACATTGTAGAGTTAGAAGAAAGACACGAAATGACTGCTGTAGCAGCTGATGCTGATCGTTGCATCTATAGCGAAAAATAAGTCGGACTTATTAACTTTCAATCTTTTAATTTGTAAGTAGTATTTATTCGCAAAGCACATCTTTACAGATCCTTGTCTGTTCATTCGAACTCAAAATGTTTACGTGCAATAACGACTGCTTATACCTCTAATATTTCATCCAAATTTAAAACTTTATCATCATGTCAAAAGAAATCTTAAAAGACGCATTAAACATCGTAGAATTAGAAGAGAGACACGAAATGACTGCTGTAGCAGCTGATGCTGATCGTTGCATCTATAGCGAAAAATAAGTCGGACTTATTAACTTTCAATCTTTTAATTTGTAAGTAGTATTTATTCGCAAAGCACATCTTTACAGATCCTTGTCTGTTCATTCGAACTCAAAATGTTTACGTGCAATAACGACTGCTTATACCTCTAATATTTCATCCAAATTTAAAACTTTATCATCATGTCAAAAGAAATCTTAAAAGACGCATTAAACATCGTAGAATTAGAAGAGAGACACGAAATGACTGCCGTAGCAGCAGAAGCAGATCGTTGCACTATTACTCAAAAATAGTATCCATTCATACTTTAATTTTACTTACAGCAGGTGGTAATATCTTTTGAAAACAGATTATTTGTTACGCTTAGTAATACCTGTTCTATTGACTTGACACCGCTTGTATTTTTCAATTTTACATTAATTTAAATAGAAATATCATGTCAAAAGAAATCTTAAAAGACGCATTAAACATAGTAGAGTTAGAAGAAAGACACGAAATGACTGCTGTAGCAGCAGAAGCAGATCGTTGCACTATTACTCAAAAATAGTATCCAATTAATACCTTAATTATCTCGCTTACAGCAAGTGGTAACATCTCTTGAAAACAGATTTTTTGTTACGTTTTGTAATGCTTGTTCTATTGATTTGAAACCACTTGCATTTTTAAATTTTCGTTCAATTTTTAAATAAAAATATCATGTCAAAAGAAGTACTTAAAGATTCATTAAACATAGTAGAGTTAGAAGAAAGACACGAAATGACTGCCGTAGCAGCTGATGCAGACCGTTGCATCTACAGCGAAAAATAATAGATAGAAGTTAACAAGTGTGTTCACCGGGCTGGTGCTATCTGCCAGTCTGGTTCTTCAATTACTCTTACAATATCAGACATTAATCATTCTCTCTGATTAATGTCTCGCTACACAATCAAAAAAATTATTTAATAGGGTTGATGATGGATTAACTCTACAATCAACTGCTATTTCTTATTGTAAACTCTTTTAAACTTTCGCTATGTATGAGTTAACAGCCTCCTATACCATAGAAGAAATTGATGCTTCTGGTAAGAAGAAGTTTTTACTAACTGTAAACGACAAACCATATTACGTAGGGGAGCTTGTATATTTAATTATCAGGTTTCTTTCCGAGAAAAAATCTACAGATGAGATGTTAGAATCTCTCAATAGATGGAGCAACAATCAATATAATTTTACCAAAGGCACTTTATTTGGAATTATAGAACAGCATATTAAGCCGCTGGGCTTGTTTGAGAAAGCCATTCCGCAAGATCAAAAAAAGCAGCTACCGCTTACAGGCATTCAAGGTCAGTGGACATTGGTAAAATTTGAGCATCTCAGAATATTTCTAGAAGTATTTAAATATGCATTTCACCCGGTAGTGTTTACCATATTGTTTATTGGATCTGCCGCAGTAAATTATTTTTATGTAAATCAATTTTTGGGTGCTAATACCGCTACTGCAGCAGCACAAACTGGTGAGTGTTTAAGAAATGCCAATTATGTTTTGCTGTTTTATCCACTTGCTTTTTTGGTATTGTTTTTCCACGAAATGGGCCACGCTGCTGCCTCTTATATGTATGGTGTAAAACCTAAGAATATTGGCTTCGGGTTTTATCTTGCATTGCCTGTTTTGTATGCTGATATTACTGGCGTTTGGAAGTTGAATCGCTGGAAAAGAACCATTATTAATTTAGGTGGTATTTACATGCAATTGCTCATAAACACGGTGATTTTTTATGTGCTTCGCTATTTAACCGACAGTACAGTAATTGAAGTGTTGATGTATATCATCATCTTAAACATGGGCACAGTGGTAATAAATCTAAATCCATTTTTTAGGTTCGATGGTTACTGGATTTACAGCGACTTGTTTAATCTGCCAAATCTGAGAAAGCAATCTAATGTATACTTGTTGAAAGCTATAAAGTATTTGTTTCCAAAAGCACCGATTAATCTGAATGAAAATGCTTTAAAAAACATCAACTTAAAAAATCCATTTTTGATAGTTTACTCTGTATTGAAGTATGCATTTTTTATCTACATAGCTAAGTTTATCGTGATACTAATTGCTCAATCTATTATGGATTTAAGCTTGGTTTTTAGCCAGATGGCAGCGATGGATTTTTCAATATGTGCGATTGAGTTTTATGCCAAAACGTGTTTCTCTTTGGGAGTAATTACTTACTTCTCTTACAAGTATACTAAGGTTTCTCGCAATTATGTTCGTAACATTAGAGCGCAAAAAGTATGATAGATTACGCCATCACCAGCTTAATGAAATCTCCCTTTACAGAGATTGACTGGCAGCCAAATGGCAAAGCCAAAGTTTACAGCATTATCAGCGGAAATATGTTTGAAGTAGGGCCGATGATAGTCGATATACTCGAATATGTAAAGAAGCCTCGTTTGTTTACAGAGATTGAAAAACACTTTGACTTGCAAGATGCCTTATTAGAAAAAACGATTGCTTTTCTTTTGTCTAAAGGATTGGTACTTGATACTGAAATGCAGGAAGAAGCAACTATTACAGTAACTCCTGTAGCAAACAGGCTTTTTAATACTGGCAATCTTTTGTTAGATCAAAATCACTCATCGAACTCTCAAATTTCTTTTGTAGGTGTGCCTTTTGGTAAGGGAAATAATGAGTCTACAGGATCTAGAAATTTTCCTTATAAGCTGCGCGAAATGGTGAAGCATTATAAGATTAATTTGAATAAAAGTGCAAAAGCAGAAGACTTTAAATTTCTAGATGGAGAGACAGATTTCACGAATCTGGCTAATTTATTTCAGCAAGAGCTGATTAAAGATTATGGCAATATCTTTATCAATACAAGTGAAGAAGGAAACTTTGTGTACGATAAAATATTCACCATTGCCAATGAGCTTTTCAGTAAAAAAGTAGTTCCGTTTTTTTTGGGTGGCGATCATTCAATTAGTTATCCATTAATAAAAGCTGCATTAAATAATTATTCCGATCTGCATGTCATTCATTTTGATGCTCACACAGATACCTACGGATCGCGATACGATTATTTAACGCATCGTAACAAAACACACCATCATGGTAATTTTGTTTCTAAATGCTTAGAAGACTCCCGATTCAATCAAATTTATCAGTTTGGAATTAGGGGAATTTCTAACATGGGGCAAAGGCCAGAAGCCCGACAAAAAATCTACTGGTTTAGTGATATAAAAAGAGCGATGGATGCAGGAAAAACTTTCGATTTGCCAACAGATGTTCCTTACTATGTCACTTTTGATATTGATGTGCTTGATCCATCTGTGGCTCCAGGTACTGCAACGCCAGTTCCGGGTGGTTTCAATTTCGAAGAGATAAAGCAATTATTTTCGGTTGTATTGCAAAACAAAAATATAATCGGTCTAGATCTGGTAGAAAGCAATCCAGATTACGACAAAGAAAACCTCACAATGCAAACCGCCATACAAACAATTCTTTATCTCCTAAACCTGATTAACATCAAAAATTAAATTTCACTACCAATTCTGATGGCTTTGTTTCGGTCATCAAAAAATCAATTATCACTCAAAAACATTAAAAGCAGAATTCAATCGACAATTACAGTCTTAGCAGGCGATTATTAAACTTTATAAATCATGAAAGCATTATTACTTAACATTTTATTTGTGCTTGCAAGTACGTTTTTGTACGCACAAACTACCATACAAGGGTATGTAAAAGACAAAAGAAACAATCCCATTGTGGGTGCCAATGTATATATTAAAGATAGTTACGATGGCACCACATCTAGACCCGACGGATTTTTCACTTTTACCACGCGTAAAACCGGGGAGCAAACACTGGTTTTCCATTTGATGGGATTTAAAGACAGCGAACAGAAAATTACAGTTGGCTCAGAACCGATAGAAGTTTCTGGAAGCATGGAAGAGATGTTTTTAGAACTTGCTGAAGCAACAGTCACCGCATCTCGCTATTTTGAAGCAAGTGATCAAAACCGAGCTACTGTATTAAAACCCATAGATATAATGACCATCGGAGGTTCTAATTCAGACATCACATCAGCATTAAGAACCATGCCCGGCACACAACAAATTGGCGAACAAGAAGGCTTGTTTGTAAGAGGAGGAACCGGCGATGAAACCAAGATATTTGTAGATGGATTAATGGTAAATAACTTTTACCAAAGAGGCACGCCAGGTGTATCGCAAAGAGGTCGTTTTTCTCCCGATTTATTTAAAGGTTCGCATTTTAGTAGTGGTGGTTATTCTGCTATGTACGGTCAAGCATTATCATCTACACTGATACTCGAAACACAAGATTTACCAGAGCAAAGTACCACAGAAGCTTCCATTACATCAGTAGGAGTAAGCGCAGACTTGAACCTACTTGCCAAGAACGAAAAATCATCATTTACTTCCTCAGTAAATTATATGAATTTGGCACCTTACTACAATGTGGTAAAACAGTCGAAAGACTTTGTGAAAATGCCAGAATACTTAAACGGATCTGTCAATTTTAGAACCAAGACTTCTAAAACAGGCATGCTTAAATTTTTAGGTATGTATGGGACTAGTGCCGTTTCTTTAAATGAAAATAGTCTGGATTATTTGGGTAATAAAGACTTTGCAGATGTAGATAACTCGAATATCTATACCAACTTAACTTACAGCGATTGGTTAAAAGACGATCTCAAAATTAACACAGGACTTTCTGCAAGTACCAATACCGATAAGTACTATACCGAAGTAAGAGGAGATGACCAAATACACAGCAAACAAGGTGTAAAATATGGTTCTCAGTTGTACCAAGCGAGAACAGTTTTAACCAAATATTTCAGCAATTACTTCGAGCTTAATTTTGGAGGTGAAGTACAACATGTGGCAGAAAATTCAACATGGAGCGATGTGGAATCAGGAAGCGATTCTGTAGCAGGTTTTACAGATAATTTTTCTTCAGTATTTATCGAAAGTAATATTGAATTAGTTAAGAACTTGAAGGCAAGAGCCGGTGTAAGAATGGAATATTCTTCGCTCTTACAAAAAATGAATATAGCTCCAAGGCTTTCTCTAGCCTATTTACTGAGCGAACAAGAGCAGTTTTTAGTTTCTTATGGACAATATTACCAAAAGCCAAATAGAGAGTATTTGTATTACGATGGACTTGATTACGGTAGAAGCGACCATTACATTGTGAGTTATCAGAAAAGAAGTGGTTTGCGTACGATTCGCACAGAAATATTCTACAAAAAATATCATAACCTAATAGAAACTGTTCCTAGTGTCAACAATGGTGGATATGGATATGCAAAAGGTTTTGAATTGTTTTGGAGAGACAAAAAGACCGTAAGAAATCTGGATTATTGGGTGTCTTATTCTTATCTCGATACTAAGAGAAAGTTTATGGATTATCCGATATTGGCTCAGCCAACTTTTGCCGCTAACCACACAGCTTCTTTGGTAATGAAAAGATACATTCCCGAACTTTCTTTGAGCACTGGTTTAACTTATAGTTATAGTTCTGGTCGTCCGTACTTTAACCCAAACAGACCAGATAGTGAGTTCCTTTCAGACAAAGTGCAGAATTACCACAATGTGAGCTTCTTACTGGCATATCTTACCAAGATTAGAAAAGCCAATGCCATTGTAGTGCTTTCTATGAGCAATCTTCTAGGTAGTAAGCAAGTGTTTGGTTACGAATACTCAAATGTAGATACGGGAATTAGGAGAGAAGTTACTCCTTTGGCTCCAAGATTCGTGATGATGGGCGTATTCTTAACATGGGGAATGGATAGAAGACAACAAACTATAGACGGTTTATTGTAATCGACATTTACGTTGATAACTGATTTGATAAAGATATTTATTAGTGATTTCACTAATTGAAGACCTGATTTATAAAGTAGTATTATAGCTCGTTTGCTTTTCTGCTATAATTCAAACAATCAATCCGTGGTGTTATCTGCGGATTGATTCTCAAATTACATTTCTAAATTACACAATCTTAAACTTATGGAAAAAGCCAAATTAATATGCCTCCCATATGCAGGAGGAAGCAGGTTTGCTTACAAACAATTTGTAGAAATGGCTCCATCCAGTTTACAAATTATACCTGTTGATTTACCGGGAAGAGGAACTCGGTTTAGTGAGCAATTGATTTATAATCCGGATAAAATAATTGATGATATACTCTATCAAATAGAATCTTATTTAAAGCCACCTTACGCCATTTATGGCCATAGCATGGGGACTTTATTGGCTTATTTGCTTACCAAAAAGATTACCCGAAGTAGGCTTCCTTTGCCCTTGCATTTGTTTCTGTCTGGTGGTAAAGCGCCATCTACTTTAGAAGATGAACCAATATTAAAAGTGCTTGATAAACAAGAGTTTATAACCCAACTGATAGAAATTGGAGGAATACCTGAAAAGGTGTTGAATAGCCCAAGATTGATTAAAATACTTAAACCAATCTTGCAGGCTGACTTTCAGGTAATCAAAAACTTTAACTATCAAAAAACTCCACCATTCAATTTACCTATTACGCTGTTGTTGGGTACCGATGAGAATATTACCACTCACCAAATTGCCGATTGGCAAGTAGAAACTAGTAAAAAGGTGGAGGTAGTTTGGTTTCCTGGTGGGCATTTCTTCTTGTTCGATCATACCAAAGAAATTCTTGAACTCATAGCCAGCAACCTACAATTGCATCAAAAACCAACATCTAAAGTCTTAAATTTTGTTCCTAATCAATCGATGAAAAGTGTCGTTAAAGTGATGTACTAACAATAACCTACCTCTCTGATAAGTTTTGCACTGTCAGAGAGGTTAATCTGTAAATTTTAATCTTACATTATAAGGTGTTTCAAAATGTTTTACATTTCTACGATCTGAAATTCCCTTTAGAGATATCGCATGTTTTTTCACTCTTTGGTAACTAGTTAAATAGTCTAGCTCTATTTTAGAAATCGTTCTTTCAAGTAGCCTTTGCTCTTTATAAGATACTGCTCTTAAAAAATTACCACAGTAAAATTGGTGAGATTGTTTTCTATAAAGTAGTCTAATGTTTTTTTGCTTTTTCTTAATTGGGATATCATTCCAAAATAAGTCCCATAGATTTGAAAACTCTCTAGAAGGGTAAATATGAATACAGCCAAACTCTAATAACATATCATCATTAGACAAGTATTCAAAATACAGAAGATAATCGTATTTCAGGAGAGATAGATGTGAAAAATAGTTCATGTTAATAATTAATTAAATCAATAAGATGTAGGAGAGAGGATGCAATTTTTTTCAAATGCGCCGATATTTTTTCTTAGCTGTGTTTATTAAGATAGTCGCATCATAACTGCTTTTATTACACTTATACAGCAGTTTTGAGGCTTGTTTTTGAAGTTTTATACTCCTAATAAGCAGGTTGGTGTAAAGATTTTCACTAGAGAAAAATCCATTTGCATATTTGAATTGTAGCAATACAACAATTACTTTTTTTAACTAAGATTTTATAAAAAATGCAAGATCAATTACCAGAAGAATGTGGCTCAGATCACAACGGAATGACTATTAAAGATTGGAAAAAGTATTACTCTTTTAGCATCGACATTGAGCATGATTCATACGAACCTGCTGCTGAAAATATGCCATACAGCCATACAAAGTATTTTGCAAAACCAGCAGGAAAAAGTTTAGGTAAGTGATCTTGTAACTAGATCACTTACCTATTATTATTTAAGTTGAAGAGATTCTAATCAATCTGTTTTTGTGAATTGTTCAGCTCTGTTGGATTCGAATATTTTTGCTAGCTCTTTTGTGTAAATCTTTGCCGCTGCTGTGTTCAAATGTGCATGATTAAAAGAAGTTTCAACCATCCAAAACTCTTTGTAATCATTTGGGTTAGACATATCGATAATTCTATTGGGTAAAGCTTCTTTTAAAGCTTGCATCTCGTTAATTGGGTTTAATCGGGGATGAACCGTAAAGATCAAGTTGATTCCCAATTCCTCAGATTTTGCCATTAACTCTTTTAAAACTTCTGCATGCGATGGATTGAAATTAGATGTATTATCCTCATTTTTCATCTCTTCTAAAATTGCTTGTTTTCTGCTTTCTAGTTGAGTGGTATCCTTAACAAAATCATTCCTTTGTTCGAGAAGCGATTTTTTGTTATGCTCACTTTTAGAAAGGGCGATCTCTTCTTCGTAACTTAAAAAACCATCTGAGTTTTTTCCCAACCAGATTTTTTTATCTGCACTATCGGATGAAAAGTTGATGTATCCGAAACCAAAGTATTTTAAAAACAATGGGATTGAAAAAATAGAATAAGAAGCTTTTCTTTTGAGAGTATAATCTTCTTTATCGTTTACATAGCCATATAGTCTTTTGGCATTTTTTAGAGACATCCAATACACAGATTTAGAAGATGTGCTATTCTCCCAAGAGACTCTGGTTAAAGGGAAAATCTCTAGAAACACAGTTTTTATAGACTTATCCTCTGAATTTTTATAGAAATCCAAAAATGATTCGTATTGCATATAAGTTTCAAATGATGTGTTACCGGGAGTACCTAGGTTAAAGCTATTAGTCTCTACACCATTTACTTGATTTACAGAATCGAAAGTAGCTGGAATTGTGTGGCGTAGCGTTCTACTCGAACCAAAAAACAAAGTGTTGTACGATGTTAAATTCTTTTTTAAATAGTTATATCGTGTCGTAAATCTATCTTCTGTAATTCTATTCGAGAAGATTAAGTTAAGCATCAAATTGATGAGTAGCACTGCCAAAACGAATGGCAGCACTTTGGTCTTTAGGGTTTTCATAGCTAATTAGAATTGAAAGTAAATAAATTCCTGTTCTCCACCTGTAAATCCGAAGAAGAGAATAATCATTACATAATACACCGTCCATCGTACGGCTTTTGGGTAGCTATTAAACATATCTTTAATTGAATATTCAGATTCTCTGCCAAGCCATTCTATCACTAAAAATACTGCTACAATTAGAAGTGTTACGATTGACTCTATTGGTAAAACTGGAACTGCAAATAGCGATTCTGAGAAGATTTCTCCTAGTATAGCAAAGGCATCTGTAACTGTATTAGCTCTAAAGAAAATCCAAGCTAAAACTGTTAGGCAAAATGTGATAATCATAGAAGAAGCCTCTCTTAATGTGGGAATTAACTTGCCTTTGGCGACTATTTCTAAGTTGCTTCTGTTCTTGTTTAAAAGTAAAAGTGGTAAGAAATAAATGGCGTTTAATGCTCCCCAAATTACAAATGTCCAGTTGGCTCCGTGCCACAATCCACTCACAATAAATATGATAAAGGTATTTCTCACTTTAAACAGTTTACTGCCTTTGCTGCCACCCAATGGAATGTATAAGTAATCTCTAAACCATGTTGAAAGCGAAATGTGCCATCTTCTCCAAAACTCTGCGATGTCTCTAGAGAAATATGGAGTTGCAAAGTTTTTCATCAGATCAAAACCGAAGAGTTTAGAAGTACCAATGGCGATGTCTGAATAACCTGAGAAATCTCCATAAATCTGGAATGTGAAGAACAATGCGCCAATAAATAATTCTAAACCTGAGTATTCTGCGTGATTGTTAAAAGCCATATTGGCGAATACTGCGCAGTTATTTGCTATTACTACTTTCTTAAACAAGCCCCATAAGATTTGTTTTAATCCGTCTGTAGCTTGTTGGCTGTTTATTTTTCTGCTTCTGTAAAATTGAGGTAATAGGTGAGTTGCTCTTTCGATAGGGCCTGCAACCAATTGCGGAAAGAAACAAACGAATGCTGAGAAAGCGATAAAATCGTTTGAAGGGTGTAGCTTTCTTCTATATACATCAATCGAATAACTTAAAGTTTGAAATGTGTAAAAGCTAATACCAACTGGTAAAATAATTTCTAGTGTATTAAGTAACTACAAAAAAGAAATAAAGTATTTAAAAAATAGATAGCTTTGTGTTATGAGACAACACCGATTTATCAAAGCAAGTAAAGAAGAAGTTGATTTATTAAAATCTCAACTAAAAAAACCAATGAGTCGACAGGAATCTGTTCGCATAGAAGGATTACTGCTGAGTATAAAAGGCTATACTATGGAGCAAATTGTAGATATATTAGAAGTAAATCGTGATACAATATCTCGTTGGTTTAACCGATGGGATCAAGGAAAAATGACCAATCTTGCTAATCTTCCTAAAAGTGGTCGTAGGCGTATTTATACAGAAACAGAAGAAAAAAAATGATCCAAAAAGCCTGTTTGGGCATCCAAAGGATAAAAGTATTTCTTCAAGAAGTGATCACTAGTACAGGTAAAAGTTGCCATATACAAACATTAAAGGGTATTTTCAAGAGGCATCGATTGGTATGGAAACGCTATAGAAAGAGCTTAAAACCAGAAAGAGATGAAGTACTTTTTGAGTTTTTCAAATCGGAATTAAGCTACCTAGAACAACAAGCAAAACAAGGAATAATAGACTTGATATTTATGGATGAATCGGGCTTTAACTTAAATCCAAATGTGCCCTATGGTTGGCAACCAATAGGACAGCAAATTTTGCTTCCTGCTAAACGCAGCTCAACTAATTGGACAGTTTTAGGTACGCTTAATATCCACAGTCAAAGCTTTTACGGTTATATGATGCCAGAGGCATGTACTGCAAAAACAGTAGTTGAAGTATTGTCTAATTTAAGCGAAAGAATCAATAAAAAAACGATAGTAATATTAGATAATGCCCCAGTGCATAAGGCAAAGATTGTAAAAGAAAAGTTAGTCGAATGGCGCAAAAAAGGACTTTACCTACAATTTATACCTGCCTATAGCCCTGAACTCAATAAAATAGAGATATTATGGAGACAGATGAAATATTATTGGTTAGAACCGAACGATTATCAATCTCAAAATACACTATACCAAAAAATTATTGAAATTCTTCAGAATTATGGATCTAAATACTCGATTTCTTTTTCTTAACTACTTAAAACCAATGGATGATTGTAAGGAGGGAATTGTTTCGTAAAGTGAATCAATAAAAAAATTGAAATACTTAAAGAAGCCAAGTGAACCTAAGTTAAATATTATGCTGGTCCAAAGTAAAGCTTTTCGTTTAACTACATTTTCTTGTGTAGCTAATGCCCTACCTATAGTATAATCGATTAGTGTGCTTAAAACAATTAAGGATAAAAACCGCCAGTCCCACCAGCCATAGAAGATATAACTGGCTATTAAGATGAGCAAATTCTGAACTTTTAAATTTTTATTAAAAATGTACCAGTACAGAACTAGCACTATAGGTAAGAAAATAGCGAAGTTAAGTGAATCAAATAACATTTGTACATTGTATTTAGTAAAAACTATACGAGCTAGTTAGTCTATCCAATCTTGGATGGAAATTACAATTGAGTTTGGAGACTAAGTAAGTCTAAAAAGTATGGTACATTTGAGATTGATTACAAAACATTTCAATTTACATCATTTCTTAAATGATGATTCGGTAATTATTTTATAGTATTCAAGTTCTTAAGTATCATTCATCGTTTAGATATCATATAAATCGATACTATGGTGAGTCTGTGATTTTAGACACTTATATTTGTCAATAGATTAGCAGGTAAATAGGTAATTGATGAATATACCTTAAATTTACGTTTTTACTCAATAAAGTTTACAATTTTATTGCTTTCATTTTTACTTGTTAACAAATTATGTAGTTAAAATGGGTTACATCTTTCATTAGGAGTTTTGGAAGTAAATAGGAGGAATATACAGCTAAAATAGTATGTTTCATAGGTTCATTATTCCTTATTTCTCTCACTAATAATTTTTACAATTCGGTTATAAATAATCTCAGATAATGGCCATGAATTTTCACCACTGGTGTTTACAAACTGAATTACTACTGTATCTAAATCTTTATAATAGCGAGCAATGCTTTGGTAGCCGGGTAAAAGTCCTGTATGTTCATATACATAGATTGATGAATAAATAGCTTGTTCCTCATCATTTAATAATGAACCATCATTTAAAGCTCTTAAAAAAACTCCCACATCTTGTATAGTTGCGACCATCGAGCCACCCGGAGTTACATAATCATTTGTCTTTATGTCTTTATCATAACCGACCGAATAACCACTGCTAACATCATCCAAATTTACCTCACTTAGTAAACTGTAAGTATGGATAAGCCCAAGTGGTTTTACAATCTCATTATGTATATATTGGTGGTGGCTATAACCTAACTCTTTATTGAGAATCTCACCGATTAATAGATAATTTGTATTTGAATAACTGTAATCACTATTTGGTTCAAAATCAGCGGGCATGTCATAAATCAGCGTAAGGGTTTCCTTATTGTCTTTGATTGGATTATCCCAAGGGTAATGCGAAAGGTCTGTAAAATTGGGGATACCACTACGATGCTGCACCAACATTCTTAAGGTAATTTTATTAGCATTCGCAATTCTTTTACTGAGTTCTGGTAGATATTCAGCCAGTGTTTTGTCTAGTGACAAAGTCTGATTATTTACCAATTTTGCCACAGCAGCAGCTATGTATAACTTGCTAATACTGGCAATTTTAAATAGTGCCTCAGGATCAGTAGGTATTTTATTCTCTCTATTTTTCCATCCGGCAGTGTGAAATTCTGGTGCTTTGCCTGCTTCATCTACATAAACTATAATACCATCAAAACCATATTCAATTGCATCGTTTGCTTGTTCCTGAATTGTATCGGGTAATGGGGTTATCCAAGCTCTTAATAAGATCCAAGGTACGAAAATCACCATGCAAGTGATTGCGACAATAGGCATGATGATTCTAAGAAGTAGTATTGTTCGTTTCATTTATTGGTTAAGTGGTATTTTGATGTTTCTATTATTAATAGTCGTGAAGAAGCTAAAAATATTACATTTTGTTAAACAAAATAGGCAAGTGCCAAAAATTCTGATACCTGCCTATAAACAATCAATTTATTAAACTTAAATTTTCCAAGTAATACCTGTCGTGAAATTTATCGGAGCTTGTACAAAATACAATGGCGTGCCATCAAGACCGATGTAACCATTCGAGATAATGGTTCTGTTAGTCAGGTTGTTTACACCTACTCTAAAATCTAAGGATTTGTAAGTATAGCTACCAAATATATCAATAGTAAAATAAGATGGAGTTTGGTAACTGTTCTCAAAATCGATATAAGATTTGCTTTGGTATTTAAAGAACATACCTGCTTGCAAAGCATTTTTCTGGAATCCTACAGATTGATTGACTATTACAGTAGGAGTGAGAATCGGTGAAAACTCAATTTCATTTTCTTGAATTCTATTATATGAGTAATATGATGTATTTGTATAATAGAAATCTTCTAAGATTTTCACTTTAAAATCTAGCTCCACACCGCTTCTAAAACTTTTAGCCACATTACTGTGCAGTGGGAGTCCATTTGGACCGTATTGACCATTTAGTACAATCTCATTTTTGAAATTCATGTAATAGACATTGGCCAATAAATGCCATTTGTCGTGCATCAATTTTACACCGGCTTCGTAATTTTGAACTTCTTCTGGTTCCACATTGGTAAATGCGGCACTGCCATCTTCATTGGCTAGTAAATCGTCTTCACCATTAAACAAATCGTTACGAGTAGGTTCTCTGCCAGAAGTTCCAAAACTTGCGTAAATACTTGTTTCTTCATCTAAGAAATAGCTTACACCCACTTTTGGATTGATAAAATTCCAACTAATTTGCTCGAAATCAACAGAACCTTCGTAATCGAAATTGGTGTGTCTATATTGCACATCACCAAATAGTACAAAGTTATTGATTGAATATCTGGTCTTAACAAAAGTGCTAAATTCATTTTTGTAACCAGTATTTTCATACAGTTTTCCTAGTGATCTTTCTGAACCTATATGTCTCCGGTTAAAGGTATTTAAATGGATACCTGCATCTATTTTAAGGTTGTCTAAATACCAATTGATGTTACTGAAATAGCCAATAAAATTATGTCTAAAATCGTAGTTGTACATCTCTTCGGTTGATGGAAAACCAAGGAAATTATTCAAGTCAAAATCGTAATTGCCATCCAGAAAATTATAGTACACCGTGTTGTTAAGCACTAAGTTTTTATCAAGCGTCCAAGAGTGTTGTAGGCTCATTAAACCTTGTAAAAAGTTATCGTGTTCATCTGAGTCTGCATTGGTTCTAGGCTCTTTGTAAATTGTGTCGAGTGGTACACCGATCCAAGCTAATTCATTTTTTTGATTACCAATAAAGCCAGTAAATTTTAATTGATGCTTTTCTTTAAAAAGACCTGCACTCAAAAAAGCAGAGTTTGACTCATTACCAGAATGGTACTTATAACCATCTGAGTTAAGGTGAGAAACTCTAGCATAAATGGCCTTATTGTTTTGTAAACCACTATTGTACTCAGCAAAAAGCCTATAAGTATTAAATGAGCCATAGTTAGCACCCACTACCATCGACTGCTTAGCCAGCAAATTTGGAGATTGAAAATTGATGCTTCCTGCATAACTGGCTACTCCATTTGTACTTGTACCAACTCCACGCTGAATTTGAATAGAATTGATTGAGTTAAAGAAATCTGGATAATTGGAGAAATAAGCTCCTTGATCTTCAGGCTCGTTTAGTGGAATTCCATCCAAAGTCATATTTACCCTAGTTTGGTCGATACCTCTCAACCTAAAGTATGAGTAACCTTGGTAGTTTCCTGCATCAGAATAAGAATTGATGGATGGAGTATAGCTTAAAATAATAGATGGCTCTTGCCCAGTGTTTAACAAATCAATCTCTTTTTTAGAGATGTTTTTATAGGTAACCGGTGTGCTTTCGTAAGCTCTGTAAGCTTGAATTGTTGTTTCCTTCAGAAAGATGGTATCTGTTGGCTCATTGGTAATCACAATATCATCACTTTGGCTATAACTTGCCAGTGAGACTAACACTAGTAAAAATGTAAATATGTTTTTCATTAGATTTCGAAGTTAAAACCACTGCTTTGCAGCTCGTTGTATTTCTTTTTGTCGAACATTAAATATCTAGGGGCTCTGTGGGGTACATTTTCCATTTTCTCATTTAGCTGTGTTAAAAGCCCCGTTTTCATCATTTTGTTACTGAAATTCCGGCGATCAAATTTTACATCTAGTATAGATTCATAAAGTAATTGTAATTGGGGCATGGTAAATTTTTTATCGAGTAGTTCGAACCCAATTGGCTGATACCTAATTTTCCCTTTAATTCTGTTTTGTGCAATGCGAAGAATTAAATCGTGGTCGAAAGCTAGAGCAGGAATGTCTTTAATTTTAAACCACTGAGCTTTTATGGCATCATCACCAGCGAGTAATTGGTAGTCTGAAGTTTTTACCAAAGCAAAAAAAGCGATGCTAATTACTCTGCCTCTAGGATCTCGGTTAACATCACTAAAAGTGTAAAGCTGTTCAATAAACACGTCTTTTATTCCTGTTTCTTCAGACAGTTCACGTTTAGCACCTTCTTCTGCACTTTCATCCATTTGCACGAAACCACCCGGAAAAGCCCATTTTCCTTTGTATGGTTCAATACCTCTCTCAATAAGCAAAATATTGAGATCGACACCATCAAAACCAAAAATTACACAGTCTGTAGTAACTGATGGTCTGGGATATTCATAACAATATTTTTTTGAATCCATAATTTCAATGTGTTATATAAACACAAAGTAAAATGGATAAAATGATAAATCCTAATTCTTTGTGTTTTATTTACACATTGATAAGTTGGCTAAGTTATAACAGTGTGCACAGTAAGTTTGGGAGGTGTTTTTATAGGAGTTAAGTTATAATTTTATTAAATTGGTTTACACTAATTACACCTCAATAGCAAATGTTTGATTCGTATAAACACTTCTTAGAAACTCCGGGATACCATAAAATTATTGGAGAAGATTATCTGATTGTAGAATTCAAATGTCCGATTAAGGAAGAACTATTTGATGCTTGGTCTGAATGCCACAGTGTAATATATGTGCTAAATGGACAAAAAAAATGGATTACACCATCTAATGAGTTTTTGGTGAAAGAAGATCAATCCATTTTTGTGAGAAAGGGTGCTTTTAAAAATCAACAGTATTTTGAAGAGAGTTTTTGTGTTTTGATGTTTTTTATGAAGGATGATTTTATTAAAAGGTGTATGGATAGCGACATTGAGAAAGAAATGACGGCTTTGCAAAGGGTAGACCATCCAGAGTTTATCTATAGAATAAATGTGGAAGAAAGTTTACGAGTGTTGTATCATTCCTTTTTTTCTTATCTCAAACAACCGCAGGAAATTCCCCAGAAAATTATAGAATTAAAATTTAGGGAGATGTTGATGAACATTTGTCTAGATCCGGGAAATAGAGAAATTAAAAATGTGCTATATACGCTGGCATCAAACTCTGGTTATACTATTGAACAAGTAATGGAAGAACAGTATATCTACAACCTAAAAGTGGAAGAATATGCCAGACTTTGTGGAAAAAGCGCATCATCATTTAAGAGATATTTTAAAAAGGTGTATGATACAACGCCCGCCAAATGGTTGCAAACAAAGAGGTTAAACCTTGCTCGTGAATTGCTGCTCTCTACAGATTTTACAGTGCAGGAAATTTGTTACGATTGCGGTTTCGAAAGCGATTCTCATTTTATCCGAAGTTTTAAGGCAGAATATGGAGTTACGCCAAATGCTTGGCGAGTTAGCAAAACACAAACAGTTTAAAAGAAAAGTATCCATCAATAACAAACTCAGTCATTGGTGGATACTTTTATGAATTTTTCTATATCAGTTGATTTTCTTCTTGCGATTTTTTTAGCTTTTTCCAAGCGGAATGTCCGCCTTCTAAGTTGTAAACTCGTTTCACTCCGTTTTCCTGCGCATGTATAGCTGCCATGTAAGACATTACACCACCTGTACAAGCAAATAAGAAGGGACCTTCGCCATTCAAAATAGACTCCGGTTTTTGCTTTCTTTGGTCAATCTGTTTTTTAACTTCATCTAAAGGAATATTAATCGCAGTAGGGATTTCTCCTTGACTTTCAATTCCTTGTGGAGGTCTTACATCGATGATGGTAAACTCTCCTTTGGCTATTACTTCGTCTAGTTGTGCTGAAGTAATTTGCTCAATAATTTCATTAGAATAGTGAACTTTTGATTTTTTATCTTCCATGATATTATGCTTTAAAATTGGATAGAATGTTAAATAGAGATAGTTTCTGCGCCTTCAAGAATTAGTTGGTGCAATGCTGGTGAACCGACCAATTCTACTTGATCGATTAAATCTTCGGGTGTGTAGCCTCTTACAGCCGAACAAGGTGGACAAACCATAATTCTACATCTGTTTTCTATAACAGTTTCGATCATGTCTTTCATGGTTGGGTCTTTGGGGTTGAGATGTGCGTGATTGTAAGCGCCTTTTCTTACCCAATCTACACCTGAACTTACCAAGAAGATGCTTACTTCTAATCCGCTTTTAATACCTCCATTGGCGATGCTCCATGCTACAGATGCTCTTTCGTCGTCCATTCCTTTGCTGATCAATACTACTACTTTCTTTTTTGTGCTCATGATTTCTATATTTTTTTTAATGATTATATTACAAAGTAAGCGGGATTGAAGCAGACCGGGTGTCCTGTAAGGTTCAAGGAATTGACTGAGAAGGTCAGTTTGAAAAAATTGCTAAAAATTGTAAGAAAGGTATCTAAAAGTGAATACTACTAATAATTAATATCACTATTTATAGTTAGTAATAGTATAATTCTAATATACTTTTAAGCTAAACTATAAAACACTAGAAAATTGAAATATTTATATAGCACATTACTACTTCTATTTATTCTTTCTGTTCAAAAGGCATCATTACTACATGCACAAAATTTCTATTTGACAGGTGGCGTAAACTTTTCAAAATTGGCACAATACAAAGAAGACCAAGCATTAGAACCAAATAGGTTATTAAGACCTGGGTTTAGTATTGGCTCAACGGTAGATTTAAAAATAAGTGAGAAACTTTCATTTATGCCAAGTTTACTTTTTTCATTAAAAAGAGAAACACAAGAAATAAATTATTACTTACCAGCATCTTTTTTTGATGAAAATGATGAGTTAGGAGTCGTGAATGTCGGATATAAATCATCGATTAATGAATTTTATTTAGATGTGCCCTTACCTTTAAAAATGAAATTACCCATAGGGAAATTAGATTTTTATGGTATAGCTGGTCCTTATCTAGGTTTTTTTTTATTTGAATCTTCAAAAACTGAATATGATCCTAATCTAGCATCATTAGAAACTGAAGAATTACAAAGTGAGCCTTTTTCGAATAGGTTAGACTATGGGATTAAGTTAGGGGCAGGCTTAGATTTAAAATCATATTTAGTTCAAGTTTCTTATGATTATGGACTTTATCGTAAAATGAAATATGAATTTGAAGATTTTGATGTCACACAAACATTAAGAAACTCATTTCTGAATTTTACTTTTGCCTATAAGCTATAGGTTAATTTAAATGGCAAAGTAGAATATAATTCACTTTGCCATTTCTGAATAGTTTTATGGTTAATGAGGTTTTGGGCTTCTTTGCAAATTATTTATACTGACTCTCATATCGTAGATTTTCCCTTTAAAAACATTCACCTCACCATTCGGTAAAATTCGATCTCGTACTAATCCACAAGAAAAATACCCCGGTTGTATTTTGGTATAGTCTTCTTTGAATTCAGATGTTAAAACCTCTTTATCATTATATTTCAGTGTCAACTTTCCTGCTTGCGTCAACCTTAATAATAAATGCCCTTTAGTCTCATCTAAAGTTTTGCTTTCTAGCTTTTGCCCATTTTTCAGGTTAATTCCAATTTTATTATTTTGAGCAAAAAGATGAAACCTACCGAAGTAATCGCAAAGCACTCCATTTTGCTCTAAACCATCTATATAGGCAGATATATAAAGCGTATCTGGGTTCCATTTGGTTCTATCAAAAGATTGATTGCTTACACTCAAATTTTGTTCAACTTGGTAAGATCTATCGAAGAAAGTAGGTAAACTGCCATGCAAAATCATGCTTTCAGATTCTCCTTGCTTTTGAAGTTCATCTTCTAAGATTTGTTGTAACTCTTTAAGCTTTTGGGCATGATCCGGCTGCTTAACCAAATTGTTAAGCTCCCACGTATCTGAATTAATGTCGTACAACTCTTCCGGAGGTCTGTAACTGTAGCGATGTAATAAACTCTTTGTCGCTTCATCTTTCATTGCCTTTTCTATCCAAGAGTCAAAATAAAAATGATCTTGCTCTACTTTGTCTATATGTGTGATAAAACGTACTCCCGGAAAGTAGTTTTTAATGTAGTGAAAGCCTTCTTTAGTGATGATAGTCCGTGAGGGAACATAGTTATACCAAAAGTGTGGCTCTACAGAAGTTTCGGCAAATGCATACTCTCTGTGTTCTTCTTTGTTTCCTAGCAATACATCTTTAAAACTGTTACCATCTAATTCTGACACAGCTTCACCGCCTGCCAAGTCGATAAGTGTAGGAGTGAGGTCGGTTAAAGAAATGAGTGCATCAGAAACAGCTCCCTTTTTAATTCTCTCTGGCCAACGAACTACAAAAGGAATATTTAAGCCTTGTTTGTAAGTTGTCCATTTTGCAGATGGAAACTGAGGCCCTTGGTCAGAGAAAAACATAAATACAGTGTTATCTTGCTGACCTGTATCGTCTAAAGCATGCATGAGCTCTCCAAGCAAATTATCAGCAGCAGAAATACTTTGGTAGTAAGCAGCCAAGGCTTCTCTTGTAGCTTCTGTGTCTACCAGATATTTTGGAAGAGTGAGTTTCTTCGGATCAAAGTCTTCATTATTGAGCCAAGGTACATGAGGTAACCAAGTTGAGACAATCAAACAGATTGGTTGTTCACCCTCTTTTTTAAAGTTGTATTTAATAAACTGACTGCTTATATGTTGTGGGTCGTCTCGGTTACTAACTGGAAAATATTTACCAAAATACTCACCTATGTGTTCAAAATCAGGTTGTGGGTAAACATCTACCTTACCTGCAATTACTACCCGATAGCCTAATTTCTTTAAATAATCAGGTAGTGTTTTTGTGTTGGGTTGTAAGGCAAAATGGTTCATTTGCGAACCATTTCTAAAAGGATAAAGCCCTGTAAACATATTACTTCTCGAAGGTGCACACATAGGAGTAGCCGCGTAGGCAGAGGTAAAACGTATACCTTCATTTGCCAATCTGTCCATATTGGGCGTGTGTACATCTCGGTTTCCATAACACCCTACATCCATCTGACTTTGATCGTCGCTGATGAATATAATAATGTTTGGCTTAGTTTGCTGCGCCAGTAGATAGGGCGCGTTCATCATAATAAAAAAAATTGTTAATTGTAAATTTAGCTTGTATTTCATAGACTAAATATAAGCTATTTAGCCATTTACAAAAATTGATGTTTTATTCAGGTAGCAGAATCGTGTGAGGAATGTGTATAATGTTATATAGGTTTCGGGGAAATTGATAGAATAAAAAACGTGAGGAGTTAAACTCCCCACGTACAGAGTTAGTCTTTTAAGAATACTTCAATTACAGGAATTTCAATTTCAGGTTTTGTAACTGGTAATTTTAGGTTAATGTCATTTTCGCCAAATGATTGTTTTACCAACCAGTGGCTATATGGCTCTGTGATTTTTATTTCTGAAGCATCGTGTAAAAACTGTGCATACTTGATTTTGTCTTTGTAGTCTTTTAATAAGAAGTTCTCCAAAGGATAATCTAGTAAATGGATGTATAATCTATTGTTTTTAGGATTGTATGTCAAAATGGTGTTTGGTGGAGCAACAAATCCTTCTGGTGCTTGCGTACATTCGTAGATCGATCTGCTATTAAATTTCATCCATTCGCCCATTGCATTTAAGGCTTGGTCTACACGTGGATCAAACTTTCCTCTACCAGTTGGGCCAACGTTTAACAATACGTTACCGCCTTTGCTAACAGATTCAATTAACAAGGTAAGTAATTGTCTGGTGTTTTTCCAAGTATATTCGTCTCTGTAATATCCCCAAGAGCCTGAAAATGTCTGGCAAGTTTCCCAAGGAACTCTTTTGCCATTATACTCAATCCACTTATCTGCTTTAAACTGCTCCGGTGTAGTAAAATCCCAACCTCCAGCATAGTCTTTAAGGTCTGCACGATCATTAACAATAATTTCTGGTTGTAATTCGCGAACCATTTTCATTAATTCTACAGAACCCCAGTCGTCTCTAAATTTTCCGTGTGGGTTAGGGAAAGAATAATCTAACCACAATAGATCGATTTTGCCATAACTAGTAAGAATCTCTTTCACCTGATTTTTCAAATACTCGCGGTAAATATTCATATCGCGGTCTTTGTTCAGTTTTTTATAATCGGCTTCATCCTCAGGACTTAGTGGATGGTTTCTATCTATAGCATATTCCGGATGGTGCCAGTCTAACAAAGAATAATAGAATCCGATTTTTAAACCTTCTTTTCTAAATGCATCCACCCATTCTTGAATCGCATCTTTACCATAAGGAGTATTGGTGATTTTGTAATCTGTGTACTCCGAGTCGAAGAGGGTAAAACCTTCGTGGTGTTTGGTGGTAATTACTGCATATTTCATCCCTGCTTCTTTTGCCTTTCTAGCCCATTCGCTTGGATCGTACAAGTCAGGATTAAAAATTTCGAAATACTTTTTGTAATCTTCAACAGTAATTTTTTCTTTTCGCATCACCCACTCATGTCTAGCTGGTTGTGAATAGAGTCCCCAGTGGATGAACATGCCAAAACGTGCGTCGGTCCACCATTGCATACGTTCTGTTTTTTGTGCTTCTGTTTCATCCCAGATTTTTTTTTCTTGCCCTAAAGAAATAAAGCTTTGAAAAATGATTAGTTGTAGTAGTAAAAGCGTTTTATTCATGTTTTTTATTTAAATAATACAATCAAATGTACTGACAGATCATAGCAATTCAAAGCCAAAGTGGTGTTGTGCTTTGGAGGCATAATGAATTAAAAAGTGGGTTTAAAGAGCAGTAACTAACATTTGGTAGCTTACAGAAGTAGCGATTGTAATAGGGCTTTAATGATTATTTGGGAGTTTTTTTGAGCTTACAAAGCTACTGAGGGTTCACAAGTCTAATTTTATATTTTTGTATTATCAAATGAATATTAAAGATACTCCATATTATTGATGAGATATTTTGCAATTAAAAAAATCTACTTCAAAACTTATAAAATAATTTTCCTTTGTACCTTTCAAGAAAATTGATTTCTTTTGGGTAGAATTTCTACCTGTTGCCTCAATAAGTTTAGTATTGCTCCAAATATTATTAAGCTATAAATTATTAGCTCTGTTTCTTTAAAACAGTGATTTTCGGCATGTCAAAAAAATACTAATAAAGAAATTTGTCATTTTGACTGTATCACTCAATATACAATCAATCTGAAATAAAGTAGAAAGAAATTTTCATGAATAAATTTATAATTAGTTTATTATCAATACTTTGCATAGGTATTATTTCTTCGAAGTCTTATGCTCAGACTCAAGAAGTTTATGCAAAAAAGGGATATACGCTTGTTTTTATAAATCAAGACCCTGATTTCGATCTTGAATTACAAGAAAGAATGGTGAAAACATTCTTTGACTTATATCCAAAACTATCTAGCCGCTATAATAAAGAAGCTGTAAAAGAAGTGCTTTTTATAGTTGACACAGCCTACACAGGAGTTGCTGAAACTTGGGAAGGAAAAGTAAAATATAGTTCACATTGGCTTAGAATTCATCCTGAAGATATCGATGTGGTAACCCACGAAATCATGCATATTGTTCAGAACTATCCTTACAGGCCAGAATTATGGTGGGTAACAGAAGGTATTGCCGATTTTATAAGGTTTAAATATGGGGTAGATAACACAGGATCTGGTTGGGCTATGCCTTATTATAGAACTGAGCAAAGCTATAAAAATGGGTATAGAGTTACGGCCAGGTTTTTTGTTTGGATCGAAAAACAGTATCCCGGATTTATCGAATATTTAGACATTATTATGCGAAATGATGAGTACAATGAAAAAATTTGGGTATTCCTTACCGGAAAAACAGTAGATCAACTTTGGGAAATTTATAGTGAAAATCCAGTAATATAGAGGGGTTAATGGAATTTGATTTTAGCAATAAATAATTGTACTTTATTAATTTAATGGTGATTCTAATTTAAAGCCATAAGTTTAAAAAAGTATATGTTTTAAGATTTAAAAATTAAGATTATTTATTTACTGAGTTTATGAAAAATATTAGTTCAACTGTAGAAGTTGTGTCTTTCATACCTCCAAATAGCATTTTTTTGCTTTTATAGAATTGAAATGACTGAAAATTTATGCTAATCCTAACTTAATTCAAAAGAACTTATAATTGAGTATTATATGCTCTTTAATTTATCTATTGAGGCTTAAAAAGGAAGCCCGAAATATATAATTCAATTAGGATTATTTTGTGATGGTTTTTGGGATTTGTGTTAGTTGTAAGCAAAAAAATAGAGCGTGAAATATAAAGAAATTGCTCTATTTAAAGGCTAGAGCCACATTAAAGCTTCATTGTAAATTTAACATGAAGATTTTATTAAATGTTTTTTTTCTATAGCTTTATTGGCAAAAAGAGACATTAATGAACTACAGTTTACTAGCAGATGAGGAGTTAGTGAATCTATTAATTCGAAAAGAAGATAAGCTAGCTTTTAGGGAGATTTACACTCGATACTGGAAAAGTATCTTCTTGCATGCCTATCGTAAAACTAACAGTAAAGAAATTGCTGAAGAGCTAACTCAAAACTTGTTTCTTAGTCTTTGGGAAAGAAGAAAAGAGATAAAAGTGAGGTCTATTCATCAGTGGTTGTTTTCTGCTATTAAATACGGTGTAATTAATCATTATAAGTCTCAAATTGTTCACGAGAAGTATGTAGAGTATGAAAAAGGTCTACTAAACGAAAGTAATTCTTCTACAGAGCAAATTACTGCCTACCGCGAATTATCACAGGTTATTGAAAAGGGAATAAGCCTACTTCCAGCCAAAACACAAATGGTTTTTAAAATGAGCCGTATAGAAAACCGCCCTATTAAAGAAATTGCCAAAGATTTAAATATCTCTGAAAAAGCGGTGGAATATCACATAACCCAATCTTTAAAAATTATGCGGGTGCATTTAAAAGATTACCTACTGGTTATTGCAATCCTGTTTCTAATATAATTCTGTGTTTTAAACTTGCTGATTAGATTAGTTAAATGTGCATTTATTTAGCTTGTAAAAAGCTGTAAATGGCATTTTTAAGAAAAAAATATCAAAATAATTTAATTGATTATCAGCCTGTTACGAATTAATTTAAAAAAAGTTCAAATTCTTTTTAGGGTAGTAGCCGACTTAGTTTACTTTATTATTGAGGTGCGAAAATTTTATTTATGAGTAGAGATACTTTTTATAGCTTATTGAAAAAATATCAGGAAGGAAATTGTTCTGAAGAGGAAAAGCAAGTAGTAGAAGAATGGTACACATTATTAGAAGATGAAAATGAATTAAAACAAATAGATGAACTCGAATTAACTGAGATTGATGAACGCCTATGGGGTTTCCTTAATTCTAAAATTAACATCGAGCAAAATACAGTTAAACCTATTAAAAAGGGGAGGTCTATATGGCCAAAACTGAGTATAGCTGCTTCAGTTACAATCTTATTAGTGGGTGCTCTATTCTTCTTCTTAAAAGTTCCGGCTGACGAGCCTAAATTTTTAACAGAAGAAAAAACAGAAATACAGGAAACAGTTTTAGTAAAAGTGAATAATACCGAAAACCCTGTATTAGTAAGTCTGAGTGATAAGAGCACAGTAACTTTGCAACCCGGAGCTAAACTTACTTATCCGAACGAGTTTGCAACTAACAAAAGAGAAGTGCAATTAGAAGGTGTCGCACTTTTCGATATACAAAAGAATCCAGAAAAGCCTTTCTTGGTTTATAGCAACCACCTAATTACCAAAGTTTTGGGTACGAGTTTTATCGTTAGAACAAATGGTGAAAATCAGAAGTCTGAAGTGGAGGTTTTAACAGGCAAAGTGCTTGTAACCAAGAATGTGAAAAAATCAATTATACAAAACATCATTAAAGAGAAACAAGAAGTTTTTCTTACTCCCAACCAGCGGGCTATTTATAATTTTAATACCAATAAACTCGAATCTTCAATTGTGGTAAATCCATTGCCACTAACCAGCAACACTAAAAAACAGGACCAACAACTTAGTTTTATTTACGAAGAAGCTAAGCTTCAAAAGATTTTTAATGAAATAGAATCGACATATGGAATTAAAATCGAACCTAGTGATAAAGGCATACTTAATTGTACCTTTACAGGTGACTTGAGTGATCAAGATATGTATACCATGTTGGCGTTTGTTTGTGAGTCTATTGGGGTTTCCTATCAAGTTATAGATACAACCATCTTAATAAAAGGGGCAGCATGCAGTCCCGAAAATCAATAAATATTTACTAACTATTCATTTTTTTCAAGTCTAACATTACTTAACAATATGGAAAAGAAGCTTTACGAAAACTGAGATGTCATTCATTAAAACCAAATAGCTGAAAACTATTGGTAACTACCCATAAAAAAAGTAAGCTGACAATGCCCCACATTGCCAGCCTAAAAAACTACTTTTTATGGTAGTGTTTTGTCCATAACCTTATAATTAGAACAAAGCGATCAAATATATGAAAAAAAATTGGCTTGTTGCTTTAATTAAGACAACAATGAAGATAGCGATTGTACAAACTTTTGTGGCTTTAACTTTTACCTGCATGGCAATGACAGATTATGCAGAGGCCCAAGAAATGGATCAAGAAATTTCAATCTCAGTAGAAGAGATGAAAATTCGTAGTGTTTTAGGTAAAATACAGAAGGCAGCAAAGATAAAATTTGTTTATAGCCCGAGTATTATACCGGTAAACGAGAAAATATCTGTTGATTTTTCGAATGAAAAATTAGGGGATGCTTTATCAGAAATTCTAAAACCTTATGAGGTAAATTATAAAGTAATGAATAATCGTATCTTACTTTATAAAGAAAACAAGGATTTTTCTGAGCTTGATAACAACGTACATCATGGGTCAAATGCTGAGCGATGGATAGCTGAAGTTATTTCTGGTATTGTTAAAAGTACTACAGGAGAACCATTACCCGGTGTAAGTATCGTAATTGAAGGAACCACCATCGGAACTATTACAGACATGAATGGTAACTTTAAACTGAATATACCCACCGAGCATACCAATGGTGTTCTTTTGTTTTCTTTTGTGGGATACAAAACCAAAGAAGTTCCTATAACTAATCAAAATGACTTAGCTGTAACTTTAGAAGAAGACATAACTGCGCTAGACGAAATTGTGGTTGTTGGTTTTGGAGAGCAAAGAAAGGTAAGTTTAGTTGGTGCACAATCAACCGTAAAGGTAAAGGACATTAAAACTTCTGCGGCTAACCTAAGTACAGTATTAGCTGGTAGAGTTTCTGGTGTTGTTGCTGTACAAAGATCTGGTAAGCCAGGTTATGATAATGCAGATATCTGGATTAGAGGTATTTCTACTTTCTCTTCTAGTAGTCGGGCACCTTTGGTTTTGGTAGATGGAGTTGCCAGATCATTAAATAACATCGACCCACAAGATGTAGAGTCTTTTACAATTTTAAAAGATGCTTCTGCAACTGCTGTATATGGTGTAAGAGGTGCTAATGGTGTAATTATCGTAAAAACAAAAGGAGGTGAGCAAGGTAAACCAAAGGTGAGTTTTGACTACAACCAAGGTGTAACAACTTTTACTCAGGTGCCTGAATTAGTTGATGGACCTACTTATATGAAGCTTGCGAATGAGGCGCTAACTACTAGAGGACAAGCTGCAAGATTTTCTGATGAGGCTATAGAAAAAACCATTAGTGGAGAAGACCCATACTTATATCCGAATGTAAATTGGATGGATGAAGTATTTAACAAATGGGGTAATAACAAGAGAGCAAACCTAAATGTGAGTGGTGGTTCAGAAAATGCGAGATATTATGTTTCTTTAGGTTATTATGATGAAACTGGTTTCTTTGTTACTGATGATTTATCTCAATACAATTCAGAAATTAAATTTTCTAGATATAACATCACTACGAATTTAAACCTCGATGTTACCAGTACAACCAATGTAGAATTAGGTATTCAAGGTTACTTGTCTGATGGTAATTATCCGGGTGTTTCTGATGGTGATATTTTTACGAGTGCCATGCAAGTGCCACCAGTTGAATATCCAGTGATGTATCCGGGTGGATATGTTCCGGGTAGAAACCCAAATGGTGATTTTAGAAACCCTTATGGAGATGCAACACAAAGAGGTTACGAGACTGATTCTAGAAACCAATTGTATTCAAATGTTAGAGTAACTCAAAAGTTAGATAAAATTACAGAAGGTTTATCTGTAACTGGTATGTTTGCTTTTGATGCTTACAACGAGCATAAAATTAACAGATCAAAAAGAGTAGATACTTATATTGTTGATCCTAACGATCCACGCAATTTAGATGGTACACTTAACCTATTATTAACTTACACAGGTCAAAACTACTTAGGTTATTCTAGAGAAAATGGAGGTGACAGAAGCATCTATATTGAATCATCAGTAAACTATAATAGAACTTTCGAAAAGCACAGAGTTAGTGGATTGCTTTTGTATAATCAAACTGATAAATCAAATGCTTTTGCTGGAGACTTTACTTCATCTATTCCAGAAAGAAACAGAGGTTTAGCAGGTAGAGGAACTTACTCTTACGACGACAGATACTTCTTAGAAATAAACGTTGGTTACAATGGTTCAGAAAACTTTGCCCCAAGTAAACGTTATGGTTTCTTCCCAGCATTGGGTTTTGGTTGGGTATTATCTAATGAGCAATTCTTTGAGCCATTAACAGATGTAATTCAGTTTTTTAAAATTAGATATACAGACGGATTAGTTGGTTCTGGTGCAGGTGGTAGACGTTTTGGGTATTTAACCTTCTTAAATGATGGTGGCGACAATGCACCCGGATATACTTTTGGCACTAACAGAAGAGGATATAGCGGTATAAACGTACAAGATTATGCTGTAGATGTAACTTGGGCAGAAGCTAGAAAACAAGACTTAGGTATTGAGATTAACACTTTTAGAGATAGACTTTCATTAATCGTAGACATCTTTAAAGAAAGAAGAGAAGGCATCTTCTTGCAAAGAGGAGCTGTACCAAACTTTGTAGGTTTAACAAACGACCCTTGGGGTAACTTAGGAATTGTTGAAAACAAAGGTATAGATGGTACCATGCAGTTTCAGACTGAAATCGGCAAGGTGTTATTCCAAGTGCAAGGTAACTTTACCTACACGCGCGATAAAGTAATAGAAAACGACCAACCAGAGCAATTGTATGAATGGCAAGAAAGAAGGGGTACAAACCTCTTAGCGAGATACGGATACGTGGCAGAAGGTTTATTTGCTAGCCAAGATGAGATCGATAACAGTGCGACTCAATTCGGAACTGTTATGCCGGGAGATATCAAATACAAAGATTTAAATGAAGATGGTGTAATTGATGCATTTGACCAAACTAAAATTGGTCGTGGAGATGTACCTTCATTGTTATATGGTTTTTCTCTTGGTGCTAGCTACAAAGGTTTCGATGTGAGTGCTTTCTTCCAAGGCCAATCTGATGCAGATGTGTTGCTAGGTGGATATGGAATTATGCCTTTTAATGGAGATGGTGGAACTGGTAACTTACACACAGTTGCACTAGACAGATGGACAGAAGAAAACCCAGACCCAAATGCTTTCTATCCTAGATTAGCTTATGGTTCAGCTATGAATAATAACAACACACAGCCGAGCTCTTGGTGGGTAAAAGATGTAGATTTCATCAGGCTAAAAACAGCAGAAATTGGCTATACGCTTCCTGAGCACTTAACAGATAGGGTTGGAATTAGAACTATGAGGTTTTATTTAAGAGGATTTAACTTATTGACTTTCACCAACTTTAAGCTGTGGGATCCTGAGTTAACACTACCAGTTAATAATAGTGTACCTTATAGTAATGGTGCTAGATATCCTAATATTTCAATCTATTCACTAGGTGTAAATATTCAATTTTAAACTACACGACAAATGAAAAATATAACCAAGATATATATCACAATTTTATTCTTGTTTCTTAGCTTTTCTTGTCAGGAAGGTTTTTTGGATCAAGTACCAGATGACAGACTAGGGTTAGAAGAAACATTCTCTCATAGAAATACACTAGAAAGGTTTTTAGCTAATATTTACTCTCAAATTCCAGATGAGGCTGGCCAAAGATTTGTAGCATCAAGTAATGCTGGCCCTTGGACAGGTGGATCAGATGAGGCAGAATTTGTTTGGGGTTTTGTTACTAGTAACAATATGAATATTGGTGCTTGGGATGCAACTTCAGGTTTTGTAAGTGCTTTCTGGTCTAATTACTACAGAGGTATTCGTTCTGCTGGAGATTTTTTAGAAAATGCAGATAAATGTGTGGATTGTGGAGATGCTTTAATTACACAATACAAAGCAGAAGCTAGAGCTTTAAGAGCAATATATTATTACTATTTAATGAGAATGTACGGCCCTATAGTAATTATGGGTGACGAAAACATCTCACCAGATGCACAATTCGAAGATGTGCAATTACCAAGAAGTTCGATGGAAGATTGTGTGGCGTATATTGCTGCTCAATTAGATCAGGCATCAGAAAATCTTCCTATCGTACCATCTAACAACGATAGTTACGGAAGAATTACCAAAGGTTTTGCACAAGCAATAAAAGCAGAAGCTTTATTATTATCAGCGAGTCCATTGTTTAATGGTAATACAGATTATGCTGATATGGTAAATAATGATGGTAAACAGCTAATTAGCCAGACATACGAGGTAAGCAAATGGAGAGCGGCAGCTGATGCTTACAAAGCTTTTATTGATGAATTTGTACCATCAGTTTATGAATTATACAGAGAAAACGATGCTGATGGTAATTTCTCTCCTTATTTATCATGTAGAGATGTAATGCTGCAAGACTGGAATTCGGAAATCATTTTTGCGAGAGTAGCAGCGGGTATTTCAAGCAGACAATACGAACTTACTCCATTCCACTCAGGTAGCTCAAGTGAAGTAAGAGGTAGTGGTGGTTTAGGCGCAACTCAAAACATGGTGGATGCCTATTTTACTTCAAATGGTAGATCAATTGACGATCCTGCTTCTGGTTATCAAGAAAGCGGTTTTGTAACATATCAAACTCCATACGATAATCAACCAAGAGAAATCTACGCACAATGGGCAAACAGAGAACCTAGATTTTATGTAGGTATCACATTCGATGGCAGTACTTGGTTAAACACCAATACAGGAGTAGTTGTAACCGAAACTCATTACACTGGTAATTCTGGTAGAGCAGTAGGAGGAAACGATTACTCGCCAACAGGATATATCGTGAGAAAAGGCATGGCTTTATCAGATTGGAGAAATGGTAGCAGAAGTTTGGTGTTACTCCGACTAGCTAATATCTATCTAGGATATGCAGAAGCACTCAATGAGGCCGATCCGGGTAATCCAGATATTTTAAATTACTTGAACTTAATCAGAGAAAGAGCTGGTGTTCCAGAATATGGAACCAACGAATTGCCAGCACCATCTACTCAAGAAGCAATGCGTGAGGCAATTCACAAAGAGAGAAGAGTAGAGTTAGCTTTTGAAAATGTGAGATATTTCGATACCAGAAGATGGAAAGTGGCAGAAACTACTGACAATGGACCAATCTATGGTTTGGATATCAATGCACAAGAAGTTGAAGACTTCTATAATAGAGTTTCTTTCGAAGATAGAACTTTCAACAAAAGACACTATTTATTCCCAATACCGCAGGATGAGGTGAACACAGATAAGGAGCTCATTCAAAATACAGGTTGGTAATGTAAAATCTTACCCTCTTTGGTAAAATCTCTACCAAAGAGGGCAAGCAAGTATTAGAATTAGTTTGAACAAAAACTATAACAGACTTAATATGCCAAAAATATTATTCAATAATAGATTAATTAAAATGGCGGTATTTGTTTTACTATGCTTTTCATATGTAAAAAGTACTGCTCAGGATATTACTGCACTCGGAGGTTTATTAACCACTGAGTATGAGAATGATAATGAGAGCGAGAATTCACCTAAAGTTATAGATGGAAACATCAATACTAAATTCCTTCTATTCAACTTTACTTCTTTGTGGATGCAGTTTCAGCTAAACGAACCGGCTGTAGTCGATTTATATACGCTTACTTCTGCAAATGATGCTGCCGATAGAGATCCAAAAAACTGGGAGTTTCTAGCTTCTAGCGATGGCGAAAATTGGGTAACACTCGATGAGAAAAAAGCACAAGCATTCTCTGAAAGACTTCAGACACAAAGCTATACGATAGAAAATACCACTGCTTATGAGTATTACAGAATTAATATTTCAGCGAACAATGGAGGTAGTCTTTTCCAATTAGCTGAGTGGCGTTTGTACAAAGGTTTACCACCAGAAAAAGCACCTTCTGATCTTGCAGGTATTGCTACTTCAGGTACTGAGATTGTTTTAAGTTGGGTGGATGAAATTGGCAACGAAACCAGTTTTGAATTAGAAAAATCTGAAAATGGGGTTGATTATTCTCTCTTAGAAACACTTCCTGCGAACAAGACTTATTTTATCGATAATGATGTCGCTTTATCATCAGAATACCACTACAGAATTAAAGCAATTAACGATTTCGGTATCTCTGAATATTCAAATGATTTGAGCATTTCTACTTTGGATTACACAGGTGCTTTTAACGATCTTACCAATGATGGTGGAAGCATTTCAGTTCAATACGAAAATGATGCAAATCCAGCAGAAATTTCTGCAATGATCATCGACAACGATTACAATACAAAGTATCTTCTTAATCAAGGATTGACTCCGGCAGCTTATTGGATTCAGTACGATAAAGGGTCTGATGTAGAAGAGATCGTAACAAAATATACAATTACTTCTGCAAATGATGCACCTTCTAGAGATCCAAAAAACTGGACATTCGAAGGTTCTAATAATGGAACAGATTGGACTATTTTAGATACCAGAGTAAATGCAAGTTTTGCGAATAGATACGAGACTAAAACCTTTGCAATCGAAAATACAGCGGTTTATTCAATTTATAGATTAAATGTTACTGAAAACAATGGAAGTACAGGAATTGCCGGTCAGATAGGAGAGTTGGAGATTTGGGGTATTCCTAAAAATGCGCCTGCAATTCCATCGAACCTAGCAGCAGAAGTACTTTCACAATCAGAGATTACTTTAACTTGGGAAGACAATTCTACTACAGAATCTGGCTTTGAAATCGAGCGTTCATTAGATAATGTAACTTTTGATAGTGTGGCAACAGTTGATGCAGACTTAACAAGCTTTACTGATACTGAATTAACTCCAGTTACTACTTATTACTATAGAATTAATTCTATCAGCGATGATGGGCGCTCACTTTACTCAAACACCGCTTCTGGCACAACTACTGAAGATACCAGTCTTCCACCAGCTCCAAGTAGCTTAGAAGCAGTAGCAAGCTCAGAGTCTGAAATCGCGCTTACTTGGGTAGATGAGTCTGACGATGAGTTAAATTTCTTGCTAGAGCGCTCTGTTGATGGAATTGACTATGTAGTTATCCAAACGATTGATTCTAATGCAACCAGTTATTTGGATACTGCACTTATCAAAGCCACACATTATTATTACCGAATGAAAGCAGTGAATGAATTTGGTGCTTCTAACGATTATTCAGAAGTAGCTTCCGATACTACTTTTGGTGTAAATATGGTGCCTTCTTTTGCTACAATCGAAGATCAAGTAATCTGTGATCCAACAAGTACTTATGCTTTAGATATCAATACTGTATCAGCAGGAGAAGGAGAGTCTAATCAGATTGTAACATTGAGAGCAACGACTGATAACCCAGACTTTTTCCAATTGCTAACTGTATCTCAACCTATCGATGGTGTATCAACCATTAATTATAAATCTAAAGACGAAGCAACAGGAACAGCAACAATCACCATTACAGCAACAGACAATGGTGGTACTTTAAATGAGGGCACAGATACTTATACGCAGTCTTTTGTGATGAATGTTAGCGAGATTGAAATTACTATAAGTTCTAGTGATGAGATGCCAATTCCGAGAGGAGATATTATTCAGTTAACAGCAACTGGTGGAGTTTCTTACGAGTGGCAAGAAGGACCGGGCATTTTGAGTGGAGAAACCAGCGATGTATTAACTATCCAACCTACTCAAGACTATGTGTATTCTGTAATTGCTACTACGGCAGATGGTTGTAGTGTACTAAGCGAAATTGCTGTAAAAATGGATGGTACATATCAATTAGCTCCAAGTAATATCATGACGCCAAACGGAGACGGCAAGAACGATACTTGGGTAATTTGGAATATCAATACTTATCCGGGAAATGTGGTAACAGTGTATGACCTTTCTGGTAGAGAAGTTTTCAGCCAGATGGAATATGCGAACGACTGGGATGGCACTTCCAATGGAAGCACATTAGCAGCTGGTGTTTATTACTACACCATCGAGTTGGGTAGAGGAATTCCAGAAGTGAATGGCACCATTACTATAATCAAATAATTCATATTAAGATTTTGATACAGATGAATATTCAAAAATATAAAGTAAGAATTTTTGGCATAGCATTCATTGGGCTTTGTTTTGTTTTGCTAAACAGCCAAAAAAGTTTCGCGCAGTTGTATCCATTGGGTTCTTCTCTTTACCAAAATAACTATCTGACCAATCCGGCAGAAGTTGGTTCAGACAATAAGCTTTTGGTTAACTTGGCTTACAGACAACAGGCTACAGCAATTTCTAGTGGGCAAATCAGCCAGTCTGCTACGGTGGGTTATAGTTTGGGAGAAAAAGTTGGTTTAGGTGTAAATATTTTAAGAGAAGAAATCGGTCTTTTTAATGCAACTAAAGCAGTAGCAACTTATGCATACCACTTGCCATTAAACCAAAATGGAAGAAGTTTGAGCTTCGGTTTGTCTTTAGGAATCATCGATCAGCAAATCAATACTTCAGACATCAGTGGTAGTATAGACGATCCATTGGTGGCAGCATTTAACGATCAAGGAATCTATGTGGATGGAGATTTTGGTATCACTTTTACCGAAAACAACTTCAAACTTCAAGGGTCTGTGCTTAACCTACGATCTAGAATAGAAGGTGAAGAAGGAGAATTTTACAGCTTTATGAAATCGACCATTTTCGCAGCAGCTAGTTACAAGTTCAATTTTGCTGAAAGTACAAGCGGTATTAGTCTAGAACCAAAACTTTGCTACCGCAACGTAGAAGGTTTCGACGATATAATTGATGGTGGTGTAAATCTTGGTCTTTTAGAAGATAAATTTAATGTTTTTGGCATGTATCACAGCTCGCAAAATACCACTTTGGGAATTGGAGCTACCATTAAATCAATCTTAAAAATAAATGCGATGTATACTACCGAAACTAAAGATTTGAGTGGTTATGCAGGCAGCAATTTTGAAATCGGGATGCAACTAGCATTAGGAGTTTCAAAATAAAAATACTCATTGTGACATACATAATTTAGATGCGAGAAGTGTTCGGGTTAAAATACTCAGTATCAATGCCTAGAAACTGAGTATTCATCCCGGATACAACCTTAACCAGTAGCAACTCTATCTATAGGGGAGAATTTTATTCTCTCCTATAATTTCTGAAAATATTCAATGAAAATACTCAAATCAATTACAGCGATTCTTCTCCTCATGCTCATCTCTTTTACAGCATGTGATTCTACAGAAGATATTGAAGATGAAATCATTAATCCAGAACCTGACGAAGAAACTGATCCTCCCGGTTCTCCTCCCAAAACTTGGACTGAAATATGGCTAGACCACCGATTAGAATTAGAGCGAGTTTATTTCGATGAGCATGTAGCAGTTTATTATGATAAAGATGTGCCTACTTCTGTTACTTGGCCTCACGAGTTTATGAGCGATGTATGGCAATATGTAAAAACTGTTTATGGTAACTTTGGTGCTGAAAATAGACTCTATGTGGTTTGCCATGGTGGCACATACAATGGAGGCAGAACAGGTAATATTTTTGATGAAGCCACAGGTTATAGAAGCCTCTCAGATGTGACTTCTGGCGATTGGGAAACCATTTCCGATTGGAATATTGATGCGCACGTGCATGAAGTGGGTCATGTGGTAGAAGGTTCTTCTCATGGTGTACACGAGTCACCAGCTTTTGATATTTGGAAAGACAGCAAGTGGGCAGAAATTTTTCAGTATGATGTTTACAAGGGTTTAGGCAGAGAAGAAGATGCAGAAAGAATCTATAATTTATACATCAACGGGAAAGATGATTTCCCAAGAGCAAACACTTATTGGTTTAAAGACTGGTTTTATCCTATTTATGAAAATTATGGTGAGAGTGCCGTCTTGAATAATTTTTTCGAATTGCTTTCTAAATACTTTCCAAAAAATGGTCAATCTTATGCAAGAAGAATGAACATGGGCGAATTTGTTCATTTCTGGAGTGGTGCAGCAGGCAAAAACCTTAAAGGCTTGGCAACCGATGCTTTTGGTTGGTCAGACGAAACAGATAAAGAGTTTCTACAAGCTCAAAAAGACTTTTATCAGATAAGCTATTAATACAGAATAAAATTTTAAATACAGCAATTTACTATTATTTACCTATCGCAATTTTCGGTTTTAACAAACAATTTTAAACTAGTGAATTAACATGCAGAAAAAATCTATTTTCTATTTTCCAGCTATTATCTTGTTATTGAGTTCTTTCATTTATTTAAACTCTCAGTTGCAAGAAGAACCAGAAGTAATTCAAAGAAAGGGCTATACGCTAAAGATTATTAATCAGGATGCGAATTTTAATCCTGCATTAAAAGAGAGAATGGTGGAGACCTTTTTTTACATTTATCCGACCTTGGCTAAAAATTACAATAGAAACTCTACCAACGAAGTAACATTTTTTATCGATACTACTTACAATGGAGTGGCAGAAGCAGGAGGGGGAAGAGTGAGATACAACCCAAAATGGTTTGTTAAGCAACCGGGAGATATCGATGTGGTTACGCACGAAGTAATGCATATCGTACAGAACTATCCCAATGGTGCTGGACCTTGGTGGGTAACAGAAGGCATTGCCGATTACGTGAGATATACTTATGGTGTAGATAACGAAGGTGCTGGCTGGACATTAACCGAGTTTAATAACAATCAGAAATACGACAATGGCTATAGAATTACAGCTCGCTTTTTTGTTTGGATTGAGAGCAAAGTAAAACCGGGTGTAGTAAAAGCACTTGACCATGCCATGAGAACCAAAACATATACAAAAGATATCTGGAAAGAAGAGACTGGCAAAACTATCGACGAACTTTGGGAAATGTATGCTCAAGACCCCAGTATTTAGTCTTCATTTATAAATTGAATAGACACAAATTAAGATTCAATTGAGGAATCTATGAGGTTTATAAGGTAAGCCAAATCGATTTATCTATATTTGAGTCATTAAAAATTTTCTGAGACTATACATATCATTGACCTACTAATTAATTATGAAGCAACTGCTTATTATTTTAATTTTATTGCAAACATTTACAGTGTTTGCCCAAAATGAAGACCTTATAAAATATGCTAATCCATTAATTGGAACACATAAAATGGGCCATACATATCCGGGAGCCACGGTGCCTTTTGGTATGGTACAATTAAGCCCAGAAACCGATACATTACCTTATGAGGTAAATGGCAGATATAATCCTTCGGTTTATAAATATTGTGCAGGTTATCAGTATGACGATCCTACCATAGTTGGATTTGCTCACACACATTTTAGTGGTACTGGTCACTCTGATTTAGGGGATTTCTTAGTGATGCCAACTGTTGGTGAACTACAAATGAATCCAGGAACAGAAGATGATCCTAAAAGTGGATTCCGTTCGGCTTTTTCTCATGATAATGAGCATGCAGAGCCAAACTACTATCAGGTAATGTTAGAAGACGACCAGATCAACGCTGAATTAACAACAAGCAACCGAGTTGGTTTCCATCAATATACTTTCCCAAAATCATCTGATGCGCACATTATTTTAGATATGATGTATGGCATTTACAACTACGATGATAAAAACGTGTGGACATTTATTAGGGTAGAGAATGACACAATGGTAACAGGTTTCCGCCAAACGCATGGTTGGGCGAGAACGCGCACCATGTATTTTGCCATGACATTCTCTAAACCTTTTAAGCAATACGGAACTAGCGATTATTCTAAAAAACAAGTTTATAAAGGTTTTTGGAGAAAGTTTGACCAAGCAAACAACTTCCCAGATATTGCTGGTGAGCAAATAAGAATGCACTTCGATTTTGATACTGAAGAAGGTGAGAAAATTAAAATCAAATTTGCACTTTCACCAGTAAGTACAGCGAATGCAGTTGAAAACTTGAATACGGAGATTCCTCACTGGGATTTTGAAAAGGCAAAAAAAGATGGGCAGCAACTGTGGCAAAAAGAGTTTGAAAAGATCAATGTAACTACTGGTAGTGAAGAAGAAATGGTGAATTTCTATACAGCCATGTACCATACTTTCTTAGGACCAACTACATATATGGATGTAAATGGTCAGTATAAAGGTTTAGATCAAAATGTGCATCAAGCAGATGGTTTTACGAATTATACTACCTTTTCGCTTTGGGATACTTACAGAGCCCTGCATCCATTCTTCAATGTGATTCAACCAACTCGAAATGCCGATATGGTGCAATCGATGTTGGCACATTACGACCAGAGTGTTCATAAAATGTTGCCTGTTTGGTCGCATCATGCCAATGAAAACTGGTGTATGATTGGCTACCACAGTGTTTCAGTAATTGCAGATGCAGTGATGAAAGACAATATCGATTTTGATGCTAACAAAGCATTAGATGCATGTGTGGCTACAGCCAACTATAGAAAATACGATGGAATCGGCTATTATTTAGATATGGGTTATGTGCCAGAAGATAAAAACAGTTCTTCGGTTTCTAAAACTTTAGAATATGCATACGATGATTTTTGTATCGCTCAAATGGCTAAAAAGTTAGGTAGAGATGATGTTTATAAAGAATTTAGCAAGCGGGCAGAAAACTGGAAAAATGTATACGATGCTTCTATCGGTTACATGAGACCTAAATTAAGTGATGGTACTTTCAGAAAAGATTTCGACTTACTAAGCACACACGGACAAGGTTATATTGAAGGTAATGCTTGGAATTACAGCTTGTATGTACCACAAGACCCTGCAACTATGATCGAGATGATGGGAGGTAAAAAACAATTTGTAAAACACCTCGATTCACTTTTCACGATGGACTTGCCAGATGAGTTCTTTGCCCATACAGAAGATATTACCAGAGAAGGAATTATCGGAAACTATGTGCATGGTAATGAGCCAGCTCACCACGCTGCATATTTATATAACTGGACAGATCAACCTTGGAAAACTCAAGATAAAATCAGAATGATCTTAAAGAAACAGTATCAGGCAGCACCAGACGGTTTAGGTGGAAATGACGATTGCGGTCAAATGAGCGCTTGGTATATTTTCAGTTCATTAGGTTTCTATCCAGTTGCTCCGGGTTCAGACCAGTATGCATTTGGTAGTCCTGCGATTAAAACTGCTACACTTCACTTAGAGAATGGTAAAACCTTCGAAATTGAAGCAGTTAACCAAAGTGATAAGAATGTGTATGTGAAGAAAATAGAGCTGAACGGAAAGGCAATTGATAGAAGATACCTTACGCATTCAGAGATTACTAATGGTGGAAAACTGACATTTTATATGAGTTCAAGACCAAAGAAATAATTGATTGAATGCAAAGCTATTTTGCATTCATCGAGAAAGAACCAATACATTCAGTTAAATGTATAAAAGGGTTGGGGTTTTTACCTCAGCCTTTTTTCATTTTAAAAAAACACCGAAAGAAGTATAGAATAAAGGAATTGTAACATCATCTTACTATCATATATCATCCAGATAAATATATTTGCCTTTGTATGTAATTAATTTGATCGCATCGAGAGATACAAAAGTAAATTTGATATGAAACTAATTTTTTCAGGAGTATTCCTGCTATTCTTTTTAATACAATTCAACTCCTTTTCTCAATCTAGTAAAGCCACCAATCCGATCATTTTTGCAGATGTGCCTGACCTCTCTATGGTTCGGGTAGGTGATACTTATTACATGAGTAGCACTACCATGCATATGAGTCCCGGTGTACCTATCATGAAATCTAAAGATTTAGTGAATTGGGAAATTGTAAACTATGCTTACGATATACTAGAAGATGTTGATGAACTTAATCTGGAAAATGGTAAAAGCGATTACGGTAATGGCTCGTGGGCGAGTTGCATCCGCTTCCACAATGAAACTTTTTATGTTTCTACCTTTTCAGGTACCACAGGTAAGACTTACATCTATTCAACCCAAGACATTGAAAAGGGACCTTGGAAAAAGATTTCTTTCGAACCATCTTACCACGACCACAACTTCTTTTTCGATGATGATGGGCGCAACTACCTTATTTGGGGAAATGGAAAGTTAATGATTGCAGAATTAAAAGATGATTTAACAGGAGTGAAAGCTGGAACTGAGAAAGTATTAATCGAAAATGCCAGTGCACCAGCAGGTAACAATATTGGCTTGGGTGCAGAAGGATCTCAGTTATTTAAAGTAAATGGTAAGTATTATTTATTTGATATTACTTGGCCAAAAGGTGGTATGCGAACAGTAGTAATCCATCGAGCTGATAAAATTACTGGACCATACGAAGGCAGAGTTGGTTTACAAGATAAAGGTGTAGCACAAGGGGGGTTAATCGACACGCCAGATGGAAAATGGTTTGCCTATTTATTTAGAGATTTTGGTGCAGTGGGTCGTATACCTTATTGGGTTCCAGTAACTTGGGAAGATGGTTGGCCGGTTTTAGGTGTTAATGGAAAAGTACCAGAAATATTAAATTTACCAGCGAGCAAAGGTGTAATTCCTTATATTGTAAACTCTGATGATTTTAAGCGCAAGAAGAAAGAGACTGATTTGCCTTTGGTTTGGCAGTGGAATCATAATCCTGTAAATGAACTTTGGTCAGTTCGAGAAAGAAAAGGTTATTTGAAATTGACAACAGGCAGGGTAGATTCACACTTTTTAGAAGCCAGAAACTCGTTGACCCAAAGAACTTTTGGTCCACAATGCTCGGGATCTACTGCTATTGATGTTTCAAATATGAAAGATGGTGATATTGCGGGTTTGGGATTATTACAGAAAAAGTATGGTTTAGTGGGAGTGAAGATTGAAAATGGAGAAAAGAAATTGGTAATGATAAACGCTCAAAACGATACACCTGAAGAAATTGAAAGCTTGCCGATCGATCAAGAAACTGTCTATTTAAAAGTTGAATGTGATTTTGAGGAGAAGAAAGATGTAGCAGATTTTTATTACAGCTTTGATGGAACAAATTGGAAAAAAATAGGCAATCAACTGCGTATGGTTTATACATTACCACATTTTATGGGTTATCGTTTTGCTCTGTTTAACTATGCCACCAAAAATGCTGGCGGTTATGTCGATTTCGATTATTTCCATATCAAAAACCAACTCACTCAGAATAAATAGAAATTGTACGCTTAAACATAATCGAAAGCCATCAATCACTACTTTTCACAAGCATACATATGTTGAAGGTAAGGATATGATGGCTTTTTATCTTTTGATTAATTTTTGAATTAAAATTTTATTTAGCTACCTCATTCCATCAAATTCATCAGAAGCTGAGAGAGGCACATCTAAAAAAAATAAACAAGTTCTTATAAATAGAATCTCTTCAAAATAATCTTTTGTATTAAAAAAATACAATCGTATCTGTAATTGTGAGTAATTTCTCTACTATCAATTATAATTTTTTACTTAGTCTATATTATTTATTTCTTGTGTCGTTATGCTTTATATTTTTTCACATAACAAGGCAAACACAACATGAGATAGTAATATTTTTTAAGATAACAACTCTCATAATGTTACCCACTTAATAAAAGAATGATAATACCTTAAATAATTCAAAAGATTTAAATGCTAATCCATTATATAAATTAACTACTTCATTAATATATGTTCAATCTATCGCAATACTTAGTGTCTAGAAAACAACTAATTGTTTCACAAAGCCAATTAGAAACCTTGCAAAATGAGATTTCTTCTGCCACTTTTTTTGTAAAACAAATAGAAGAAGGTCAATTAGATATTTCTTATCCTGATATTGATGAAAATCAGATATCAATAGAATCTTTGCCGGGGTCATTAATCAGCATGAGAAATAAGTTGAAACATCTCAAAGAGACTGATGCACAACGAAAATGGAGTAGTGAAGGATTAGCAAATTTTAGTGAGATTTTAAGAAGAAACCAACAAGACCTAGACGAAACTTGTAATGATGTTATAGGTAGCTTGGTAAAATATATTAATGCGAATCAAGGAGCTATATATGTTGTAAACCAACAGCAACAAGTATTAGAACAAAAGGCTTGTTATGCATATAGCAGGAAAAAATATATAGAAAAGAGTATAAAGTTTGGTGAAGGATTAGTAGGACAAGTTTACCTAGAAAAAGAAACGATATTACTACGTCAAGTTCCTAGTGAATATATGAGTATTACATCGGGTTTAGGTGAAGCGACCCCAAGTGCTCTTATAATTGTGCCACTAAAAGTAAATGAAGAAGTAAAGGGTATTATAGAGCTTGCATCATTTACTAAATTTGAAGAATATCAAGTTGAATTTTTAGAAAAGCTAGGTGAATTAATTGCCTCAGTTATATCTAGTATAATGATAAATGAGCAAACTCAAACTTTACTAGAGCAAAGCCAACAGCAGTCAGAAGCATTAAAATCGCAAGAAGAAGAGCTACGCCAAAACATGGAGGAACTTTCTGCAACACAGGAAGAAATGCAGCGCGTAATGAAGGAAGTTCAAGGCAATGAAGTTTTTATAAAAGGCTTAATAGATTCTACCAATGATTCTATAATTGCGATTGATAAAAATTACGAAATTCTGATTTGTAATAAAGCCACAAAGGAAACTTATAAAGAATATGGTTTAAATGTTGAAAAAGGATTTGACATTTTTAGATTATTTGCTGATGATAAAAAAGAGAAATTTAGATCGTATTATGATAGAGCTTTTAAAGGAGAGTTTTTTGAAGTTACAGAACAATACACATTTAAGGGAGTAGATCAATACTTTGTTGTAGTATATAGCCCATTAAGAAATGCCGAAAATGAAATTATTGGTGCGGCATGTTTTGGTAAAGATATATCTGAGACAATAATTGCTAAGGAACAAACTGAAAAATTATTAGCGGAAACTCAGCAACAGTCGGAGATATTAAAAGAGCAAGAAGAAGTTATGCGCCAAAATATGGAAGAGCTAACTACTACTCAGGAGGAAATCTCAAGGACTTTAAATGAAACCGAAGCGAAGGAAATATTTATCAGAAATCTAATTAATGCTTCTTCTGATGCCATATTTGTTATTGACAAAAACTATTGTTTGTTACAGTATAACAGTTCTTTTACAAGCTCATTAGAAGCAGTTGGAATTCAAGTTGAAATTGGTTCTGATGTATTTATGATTCTTACTGAAGAGGAAAGGCCTAAGCATAAAAAACTTTACGATAGAGCATTACAAGGAGAAACTTTTCAAGTAACAGAACATATAAAAGTGGCAGATGCCTATTATATGTCTACTTATACTCCAATTTTTAATGAGCAAAAGGAAGTTATTTCTTGTGCTGTTTTTGCAAAAGATATTACAGAGCTTTTAAAGTCAAAGAAACAAGTAGATGACTTACTTGATGAAAGTAAAAGACAAGAGGAGGAGATTCGAAGTAAAATGAAGGCTATAAACGAAAGTGGAATGGCATCTATCGAATTTGATTTAAACGGTAATATACTCACAGCCAATTCTAACTTTCTAAAGTTATTAGATTATTCATTAGAGGAAATTCAAGGTGCACATCATCGTATTTTTATATCAGAAAAGTATAAATCCAGTATAGAGTATAAGCAATTTTGGGATTTGCTAGGTCAAGGAGTGGCGCAAACTGGAGAATATGAACGATTGAAAAAGAATGGTGAGGTTGTTTATCTTCATGGTAGTTATTCTATAATTAGAGATACTTCTGGTAAGCCAAAGAGTATTATCAAATTGGCGGTAGATATTACACAATCAAAAAAGGCACAAGCCGAATTGAAGGAACAGACAATACTGATAAAAGAACAAGAGCAAATACTGAGAGAAAGTATGGAAGAGCTTACGGCAAAACAAGAAGAGTTACAAAATCAGATGGCCAATACTTCTATATTAAACTTCGAGTTGGATGCCCGTATGGCTGTGCTAAACGAGTCTACTATTTTATCAGAATCAGATATATATGGTACAATTACATTTGTGAATGACAAGTTTTGTGAAGTATCGCAATACAACAGAGAAGAATTGATAGGCAAACCTCATAAAATGGTTCGACACCCCGATACTCCAAAAAGTTTTTTCAACTTATTTTGGAAGACTATTCAGTCTGGGAAAGTTTTTAGAGGATATTTAAAGAATAGAAAAAAGGATGGCACTCCTTATTATGTTGATGCAGTAATTTCTCCTGTGTTAGATGCGGAAGGTAAGCCAATTAAGTTTATTGCAGCGAGGTATGTTATTGAAAATGAGGAGCTTGCAGAGTCCTTATTAAATAAACAGAAGAGTCTGATGCAATAATAGCTTGAAGTAAGGACAAAATCTATTTCTATATCCCATTAATTAATCAATAAAAAAATCCTAACATTTTCAGTCAGGATTTTTTGTTGTACTTACTTTCTATGCGAATCTATTTAAAAGTATCATTTTGTAATTAGATATTTACTCTTTCTAATTGACTTGTACTTCGTCTAGAAAGATAAACTGTCCAGGATTACTTACAATCACTTTTACAAATCGTACTTTTTCAGGTTCAAAATCTAACTTAAAGTTTTTGAAACTTCTACCCGGGTTTTTCTTTGCAGGATTCTCTACAGAAGCAACCTCGTGGTATTCGTTACCATCTACAGATAAAAATGCTTTTGCACCAGATGGGAAATAAATACCAGATCCTTGGCTTTCTAAACTTCTCACATTTATTTCACTAACGTCTGTGGCTTCTCCCAAATCGATGGTGATATCCATGTCATTTCTGAGCCAACCTTGCCATTTACCATCATGGAAATCTAAACTTCCATTTACCCCATCAACCAAAGTATATGGTGTTCCTTTATAAGATTTATGTAAATCAGTATTGTAAGTTACTTGTTTACCAAATGCCTTATGAAAGTTATAAGATTGCTGAAAAATAGCTCCATATACCTTGTTTTCTTTATAAGCGGCTGCTTTTACATCAGCAGTTTTACTTAATACAATTGGAACTGAATATTTTAGTGCATTTTCATCTAATTCTGAGCCATCTAAGGTATAGCGAATGTCGGTATTAGGAATCTCTGTTTTAAGTTCTAATATGATCTGCTTATCATCCATACTTACACTATCCTCAGCCATAACAGCATAAGCACTTTTTGCATAATTAATACCTGCATACTCGTATCGCTCAAACTGAGTTTGTATTCGCTTTGTAAAATCTAACCAATCGCGTTTGTCAGCATTTGTCCATAAAGCTTCAGAAAGAGCGGCAATTCTTGGGTAAATCATGTATTCTGAGTGAGATGATGTTGGAATAAACTCAGACCATAAATTTGCTTGTCCGCCCAAAATATGTTTTTTCTGCTCAGCACTCATACTATCTAAAACGGGGCTAAACTGGTAAACTCTGCTAAGAGGGAGGTAGGCATTAAATGCTTCAGGCTCACTATCTTGCGGACCTTGATAGTAATCAAAATAGCAATAGGATGTTGGAGTCATAATTACATCATGGCCTTGCTCAGAAGCTTCCCAACCACCTTCAAATCCTCTCCAACTCATAACTGTTGCTTCTGGTGCCAAACCACCTTCTAAAATCTCATCCCAACCAATCATTTTTTTACCTTTAGAAACGATATATTTCTCCATTCGCTCCATAAAGTAGCTTTGTAATTCTTCTACACTCTCCAATCCTTCTTCTTTAATTCTCTTTTGGCAATGAGGGCAAGTTTCCCAATTGGTTTTGGTAGCTTCATCTCCACCTGCATGTATATATTGCGATGGAAACAAAGGGATAATTTCCTCAAATACATTTTCTAGAAATTCAAAAGTGCTTTCTTTTCCAGGGCAAAAAATATCTGTAATTGGCCATACACCACCAGATGGTACCATTATAGGTTCACCCTTGCAAGATAGTTCGGGATAAGATGCAATGGCACTCATTACGTGTGCAGGCATTTCAATCTCAGGAATTACTTCAACACCTTTTGTTTGTGCGTAAGCTACAATTTCTTTAATATCTTCTTGCGTATAAAAACCACCAAAAGTCGCTTTCTCACCAAGTTCTGGTTTTCTTCTGGCATTCCAAGCAGCATCTTCCTGATCTACTCTATATGCTCCAATTTCTGTGAGTTTTGGATATTTTTTTATTTCTATTCTCCAACCTTGGTCATCTACCAAATGAAGGTGTAATTTATTCAATTTGTGAAAGGCAAGTCTATCGATGGTTTTTAATACATATTCTTTTTTAAAGAAATGACGAGACACATCTAACATCAAACCTCTCCATTTAAATTGAGGGCCGTCTTGGATCGATACATTTGGAATTACCCAGTTTGCATTATTTACTTTGCTAGTACTGTTTATTTGAAGAGGAAGTAATTGTATAATGCTTTCTAGGCCATATAAAAAACCGTTAAAATCAGATGCCGCTAAAGTGATGTGATCTGACGTTACGTCTAAAGTATAATTTTCAGCAGGCAATTCGCTAGAAGTCTCAAATACTATATAGTTAGTTGCAGGTTTTTCACTAGCTACTCTTAAATCAAATCCGGCAGCTTGTTGGAAAGGTGCTGCGATTACATTTGCAAGTTCTTGGTATACAGTATCGATAATTACTAATTGAGTTTGCTCATCGAACGTAAAACTCCCACTATTCAGTTTAATAGCATTAGGCTGAGGTATAATATTGATGTCACTTTCAGAAAAAGTAGATTCCTTATCAGAAGTGCATGCTCCCAAAAGCAATAAGAAAAGTGAAGTAAAATAGAAGATAGGTTTGATTTTCATGTGCTAAGTATTGTATTAAGTTGATATGAATGTCTATGTATTATAGCGAAGATAATAAATAATCTAGATAATATGTGTCCGCACACATATTATAATGTAATAGTGTTGTTAAACTGCGTTTTTAAAAGTTTTAGCTAGGTTTAATTGTAAATCGTAGACTGATAAAAAGGCTAGAGGTAACTAGCCTTTTTTATCAAATCAAACCATTTAATTCTATTCTTTAACTATTCGAATTATTGCTGACTTATTTATTCCTGATTTTTCTCTTGATGTAATTTCTAAATTAGTAAAATTAACCAACAGCAATATAGGTGCTTTATTTGTATTAGATAAAAATGCAACTAGTGAAGATGTACTCGATATGAAAGGTTGCTATGCCTACGATCGTAAAAAGTATCTGAGTCAAACGTTTTATCTGGGTGAAGGACTAATTGGTCAGGCTTATTTGGAAAAAGACAATATCTGCTTACAAGAAATACCACAAGAGTTTTCGAAAATATCATCAGGGTTGGGGGAGATTCCTCCTAAAAATATATTTATTGTGCCAGTAATGGACGATGAAAAAGTAGAAGGCGTAATAGAGCTGGCATCTTTAGAAATCTACAAACCTCACCAAAAAGAACTGATAGAAAAAGTAGCTGAAAGATTAGCTTCTGTCCTTAAAAACAATAAGCAAAGCATAATAACAAAGAGCTTATTACAAGAATCTCAGAAGATGACGGAAAACATGAGAGCTAGCGAAGAAGAACTGAGACAAAACCTAGAAGAGTTAGAAGCTACACAAGAAGAACTTAACCGAATAGGTAGAGAAAGTACCTCACAAATGGAAACTGCAAATAGCAGACTAGCAGACTAGCAGTATTGATGGATGTATTCTTAAAAGATTACGATGGCATAGCTATTCTTAACAATAGCAATGAGGTAATTTACGGTAATGGGTACCTAGATAAAATGCATGATAACAAGGAGCAACAAATCGAAATAAATATGCTAATAACCAAATACAAAGATGGCTTTATTTGGGAAAAAGGAGATAGAAAAATTTCTATTCAAGAAAAAGAAGCCAACTTTACCATTTTTGAATCTAACATAGATAATCAAGTGTATTATGTAATTCTATTAAAAAAGCATATTAATGAATACATAGCCTGTTAAGAAATTAGATTATTCGTAAAACAGGGTTTCCATTACATTTTGTAATTGGTTATCCTGTTTTTTTTAATATTTGTAATAAAGATTTTTTCTGACAAATATTAATTATATCGGGGTTGCAAGACATTGAATAGAGGTTTCTACTTTACACTAAGATCGCCCAATCGTAAAGTATTTATTAATTGTTATTTTCTTAGTAAAATCCTAAAACTATAATGTAAGAATTGGAGTTATTGAACATATAATTTATTAAAAATAGAATTTAATAAAGTTTTATTTTTTTATTGTTTCAATAAATTCCAAGATTAAAAATGGAGGAAAACACCTGGTTAAGTTACTACAAAGTGATATTAGAGAAAGTAAGTTTTGATAACTTTTTATTAAAAAAGGAATATAACAAAGCTAAGAAAACTTTACTACCACTTCAATTAGAAATTCTAGAAGAATGGATGATAAACAAAGGATATATTCTTATATAAATATGAATTAAAAAACATAATATAAAACTCATCAGATTAGTTTGGTGAGTTTTTATTTTTTTAAGCGACTAGTACAAATTACAGCGCACATCAATAAAAATTAAAAATTACTTAATGATAAGTTGCAATGCTATTTGAAAATCTTTTGCTTACTTTAAATTTTACTTTTAGAGTATAAAAAAGTGATTTTGAAGAGCTATAAAGAAATAACAGATACAGAGTTGATTTTTCGTTTTTCCAGTAACGATCAGCAAGCCTTTAATGAAATTTTTAACCGCTACTGGAAGCTGCTCTATAAATATACTTTCAATATTTTAAATGACAATGCCCTCACCGAAGACTGTTTACAAGAAGTTTTTACAAATGTTTGGGTTAGACGTAATGAGCTTGAAATTAATAATTTAAAGAACTATCTATTCTCATCTGTTAGGTTTAGAGCTATTTCAAGAATAAGACAAGCTAAATTCACTTCCTTTAATGAAGAAATAATAGATTCTTTGGTTGTAGATGAAGAAATTCTTTACGAAGTGGAAGAGCTGGAAGAAACCATTAAAGCTGCTGCTGACCAATTGACAGACCGATGTAAAGAAATCTTTTTAAGAAGTCGATTCCAACACCAAAGCAACAAAGAAATCGCTGAATCTTTGAACATCTCTATCCGAACGGTAGAAAATCAATTATCTATTGCCCTCAAACATATTAGAAACGTGCTACAAAATTCTGGTAGCTTGGCTATTCTATTGCTTTTCTATTTATAATCTACTTTTCCGACTCATCACTTTCTCAATCAAATTATCAATTCAATATTACCTCTGTGTTATCAAAAACTCTACTTTATGAATTAATCATTATCAATGCATTTGTATCAAAAAATTTGTGTGAGTTAGTTCATTTACATGCGTCATGCTAGTGAAAACCAGAAAGTATGACAAAAGAAGAGTTTTTTAAGCTTTCAGATAAATACCAAGAAGGCAAGTGTACAAAAGAAGAAATAAGTGTATTAAATGAGTTTTGCGAGCGTGTGCAAATTCAAGATGCTACTGCCAATTGGAATTTATCTGATGAAGAAAGGATAAAGTTTAGACTGTACAATAGAATTTTAAAGGATATAAATAAAGAGGAGTTTATAAGCGAAAAGCAGACTTTTTATTTTTCACCTTTCAAAATTGCTGCATCGATTACCTTGTTAATTGGCGCTTTGTTTTTCATCTATAAAGCTAATTATAACAATGTGCAGCCGAATAATATTACTAAAGCAACTTCTAGAGGGCAACACTTAAATATTACTTTAACTGATGGTACAACTGTAGAGTTAAATGCTGCAAGTTCGCTTACTTTTCCTGAGAAATTTGAGGGAAACCAGCGAGTGGTTGAGCTAAAAGGGGAAGCTTTTTTTGATGTAAAAAGAGATACTAGCAGACCATTTATAATTAGAACAAGCAATTTAGAAACAACAGTTTTAGGAACCTCTTTCAATATCAATGCCTACAAAAGTAAAGATCAAACTCAGGTGACCGTAGCGACTGGAAAAGTAAAGGTAGCAAGTACAAAAGATCAATCAGTTTATCAAATACTAAAGCCAAATCAAAAAGCTACTTTAAATAAGGTAAATAACTCAATTTCAGTTGCTTCTGTAGACTTAGATAAAGTAATAGCTTGGAAAGAAAATATCCTTTATTTCGATAATACATCGATGCAAGAAGTCGCCAATACTTTAGAAAACTGGTACGATATCGACATCATCATCAAAGATAATTCACTGAATAACTGCTTGATCAGCGGTAAATACAAAAGTGATGAACTAAGCAACATATTAGAGAGTCTCAAATTTATGCAGAACATTTCCTTTGAAAAAACCAGTGAAAAGGAGATTACATTATCTGGTGGAAACTGTAATTAATAATGCCTATGAAAAAAAACTGAAACAAGATTTAAGCATCTAAAACATTGAATTAAAATTTCTTCGAGTAAGAAATTTTAGCTACAAAAAAGCCCAATCCTGTTGTAGCAGGTCTGGGCAGAAAAAAACCTCTTTCAAAAGATTTTATAATGATGACAAAATTACAAAAACAATTGATAAATCTATCAAAACAGATATGCTATGTCTTTATTCTTCAGTTGGTTGCTATCCAGTTAATGGTAGCGGCACCATCTGTGAGCCAAAGCATAGAGAAAGTAAAAGTGAATGTAGACACCAAAAATGCAGGTCTTATCGATGTTTTTTCGGTAGTTGAAAAGCAGACCGATTTTGTATTTATCTACAATCAAGAAGTAAGAGAAAATAGATCGAAATTCAACTTCCAATTAAAAGAAATTTCAGTAGCAGACTTACTCAGAAAAATAGCTGAGTCTACCGCCCTGAGATTTAAGCAAATCAATTCGAACATTACTGTAACCAAAAAGGAAGCAGATAGCACTGAGGCAGAAAATACAGACAGTGTTATTATCGGTAAAGTAACTGATGAGAGCACAGGTGAGGCACTTGTAGGTGTAAACGTTTTGGTGAAAGGAACAACCAAAGGAAGTATTACGGATGTAAATGGCAATTTTAGATTAGAAGCTAGCGAAGATGCCACTTTAGTTTTTTCTTTTATCGGTTATGAAACGCAGGAAGTTTCTATAGGTACTCGTACTGAGTTTAATGTCGCTTTAAAAGCAAGCTCAGATGAACTTTCTGAAGTAGTAATTGTGGGTTATGGTATTCAAGAAAAGTCTGATGTAACAGGTGTGGTAAACTCTGTTGACAGCGAAGATATTTCTGAAATTCCGACAACGAACCCTTTACAAGCTTTAAAAGGTAAAGTTTCTGGCTTAGATATTTATAATAGTGGTAATGAGCCGGGTTCTTCAGTTTCTATTAATATTAGAGGTCAGCGTTCAATTGGAGCAGATAACTCACCACTTATCATTTTAGATGGTATTCCAATTATCGGTGGATTGAATGACATTAGCCCGAATGATATTGAGTCTATCGAGATTTTGAAAGATGCCTCAGCAACAGCTATTTATGGTTCTAGAGCTTCAAATGGTGTAATTCTAATTACTACCAAAAGAGGTCACGATGGTAAAACGGTTATTTCTTACGATGGCTACTATGGCGTAACCAATGTGATTAAGAAATTAGACTTAATGGATGGTTCTCAATTTGCTCAACTAAGAAGAGAAGCAGAGCGAACAGCTTCTGGCGCTTATCCAGATGACGAAGATATTTTTGATAACATCGCCTTAAATTCTTTAGCAACAGGTGATTATACAGATTGGCAAGATTTCACTTTTGAAGCGGGTCACAAACAAAATCACCAACTTTCTTTAAATGGTGGAAGTGATAAATTGCAGTTTGCAGCTTCTGGTAATTACTTCGATGAGCAAGGTATTGTTAGCTCTTCTAAATACGAAAGAACTTCTGCCAGACTTAACCTCGATTATCAAGTAAATGATAAGTTAAAATTTGGAGCATCTTCATTTGCGAGTTATTCTAAGCAAGATTACACAGCAGCAGATTTGTTTGATAATGTGTTGAGATTAAGTCCGCTCGGAAAACCTTATGATGAAGATGGGAATATATTATTCCGCCCAACTTCAGACGAAGGACAAAGAGTAAACCCGCTTTCAGATATTGCCAATTCTGTTGATGAAAGATTTACAACGAGAGTTTTTGCTAGCTTCTTCGGTGAATACAAACTAGCGAAAGATTTAACTTATCGCTTAAATGTTGGACCAGATGCTAAGTTTTATAAAAGAGGTTATTTCTATGGAAGTGAAACCACACAGTCTCAAGGAGGTACTTCTTTGGCAGGAACCAGCGATTCAGATGTGAAATCGATCACCGTTGAAAACATGTTGACGTACAACAAAGAAGTTGGCAAACATTCATTTGGAACTACATTGGTTCAAAGTTATCAGGGACAAGTTACCAGAACTTCTTCTATCAATGTAAATGACTTACCATACGATTCTCAAGGATATAATAATTTAGGCTCTGCAGGTGAAGTGTTAAATGTAAATTCAAACTATCAGAAATGGGAGTTGCTTTCTTACACAGCCAGAATCAACTATAAGTTTAACGATAGATATTTATTCACCTTTACTGCGCGTGCAGATGGTTCATCGAGATTTGCAGAAGGTGAAAAATGGGGCTTTTTCCCATCGGCAGCAGTTGCTTGGAGATTATCAGACGAGCCATTCTTAGCTGATGTAGACATGCTAAGCAATTTAAAACTAAGAGCTAGTTACGGTGAAACTGGTAATACTGCGATCTCTCCTTATCAAACATTTAGTACATTAGAAGAGAGCTCTTATGTGTTTGGCTCAACTGGCGCAGCAGGTTTCCAACCGGGAACAATCTCTAACCCGAATCTTAAATGGGAAACCACAAAACAGTTAAATGCAGGTATCGAGTTTGCTTTTTGGGATACTAGAGTAAGCGGTTCAGTGGATTATTACATGGCAAAAACAGACGATTTACTTTTATCTCGCAGCTTACCTTCTAGCTCAGGTTTTACAGATGTTTTTGAGAATATCGGAGCAACAGAAAACAAAGGGGTGGATATTCAACTTTCATTCAAAAACATCACTTCTTCGAACAATGGTTTCCAATGGCAAACCGATCTTACATTCTCTAAAAACAATAATAAAATTACCGAGCTCTTTGGTGATGGAACAGATGATATTGGTAACGGTTGGTTTATTGGGCATTCAATCAACACTTATTTCGATTACCAGAAAGTGGGGATTTGGCAAACAGAAGAGACTGACGTAGCAGATTCTTACGGTTATGCTCCGGGTGATATTAAGTTGAAAGACGTAAACGAAGATGGACAAATCAACGCAGATGATCGCGTAATCTTAGGTTCTTCAACACCTTCGTGGATTGGAGGTATGACCAACCGTTTCTCTTACAAAGGTGTAGCGCTTTCAATCGTTTTCCATGTTCGCCAAAACTATTTGATTCAGTCTCAATGGTATAATAACAATAACCGATTGGCAGGTAGATACAACAACTTGGATGTAGATTACTGGACTCCAGAAAACCCAACCAACGATAATCCAAGACCAGATGTAAATCAAGAAAGTGTAAACAATGGCTCTACTTTGATGTACAGAGACGCAAGTTTTGTGAGAGTGAGAAATATCGCTTTGAGCTATAATTTCCCAGAACACTTTATCAATCAGATTGGGCTTAACACTTTTAGAGTGACATTAACTGCAGAGAATCCACTCACATTTACTTCTTACAAAGGCTTTGATCCTGAGTTTGAATCGAATGGAGAAAGAGCATTGTATCCATCTACCAAAATGTATTCAGTAGGTATTAAAACAAGCTTTTAATCTCAAACATGCAATTAAATTCAATAGAAAAGACATTTATAAAAATGAATACAATGAATAAGATTTTTGTAATTCTGGGTTTAGGTTTCATCACTTTACTAAGTGCTTGTAGCTTAGAAGAAGAGCCCATTTCTGAGGCAACGCCAGATACTATTTACAGTTCTGCTTCTGGTATTGAAGATGGTGTAAATGGTGTTTATTCTGTATTGCGTGAGCTTTACGGAACACAACAAGGTTTTACTTTAAACACATTCGGTACCGATATTTTTCAGCATGGTAAAGATGGAGGTTACAAAGCGATGGACTACTATTCAGTAGATTTAAACTCATCACTTGGTTATATCGAAGATATCTGGACAGATTGCTATATGGGTATCAATGCAGCAAATACAGTGTTAGATAGAATCGAAAGTGTAGAAAGTATTTCTGAAAGCGAAAAAGAAACTTTTAAAGCTGAGGTTCGCTTTTTACGAGCGCATTATTACTACTGGTTAACCTTGCAATTTGGTGATGTAGTTTTGAGAGAAACTGAAACACAAGGTGTAAATACCGAAGATGGCAGAACAGATAAAGAAGTGATCTGGCAATTAATGAAAGAGGATACAGAGTTTGCAGTAGAAACACTCGATTGGTCTTCTTCAGATTATGGTAGAATAACCAAAGGTGCAGCATTGCATCAGTTAGCTAGAATTCTTTTATTAACTCAAGATTATGCAGGTGCTGAAGCTGCTGCTGCTAAAGTAATTAATGAAGGCCCGTATCAATTGCTTTCTATCTATGCAGATGTTTTTGAGTACGATAATCAAGAAAACGATGAGATAATCTTCTCCACGCAATACACGACTGATGCGCTAAACAATGGTTCTGGAAATACTGGTCACTTATATTTTACGCCAGCCTACGATAAGTTCGATGGATTAGTGAGAGATTTAACTCAAGGTGGTAGACCATATACCAGATTTAGACCTACAGAGTTTTATCGCAATTTGTTTGATGCCAACGATTCAAGGTTTGATGTTACTTTCCGTTCGGTTTGGTTTTACAACGATGAGTCTTCTTTGCCTGCAGGTGCAACAGTTGGCGATACTGTAATTTGGGAAATTGAGGATGGCGTATTTTCTAAAGTAGCACCAAATAACAACACCATGCACTGGGGGTTAAAGAAGCACGACGATCCAACAAGAGCAAGTTATCAAGACACCAGAGGTTTTAGAGATTTCTTTGTTTTTAGATTGTCTGAAACTTATTTGTTGGCTGCTGAAGCGGCTGTAATGCAAGGCAATGCACAAGAAGCAGCGGATTATTTAAATGTGGTTAGGAGCAGAGCGGCTAAAGAGAATACAACCATTACTTTAGCTACTGCTAGCGATATGGATATGGATGCCATTTTGGATGAAAGAGCAAGAGAGTTAGGCGGCGAATGTATGCGTTGGATGGATTTAGCAAGAACAGGAAAACTAGTTGAAAGAGTGAAAGCTTATAATGAAAATGGTTCTGCAAGTATTGAAAGTTACCATACACTGAGACCAATTCCGCAAGCGCAAATAGATTTAACTACAATAGACTTCCCTCAAAATGACGGATATTAAAAAGCTTTTTATAATCATTATCAGTATAGTTGGTGCCTGTCAGCAGGTGCCAACTACTGATAAAATAGTGGATGATTTTAATGCGCATCCAGAACATGTTTTAGTAGCAGCCCATCGCTCGGCTCATCAAAACTATCCAGAAAACTCTTTGGCTTCAATCAAAGAAGCTATCCGATTAGGAGTGGATATTATCGAGATTGATGTGAGAAAAACCAGTGATGATAGTTTGATTATTATGCACGATCGAACTTTAGATCGCACTACAAATAGCACTGGTAAAGTAGCAGAATTATCTTTTGAAGATATTAGATCGCTTAAATTACTTCATGATGAAAAACCAACAGAAGAACAAGTGCTTACTTTAGAAGAAGCTTTGCTAGCAGCAAAAGGAAAGGTAATGGTTGACATCGATTTTAAATTATCAGAAGAAGCGGATGCAATTAAAACTTATGAGCTTATAAAAAAGCTAGATATGGAACATGAGGTTTTATTCTATCTCTACGATTATAAATACATTCCTCAGTTGCATCAACTCAATCCAGAAATTAAGTTGATGCCCAGAGCTTACAGCGAAGAAGATGTAAATGCTATTTTAAAGTACGATTACATTAAAATCATCCATACAGACCATAAGTTTTATACAGATTCTTTAATGACAGCCATGTTAGATGAAGGTGTGAGAGTTTGGATAAACGCTTTAGGAACTTATGATGAAATGGAAGAAAAAAGCAAAAACTCAGGCTTCGATTTATTGTTACAAAAGCACATCAATGTAATTCAAACAGACTTTCCAGAAGAGTTGCTTACTTATTTAAAAGGCAAAGATTTACACAAAAAAATGAAATGGAGTTATCCATTTCATTTTTTTTTATCTAGTGTTTTAACTAAAGAGTAAGAGGATGAAATCTTATAAATTATTACTTTTCAGATTTAGCAAACTTTTGTAAATCTTGTAAATTTTCTTGTATCTGAAGCTGTATTTTTCCATCTTTTAATATCTCTTGATCAGACACAAGATCAGCATCTACATTAAAACTAAATTCCAAATCTTTTCCTTCTTGTATGAGATCAATCAAGCTTTTAATAGCTTCATCAAGTGCAATTGAAAATGTAAATGAGGTTGGTGTAGTACTTTTAGAAGGAAGCTCAATATTACCATCCTTTGTACCTTTTAGTACTTTATTATCATCTAGCTGTAACTGTAATTGAATATCTTGCAAACCAACTGAAAATGTATTGGGGTTTTCAATACTAGATGTAACTTCTATCTCAGTGTTTTTTAGCCCTACATGCTTTACCTTGAGGTTTTGAATCTGTATTTCTGGAAATTTTACGAGTGGTAATTTTTTAGAAATCTGTAGGTTAAAAGATTCAGGAGTAAGCATGCTATTATCCTTAAACTCAGTAACTACTGCATAATCTACACTATCTTTTCCATTTGCTTCAAGTTCTTTTAAGAGCACATTTAATGTATCTACATTTACGGTTACAGGTAAAGAGATAGTAGCACTATCACCAGATTCTATTTGTAAAGGATCTCTGTAGGTGTTTTTTGCAATCAAAGTATTTTCTATAAAGATGGTGTAAAATATACTATCTATAGACAAACCAACAGGAAGTGGATTATCAAATAATACGAGCATATCCATTTTTGCTTGTTCACTTGTGATGTTATTTATCTGTATATTGGTTAAATACATATTGGGTGTTACAGCTTCTTTTATTTCCTGAACTGCATCAGTATTCTTAGATAAGAAAAATACTATAATAAGCATAATCACAGAGCTAGCAGCTATAAATATCTTCTTTTTTTTTAACATGTGTCGTTAGTTAAGGTCGTAGATATTACAGCAAATTCATTTACTTTAACATCTTTAATAAAACTAACAAGTGTGTAATGAGAATGTTTTTTGTTTAGGTGTGGGTTAAAATACGTAAGTTATGTGATAATATTAAGTTATAGGAATGAGTAAATGTTAAGTGTGGTAAGTATTTAGCTAGAATCTGAATTGAAGCATAGAAACCACAAGAGAATAATTATTTTAATAAATCTGTAAAATAATTGGTGCAAAAACTGCTATTGATTATCTTTTTTATCATACAAAATGAAACTACAATTACAAGTAGGTAATGGTCTAAGTCGCGTCCTAAAAAACATTGACATTAATAATGTCGGTTAGCCAATAAGTAATTAGCAATATTTGAATTATGTAGCTAATTGTTTGAACTAATTAATTTTATAGAATGCTTATAAGCTACATTTGATTGAAGCTCAATTTTTTCAACTAAACCAACAATATGTTTTATTCTCTGAGATTTTCCCTGCCACTTTTTATAGTCATTGTTTCATTATTTGCTTCTTGTGAAGATAGCGATCCAGATCCAAATGATACGCCGTCACCAACAGATTCTCTAATGGCATCTGTTGAAACCAGCCCTCCCAACACCAATTATTCTTCTGCTTTTGATGGGCAAACTAGAATTAATGGTGTGGTAACAGAAACTGAATATACTGTATCAGTTTTAGCAGATGGTTTGAGTAGTCCTTGGGGAATGGTAAATTTACCCGATGGCAGAATATTAGCGACACAGAAAGCCGGTACGATGCGAATTGTATCTCAAACAGGAGAGGTGAGTAGCGCAATTTCTGGCATTCCTACAGTAAATAGTTCTGGACAAGGAGGACTTTTAGATGTGGCTGTTGATCCAGACTTTACCAATAATAGAATGATTTATTGGAGTTTTTCGCAAGATGGAGGAGATGGAACTGCTACAGCCGTAGCCAAAGGGCGACTATCTGATGATGAAACACAAATTGAAAATGCTACAGTTATTTACACCGCCATTCCAGAGTTTAATAGTACTTTACACTATGGCTCTCGTTTGGCTTGGGATGCAGAAGGAAATCTGTTTGTAAGTACAGGAGAACGATCTAGTACGGTAACAAGACCAGAGGCTCAGGAATTAGATGCAGCCCTTGGCAAGGTGTTAAGAATTACAACCGATGGTGAGCCTGCTTCAGAAAATCCTTTTATCGGACAAGATGATATATTACCAGAGATTTATTCTTATGGACACCGCAATGTACAGGGTTTAGCCATTCACCCTTCTACTGGAGATTTATGGGAAGCAGAATTAGGCCCAAGAGGTGGTGATGAAGTTAACTTGATAGAACCCGGTAGAGATTATGGTTGGCCAACAATTTCTTATGGACTTGAATACAGCGGAGATGCTATTGGTGGTGGTTTAACCCAACAAAATGGCATGGAACAACCTGTTTATTATTGGGATCCAGTAGTGTCGCCTAGTGGAATCACATTCTATACAGGTAACATGATTAGCGAATGGACAGACAATTTATTTTTGGCTGCTTTAAGTGGTCAGCATATAGTAAGATTAGTGATTGAAGATAATATGGTTGTAGGTGAAGAAAGATTGTTGGAAGGTCAAGGTTTGCGATTTAGAGATGTGCTCGAAGGAACCGATGGTTCTTTGTATGCCTTAACCGATGAAGCAAATGGTAGAATTTTTAGAATAAGTTTATAGGTAAATTTTTTAATTACTTATATAATTTCATGGTCAAATGAAATCGAAAATTTTCATTCGACTTTACCAATGCTTAAATTGATGTAAAGTAAATTTTTAAAATATAAAACCATGGCAACTAAACATTTAATAGCGCTTTTTAGCTTGCTTTTAGCAAGTCAAATTTCGTTCTCGCAAAGTTTCGATTTACAAGCTAGTATATCCAAAGGTAAATCAATCTACAGTGCAAACTGTGTGGCTTGCCACATGGCAAATGGTGAAGGAATTGCTAGTGTATTTCCTCCTTTAGCTGGTGCAGATAATTTGGATGATACCAACAGAATGGTGAAGGCAATTATGTTGGGAGAGCGAGGAAAAATCACTGTAAACGGAGTGAATTACAATGGAGAGATGACAGGCTTTAACAATCTTTCAGATGAAGAAGTAGCCGATTTATTGAACTACATCAAAAACTCTTGGGGAAACAAAGGGGAAGCCATTTTACCTAAAGATATACAACCTGCTTTAAAAGCAGATGTGCCAGACTTTCAGGCGTATTAGATTTTTGTTTTGATACATCTGTCTAGTAATTCGATAACTTAACCCTAATAAACATGAAAGAACTCTAAAAAATATGTGAAGCTTACAAGCAAATAGATTTCAGTAAAAAAAATGCTGTTCTTGCTACTATCGTAAGAGTAAACGGGTCATCATATAGGAGTCTGAGAACAAGAATGTTAATTACAGACGATGGCAATTGGGTTGGTTGAATCAGTGGAGGATGTTTGGAAGGGATGCTTTGAGAAAGCAAGAAAGGTAATGAGAAATAAAAAAACGTTTACAATAATCTACGATACCAGTGATGGAAACACAAAGATAGGCATCAATTTAGGTTGCAATGGTGTAATTGATGTGCTCTTTGAACCGATCGATGCGCAAGATATACTTAATCCGGTATTGATACTTAATAGTCTTTCAGTCTACTTTAGTTCAATATAGTAACCAGCGTAAAAATTCAGGAATTAACTCAAGATTGCAATGGAGATTTGCACCTTTGTCTGATTTATTTTTGGTTTATAATGACAATTATCAAACAGATGATCTTAGTCCGAGGTTTAGATCACTAAACCTAAAATTCACCTATTGGCTAAATATTTCTGGCTCCTAATAATTTTGGTCTGATAAAAGTTTAGAAAATCTGTTATGCTTGAATTTTACTTTAAAAATCAAGCTATAGACATGTATATATTTGAAAAGTGTAATCTATTGTTTGAAATTTGTTATAATTTGCTTGCTATAGCAGGTACCTTTACATACAAATAATTCATAGATATATAAGGAACTACATATCTGGATTTAGCCATAGTTTTTCCAGATACCTACTATAGTTTCTTTAAGAATTAAGTACGTTATTCGTATTATTTTGAGGAAATTGGCCGATCATTGATCGGTTAATTTTTTGTTTTAATACATTAACCCTAGCACATAATATATGATTGCTTTTAGTTGATTATTGGAAAATCCTTATTCCGTTGTGGAGTAAAGTATTTCTTTTTTTGATATATCGTTTAAGTTGTTTTTAACTAATTATTTAAGTTTATCTTGATAAGATGGCCTTAAGCACAGTGCTAATGTTTGAATATAGTAAGTAATTGTTTGATATCTTTAATTTCTCCAGGCTATTAATTTTTACATTACAATTCAAATATTCGTTCGTATAAATTTTTCGATTTAATCGGCTAATATGGCGAGCTAAAAACTTAGAAAATAAACTATTTTGTTTTTAAAGTATTCTTTTTTTGGGCAGTTACAAATTTCGATTCGGTTTTAAATGCAAAATCTAATACAGGAATTTAAACAACATCTTTACCAAATCAAGACTTGGATGTGAGGAAGATTAAACTTCATTATAATGATGAGTAAAGTAGAAACTATCAGTGATTTTTATAGGGCAAAGGATGACTTACCTACAAAAAATATTCAACAGGAGATCGGGCATTTTAATGTCTTTAAGCTTGATCCTTATGTGGGTACTGGAGCTAAGCCAGCACCTTTCAGAAGAAGAGATTATTTTAAAATAACATTAGTAGAGGGAGCAGGTGAATTTCATTATGCCGATAAAGTTGTGAAAGTAGAAGATTATGCACTGGTGTTTTCAAATCCTCAGATTCCATATAGTTGGGAACAAAGAGACCAGATATATGGGGGTTACTTTTGCATATTCAATCAGGCATTTTTCCATCAATTTGGAGATTTAAACCAATACACTGCTTTTCAGCCGACAGGTAACCATGTTTTTGAATTATCAAATGAGCAGCATGAAAATGTAGCTGCCATTTTTAATCGTATGCTAGGAGAGTTAAACTCAGACTATGTGCATAAATATGATCTATTAAGAACAATGGTTTATGAGTTGATCCATTTTGCGATGAAAACACTGCCTTCTACCTCATTTGAAAAACAATCGTTAAATGCATCTCAAAGGGTTTCAACATTATTTTTAGAGTTGCTAGAAAGGCAATTTCCAATAGATCAGGTAAGTCAAAAAGTAAACCTTCGAACACCATCAGACTATGTAGATCAACTCAATATACATGTAAACCACTTAAATAGAATTGTAAAAAAGACACTGCAAAAAACTACTTCTCAAGCTATTTCAGAAAGGATTTTACAAGAATCTAAGATATTGTTAAAACAAACCGCTTGGCCTGTAGCAGACATTGCGTATTCTTTGGGATTTACAGAGCCTACGCATTTCAATAACTTTTTTAAAAAGCACATTGATTTAAGCCCGGTTAAATTCAGGAAAATTTAATGTATAATTCAAATAAGCATTTAAGCTGAAATTTATTCAAAATTGTTTCAATTGAGTTATTCCTTTTCACTAGTAAAGCTTACTTTAAAGAATCTACTTCTACAGCATAAGAATTAACAACAATGTCGATTTGGTTATAATTTTCACTTTACAACATTTTTTAAAATGGCACAACACAAAACATCTCTTGGCAGAAGAACATTTTTAAAATCCTCAGCTATGGCTGGTGGAGGTTTGATCATCGGGTTTAATTGGTTGGCAGGTTGCCAAACTAGCCCTAAAGGTGAAACTGAAAGTTCTGTTCCTAAAGAGTGGTTTGATATAAATGCCTATTTAAAAATTGGAGATAATGGTATTGTTACTATCATTTCTCCAAATCCAGAAGGAGGACAAGGGGTAAAAACATCTATGCCAATGATCGTTGCTGAAGAGCTAGATGTAGACTGGAAAAATGTAATCGTAGAACAAGCACCATTGAACACCGAATTATATTCTAGACAATTTATTGGTGGAAGTCAGGCGATAAGAAGAAGTTGGCAAACATTAAGAATTGCGGGAGCTTCTGCCCGTCATATGCTTAAAGAAGCTGCAGCCCAACAATGGCAAGTTCCAGTAGAAGAGATTACCACCGAAGCAGGTACATTGCATCATAAGTCAAGAAATAAATCTGCGAGTTATGGAGCGTTTGCTTCTGCTGCTGCTGCGATTCCTGTACCAGAAGAAGTTGACTTAAAAGACCTCAAAGAATTTAAAATAATTGGTACTACTAAAAAGAATGTAGAAGGGAAAAAAATTGTAACAGGCAAACCACTTTTTGGTATTGATGTAAAGCGCGAGGGAATGCTCATCGCTATGATTGTACACCCACCAGCATTTGGAATGAAGCTAAAATCTATTGATGATGCTGAAGCAAAATCGATGACTGGGATAAGAGATGTATTTGCCGTTAAAAACTTTGATGAAACCTATGAAAGGCAGTATTTCGATACCTGTACTTTTAATGAAGTTGTGGCAGTAGTAGGTAATTCTACATGGGAAGTAATGAAAGCAAAAAAAGCTTTAAAAATAGAGTGGGAGCCTATATCTGATTATACAATTACCAGAAATGCGTTTGGCAATGTGCAAACTGTAACTATTCCTGCAGGTTTAGAAAACTCTACAGATCATATGTTAAATATGGCTGAGATGATGAAAAAACCGGCTAAGGTTTTACGTAAAGATGGCGATCCAGAAAAAGCTTTTAAAAATGCAGATCAGGTGATTGAACGGACTTATACTGCACCTTTCCTAGCACACAATTGTATGGAACCAATGAATTTCTTTGCACATGTTACTCCCGAAAAAGCAGAGTTGATCGGTCCATTACAAAAACCTGAATATACAGAAAAGGCACTTTCAGCACGTTTAGAAATGCCACTAGAAAAAATAGATATTCAGATGACGAGATTGGGAGGTGGTTATGGAAGGCGATCTTATGCACACTTTTTAATTGAAGCTGCTCTCATCTCTCAAAAAGTAAATGCACCTGTAAAGTTGATGTATACCCGAGAAGACGACATGACATCGGGCATCTATCGTCCAACTTACAGTGCCACTTATCGCGCAGCATTAGACAAAGAAAATAACCTCATTGCTTTTCATGTAAATGCGGGTGGTGTTCCAGAAAGTCCATTATATGCAAATCGTTTTCCTGCTGGTGCAGTAGACAATTATCTGGCAGAAGATTGGACAATAGACTCCAACATTACAACAGGTTCTTTTAGAGCTCCAAGATCAAACTTTATTGCTGGTGCAGAACAATCTTTCTTAGATGAACTAGCAGAAGTAGCTGGAAAAGACCCGATAGAATTTAGACTAGAACTTTTAGAAAGAGCGCAGAAAAACCCAGTTGGTGAGAATAATGATTATGAAGCTGATAGACTTGCCGGAGTGCTTAAACTAGTAAGAGATAAATCCGATTGGGCAACAGAAAAAAATGATGTAAGTAGAGGAGTTTCAGCTTATTTCTGCCATAATACTTATGTTGCTCAAGTATTAGAGTTAACTATAGAAGATGGGAAACCTGTTGTACCTAGAGTGAGTTGTGCGGTTGACTGTGGCATTGTAATTAATCCAGATGGAGCAATAAATCTAAGCGAAGGTGCCATTGTAGATGGAATCGGAAATGCACTTTATGGCTCTATGACTTTCAAAAACGGTATTCCTGAAAAAAGTAATTTCGATAAGTACAGAATGATCAGGCATAGTGAAGCGCCAAAATCTATAGATGTACATTTTGTGAAAAATGATATTGATCCGACGGGAATGGGGGAACCCGCATTTCCGCCTGTTTTTGGAGCTTTAGCAAACGCCTTATATAAAGCTACAGGCAAAAGATTGTATAACCAGCCATTTATGGCCGAAGAAATTAATCTTGGTTAAATTCAGGTTAGCACTTAAGCTAAGGTTAATACATGCAATGAATACTAAAGTTATATTCTTTAAAGATTGGGTGCATTTGCACCCAATCTTTTTTGTTTCTGCTACTCTATATTTCTACAAATAAGCTATAATTTCTCAGAGGTTTGATATTCGTAAGTTATTGTCAGAAAACGCTCACGTATTAAAAACCTTATTATCTCTACCGAAAGCAATTTTATTAATATCTTTTTCCCGATCACAAAAATTACTACTTAGTTCTTCTTTCCCATCAATTCCTCTCAAATTAAAATTCTAATAACTTTCTAATCTCTTTTTCTGCGACTTGGCAAAATAGCTCTTTATCTTTATAAAATCTTTAGAGATTTTGCCATGAACAACATATTATTAATTGAAGATGAGCAGAATGTAGCTGCTTTTATAAAGAAGGGTTTAGAAGAAGACGGATATCAAGTACTGGTTGCTTATGATGGCAATTCTGGCTTGGATTTATTGGCTCAAAGTGAAGTAGATTTAATAATTCTAGATATAATTCTTCCGGGATTAAATGGCCTAGAAGTGTGCAAAAAAATTAGAAAAAGTCTGCATAAAGCGTGTCCGATTCTGATGCTAACAGCATTAGGAACAACAGATAACATAGTAAAAGGCTTGGATGCAGGTGCAGATGATTATCTTGCAAAGCCGTTTAAGTTTAAAGAATTATTAGCCAGAGCCAGGGCACTTTTAAGAAGAAAAAACAGGATTCCTGCTGAAGAAACTCAACTTAAAATTGCTGATTTGGAGCTGAACCAAAATGCAAAAACTGCAATTAGAGCTCATCAAGAAATTAAACTGACTTCAACTGAATACCGTTTGCTAGAATTCTTTATGAAAAACCAGCGAACTGTACTTTCACGAATCGATTTGTTAGAGAATGTGTGGGATATCAATTTTAATATGGGTACCAATGTGGTAGATGTATATGTGAATTACCTTAGAAATAAGGTCGATAAAGGTTTTGATTCAAAACTAATTCACACAGTTGTAGGTATGGGCTATATTATGAAAGAAGAATGAAAATAAGAAGCAAAATCACTTTGGTATTTACCCTTCTAACAGGGTCGCTGTTGGCCATTATCTTTATATTAGTTTTCTTTTTTTCTTATCAATATACAGAAAAAGAGTTTTTCAGACGCTTGTTTGAAAGAGCTTACATTATAGGTCAGTCTTATTTGGAAAAGGATGAAGTAAGCGAGCAGATTTACGACCAGATTCTTAAAAAGCATTATCAGATACTTCCAGAAGAAGAGGAAGCTGTGTTTCAGGTGAATGTGTCTAGAAAAACCATCGATAAAAGATCAAATGGAAAATACTCCGACAAGTTTATTGAAATGGTTTTTAAGCAAAAACACGCAGAGCAAAAGTTTGACGATGGCTACCGAGTAGGCATACTTTACACAGATAATGAAGGTGATTTTATCGTGGTTGTTTCGGCAAATAACCCGTACGGAGAAGCCAAGATGAATAACCTCAGAAATATCCTTTTGGTTGCTTTTGTATCGTCATTGTTCGTGATCTACCTTTTTGGCAGATACTATGCAGGAAAAGTACTGAAACCAATTTCTAAAATTACTAGAAGAGCCAATGAGATTACTGCTACTAATCTGCATTTGCGAATAGATACTGGAAACAAAAAAGATGAACTTGCTGAGCTTGCCATTACTTTTAACAACATGCTCGACAGGTTAGAAATCAGTTTTGATCAGCAAAATAACTTTGTAAACAATGCTTCACACGAACTAAAAAATCCGCTTGCAGTAATCTTAGGAGAAACCGAAGTAACCTTAAACAAAGAGCGATCTGCAGAAGAATACAAAGTGGCTTTACATACAGTAGAAAAAGAAGCTCAGCGATTAGAACTTTTAGTGAACAGCCTGTTAAAACTGGCACAGGTTGGTCACAAAAACGAAGGTTTAATGATTGAGTCTGTAAGGATAGATGAATTAGTAATCGAAGCAAAAGATGCGTTAGATAGTTCACGCCCGGAGAACAATATATTATTTGATTTCTCTGATTTACCCGACAGATATGATGAGCTGGTTGTTACTGGCAATTATAATCTATTAAAAGTAGCCTTAACCAATATTCTCGATAACGCCTGTAAATTCTCTAAGAATCAGGAAGTTATCGTGAAAGTGACCGTTTTAGATAGCTCTGTGGAAATCTCTATAAAAGACAAAGGAGTCGGAGTTCCTGCAGAAGCATTTAAAAACATATCAGAACCTTTTTTCCGTGCGCCAAATGTGCGTGGAATTAAAGGTTTTGGTATTGGTCTTTCTCTTTCTCAAAGAATTATTAATCTGCATAGGGGAAAATTATTAATCGATTCTGAGTTGGAAAAGGGCACTGAAGTAAAAATCATCATCCCGATCCATTTACCAAAATTCTTAGGATTAAAATTCTAATGCTATTCTAATCTGGTTCTTAAATCATTCTAAGACTACAGCTTTAATATTGTTTCAAAATTTATTGGTATCATGAAGCAAAAGAATATTATACTGTATCTCGGAATCATATTAGCCTTAGTTCTAAGTGCATCTCTTTGGGGAAGTTTCAACGAAAGTTTCAACGAAGAAGATGAAGGCGTTTTGGCAACAAACTCAGAAGGTGACAACGTCTTTCCAGTTACTCACCCAGTTATAATGGATACGGTTTACAAAACCGATTATGTAGCTGATATTCAGGCAGTACAGCATGTAGAATTAAAAGCAAAGGTAGAAGGTTATCTCACAGAAATTCATGTAGATGAAGGCGAAAGTGTAAAAAAAGGGCAAGTGCTTTTTACCATTAGCAAACAAGAGTATCAAGTAGAATTAATGAAAGCTTCGGCTGCCTTAAATAGCGCCATTGCAGAAGCTAGAACTGCTGAGGTTGAAGTGAAAAGTGCCACCGAATTAGTAGACAATAATATAGTTTCGGAGACAGAATTAGAAAGAGCGCATTCGAATCTGGAATCTTTAAAATCGCATATCGAAGAAGCAAAATCAGACGAAGCCAGTGCAAAGCTTAATCTATCATACACAGAAATTAAAGCACCTTTTGATGGTGTGATCGATAGAATCCCTAACAAGATCGGCAGCTTGGTAGAAAATGGTACTTTGCTCACCACAATTTCTAACAACAAAGAAGTGTATGCTTACTTTAATGTTTCGGAGAAAGAATACCTCGATTTTATGCCATCTTGGAGTAGTAATAAGGAAGAAAAGGTATCTCTGATAATGGCAAATAATGAAGTTTATAGCTACAAAGGAGTCATCGAAACGGTTGAAAGCAAAGTTGATAAGAGTACAGGTAATATTGCTTTTAGAGCGGTTTTTCCAAATCCAGAATTGTTTTTAAAGCATGGTTTTACTGGCAAAGTAAGAATTAAAAAAGCCATTCGCAATGTTTTAATCATTCCTCAAATTGCTACTATAGAATCTCAGGATAAAATGTATGTATATGTGGTAGATGAGAATAATCAAGTTAGACGCAAAAGTGTAACTCCTTTAATGGAAATTCCTCATCTATATGTAATTGACAATGATCTCTCAGAATCTGATGCGATAATTTATAAAGGCCTTCAACTGGTTAAAGATGGAGACGAAGTGCAAACTAAACTAATCAACTTCATAGACCAAGACTCAAAGGAAGATTTGGCCGAAGACTAGGTCGAAGACCTAGCGATTACAGCTAGAAAATAAACTAACTACAAACAGACTTCATAACATCGTACAATTTAATCATTAACGAAAAAATCTATTAATGTTTAGCAGATTTATTCAGCGCCCGGTATTATCAATTGTAATATCACTGGTAATAACCATCATGGGTCTTTTGGCAATGTTTCAACTACCCATTTCGCAGTTTCCAGATATCGCGCCACCAGAGGTAAACGTAAGTGCAGAGTTTGCCGGTTCTAATGCCGAAACTTCTATTAAGGCTGTAATTCGACCTTTAGAGATGGCAGTAAACGGAGTGCCTAACATGCGCTACATGACTTCAGAAGCTGGTAACGATGGTGCCAGTACCATTCAAATTAGTTTCGAAACGGGAACAGATGTAAATGCAGCAGCGGTAAACGTTCAAAACAGAATTTCTGAGGTAATTAGTAAACTACCAGAAGAAGTAAGACTTTATGGAGTAAAGGTGGGTAAGGAGATTAACAGTATGTTGATGTACCTCAATATATCCAGTTCAGACACTACAATGGATGAAAAGTTTATCCACAACTTTGTTCATATAAATATTCTCGAAGAACTCAGAAGAATTAAAGGGGTTGGCTTTATTGATATTAAAGGACAGAGAGAATACGCCATTAGAATTTGGTTAAAGCCAGATAGGCTTGCTGCTTACAACCTTTCTGCCGATGAGGTAATTGAAGCATTACAAGATCAAAATGTAGAAGCTGCTCCTGGTACTGTTGGCCAAAGCTCTATGAAAGAAGCTCAGTCGATGCAATATATTCTAAAATATACTGGTCGATTTACAGATGAAAAGGAGTATGAAAACATTCCTCTAAAAGCGACTAAAGATGGTCAAATACTGAGAGTTGGAGATGTTGCAGATGTAGAGCTAAGTACGGTAAACTACGATACTTATGCCAAAGAAAATGGCCAACCTTCCGCAGCGATTGTGATTAAGCAGTTGCCTGGTTCTAATGCGCAAGAGGTAATCGATCGTATTAAGGATAAAATGGAGGAGTTGAAAGAGAAAACCTTTTTACCCGGAATGGAATACACGATGGGTTATGATGTTTCTCGCTTTTTAGATGCATCAATGAAACAAGTTTTCAAAACCTTTATAGAGGCATTTATACTGGTATTTATTGTTGTATTTATATTTCTGGGTGATTTTCGCTCAACACTTATTCCAGCAATTGCGGTACCTGTATCGCTTTTAGGTACTTTCTTTTTTATACAGTTGTTCGGCTTTTCTATTAACATGATAACATTGTTTGCACTAGTTCTGGCAATCGGCATTGTGGTAGACGATGCCATTGTGGTGGTAGAGGCTGTACACGCCGAAATGGAATCTTCTAATGCTAATGTTAAGAATGCTACTATCTCAGCTATGAAAAAGATCGGGGGAGCTATTATAGCGATTACGCTTGTAATGTCAGCCGTATACTTCCCCGTTTCTTTTATGTCTGGGCCTGTTGGTATTTTCTACAGACAATTTTCTGTTACATTGGCAGTAGCAATTATACTATCAGGAGTTGTTGCTTTAACACTCACCCCAGCACTTTGTACACTCATACTCAAAGACACACACCATCAGAAAGACACTAAAAAAACATTGATTTCCAGATTTATAGATGGATTCAATAATAGGTATAACAGGATGTCAATTAGGTACAGAAAGCTAATCGGACTCATAGTAAACAGAAGGTTAATTACTTTTGGCATCCTGATTACCTTCTGTATTGCTACTTTCGGTATTAGTTCTTTTGTTCCAGGAGGATTTATTCCTAATGAAGATCAAGGTATACTTTATGCCAATGTTTTAACTCCTCCCGGTGCAACAGTAGAAAGGACTCAGGAAGTTGTAGATCAAGTTCAAGAAGAAGCGAATAAGCTTGATGCAGTTCAATCTGTTTCAACCTTGGCAGGTAATAACCTATTCTCAGATGGTACAGGTTCTCCTTATGGAACCGTGCTTATCAATTTAAAAGATTGGAACGACAGAAAGGAATCTGTTGCAGAAATTTCTAAAATAATGAAAGCACGCACCAGTCATATTAAAGGGGCAAGTATCGATTTTGTTTCGCCTCCGGCTGTACCGGGTTATGGAAATGCAGGTGGATTTGAATTTAGGTTTTTAGGTAGAGCAGGCAACGACGACCTCAAGAAAATGGAAGTGGTGATGAAAGATTTCATTACTGAATTAGAAAAAAGGCCAGAGATACAAAATGCTTTTTCACTTTTCGATAATAACTATCCACAGTATTTACTGCATGTAGACTACGACAAAGCAGCTCAGAAAGGCGTATCTGTAAACAATGCAATGGGTACTTTACAAACTTTATTGGGTAGTGAGTGGGCATCAGACTTTATTAGATATGGTAAAACCTATCGCGTAATGGTGCAGGCACATCCAAGTTACAGAGCTTTGCCAGAAGATGTACTTAAGCTGTATGTAAAGAATGATGATGAAGAAATGGTACCTTATTCTGCTTTTATGGAGATTGAAAGAGTATTAGGACCTGAGCAAGTTACCAGATTTAACATGTATACTTCTGCTACAATAAATGGAGACACTTCTCCGGGATTTAGTAGTGGTGATGCCATTAAAGCAATACAAGAAGTGGCGAAAGAAAAATTACCAAACGGATACGATATTGCTTGGTCGGGCATGACCTACGACGAAGTAGCCATTGGAAACCAGAGTGTATATATTTTCATTATTTGTTTGTTGTTTGTGTACTTGTTGCTGTGCGCACAATACGAAAGCTTTCTACTTCCATTACCTGTAATACTTTCGTTGCCAGTTGGAGTTTTTGGCGCTTTCTTCTTGCTATTTGTATTTGGCTTAGAAAACAACATTTATGCACAAGTTGCTTTAGTTATGCTCATAGGCATGTTGGGTAAAAACGCCATTCTTATTGTGGAGTTTGGAATTCAAAAACAACAAGAAGGCTTTACTCCATTAGAAGCAGCGATAGAAGGAGCCGCATCCAGATTGCGACCTATCTTAATGACTTCTTTTGCTTTTACAGCAGGTTTAATTCCGTTAATGTTTGCTTCGGGAGCAGGTGCAATTGGAAACAAAACAATAGGAACAGCAGCAGCAGGAGGGATGTTATTCGGAACTATTTTCGGTGTAATTGTTATCCCCGGATTGTATTACATGTTTGCTTCTCTCGCATTTAAACAAAACAATGAAATTGAGGGTAATCACACACTCGAAATTAATCAATCAAATTAAGATCAATGTTGAGATTAAATAAGTCAGCTAGCATTTTTTTGCTTAGCCTGTTAATGATATATAGCTGTAAACCAACTAGCCAATTAAATGAAAATAAAAAGCTAGTGATGCCAGCAGCATATGCTACATCAATTAATTCAAATACCGATTCAATAAACATCACTTGGGAAACTTGTTTTTCCGATCCTTTACTAACTGCCCTTATTGATACCGCTCTAAACAACAATTTTGATGTTTTGAGCATGTTGCAAAGAGTTGAAGCTGCCCGTGCTGAAATACTCTTTGCAAAAGGGCGAATGTTGCCAACAGTAGATGCTGGAATTTCTGCAGGAGTTATCAGATTGGGCGAGTACTCAGCAGATTGGGCAGGCAACGAAGGTAGCCAGTATGTAAACGGTGAGATGATGACACAGAGAATTCCTGATTATTATTTAGGATTTTCTGCATCTTGGGAAGCCGATATTTGGGGAAAACTTAAAAATCAGAAAAAAGCGGCATATTCAAGATATTTATCAAGTGTAGAAGGTAGCAATTGGGTAGTTACCAGTTTAATTGCTGAAATTTCTAGTATTTATTACGAATTACTTTCATTAGATAATCAACTAGAAATTATTCGTGAAACCATACAGATTCAAGAGAATGCACTGGAAATTGTAAAGATTCAGAAAAGAACTGGTACGGCCAATGAGTTGGCTGTAAAGCAATTTGAAGGTCAGTTGTTAAATACAAAGAATATGGAAAGAGCTTTGTATAAAGAAATCATTAGCACAGAAAATATTATCAACTTTCTGTTAGGTAGATTTCCGCAGCCAATAGAGCGATCACCCGCTTTATTTTCAAATGAGTTTCCCGAAGGTTTAGCCCCAGGTATTCCTTCTACTTTGTTGCAACGCAGGCCAGATATTAGAGAAGCAGAATTTGAGTTAATGGCAGCAAAAGCAGATGTAGCTTCTGCTAAAGCAGCATTTTTGCCATCACTAAATGTTACTGGTGATATAGGATTTAATGCTTTCGATCCTTCTTATCTCATTAGAACGCCAGAGTCAATTGCATATGGTTTACTGGGAGGTTTAACGGCTCCCTTAATTAATAGAAGTGCAATTAAAGCAGAGTTTAAGCAGGCTAATGCTTACCAATTAGATGCTTTATATAACTATCACAAAACGATATTGAATGGTTATGTTGAGGTGGCAAACGAAATGGTAAATCTTGATAACCTAGATGAAATGTATGCTTTTAAAAGTGAAGAAGTTGAAGCGCTTAATCAATCAATTGATATTTCTACCAGATTATTTAGAACAGGTAGAGCCAATTATTTGGAAGTATTATTGGCACAACAAAATGCCTTAGAAGCCAAATTGGATTTAATAGATACAAGAAAGCAGCAATATTTAGCACTTACCAAAATCTATAAAGCATTAGGTGGAGGTTGGTATAAGTAAAAATTAGTTCTCAGTAGAAT